>JBDTAX010000056.1:0-21306 GCA_039924425.1 Pseudonocardiaceae bacterium
CGCAACCGGGACCTTTCGATCGCGTTGCGAACGCTGCGGGCGTTGGCGAAGCGCGGTTGGTCCTTGCGGCGATCCAGGTATTTTCGGAAGGTTTCCTGGGCCTCCGGGGTGAAGTTGTAACCTTCCGCCGCGACCATGAGTCTCCCGATGTCCTCCAACTCGTCGAGCGTGTAATCGGGAAAATCGACGTGGTGCGCGATCCGAGAGCTCATCCCGGGGTTGGACACGAAGAACGAATCCATCCGGTCCTTGTAGCCGGCGAGGATCACCACGAGGTCTTCCCGCTGGTTTTCCATCACCTGCAGCAGGATCTCGATGGATTCCTGCCCGTAGTCACGCTCGTTGTCCGCGCGGTACAGGTAGTAGGCCTCGTCGATGAACAGCAGCCCGCCCATCGCCCGTTTGAGAACCTCTTTCGTCTTGGGCGCGGTGTGCCCGACGTACTGGCCGACCAGGTCGTCGCGGGTCACCGAGACCAGGTGCCCTCGGCGCAGGTAGCCCAGCCGGTGCAGCATGTCGGCCATCCGCATCGCCACGGTGGTCTTGCCGGTGCCCGGGCTGCCGGTGAAGCTCATGTGCAGGTTGGGTCGGGAGGTGGACAGGCCGAACCGGGCCCGGGCCCGGTCGACCAGCAGCAGCGCGGCGATCTCACGGATCCTGGTCTTGACCGGGGTGAGACCGACCAGATCGGCATCCAGCGAGTCGAAAACCGCATCGATCCCGGTCTCCGCGCGCTCCTTGGCCAGATCGACCCGCGCCTCCGGCGGCAGCGTCTCAACCGCGAGCTCCGCCTCCTCGGGTGCCCCCGACCCGGCCCGGCCAGAACCAGCTGGACCAGGGCCGGGCGAGGACATGCCGAACCCGATGCGAGCGGGTGCCTCGCCGCCGGGTGCGCGGTTGGTATCGGTCATTGCTGACCGTTGTACCGGCGGCCATGCGGCGCGTCGGCGGCGTAGGCGTGCAGCGTGTAGCGGATGCTGCGGTCGCCGGCCTCCTGGCGCTCCAACCGGAAGCCGGGCTCGTCGGTTGGCCGCGCCACGATGAAGGACAGCGCGACGGTCTGCTTGCCGTAGTTCGCGTTGTAGGCGTTGACCTTGACGTAGTGCTCCGGCTTGGCCTTGCGGCAGGCGTTGACCTCGGCGAGCACGCCAGCGGCGTCGGTGAGGTCGAACATCGGCAGTCCCCACATCTCCCAGTAGACGTTGCGGGGGTGCGGGTCGTCAGTGAATTCCACCGAGCAGGGCCAGTTGTTGTCCAGCGCGTACTGGATCTGCGCGGTGATCTCGGCGTCGGTGAGGTCGGGCAGGAAGGAGAAAGTCCCCTGAGTGATGCGCATCGTCGGCTCCCTATCGCGCCCGAACTAGATGGAGGTCGGCGTCTCGACGACGTCAGGCACGTCGGTCGACTCGTAGTTGAAGGAGATGTCACCCCAGGTCGCCAGGGCGACGTCGAGCTCACGGCACTTCTTGGCGGCCGCCTTGAGGATGTCCTCACCCTCCTTGCGATAGTCCCGCCCCTCGTTCCGCGCCTTGATCATCGCTTCCAGCGCAACCCGGTTGGCGGTGGCGCCGGCGGAGATGCCCATCGGGTGGCCGATCGTGCCGCCGCCGAACTGCAGCACCACGTCCTCGCCGAGGTAATGCAGCAGGTCATGCATCTGGCCAGCGTGAATCCCGCCCGAGGCCACCGGCATCACGCCCGGCATCGACCCCCACTCCTGGTCGAAGTACAGACCCCGGACCGGGTTCGCCGCTATGCTGCCCATCCGCAGCGTGTCGTAGTAGCCCATGATCGCGTTCGGGTCGCCTTCGAGCTTGCCGACCACCGTGCCGGAGTGGATGTGGTCCACCCCGGCCAGGCGCATCCACTTGGCGAGCACCCGGAAGTTCACTCCGTGGTTCTTCTGCCGGGCGTAGGTGGCGTATCCGGCCCGGTGCAGGTGCAGGATCAGGCTGTTGGCCCGGGCCCACTTCGCCATCGACTGGATCGCGGTGAAGCCGATGGTGAGGTCGATCATGATGATGACGCTGCCGAGCTGCTTGGCGAACTCCGCCCGCTCGTACATGTCCTCCATGGTGGCGGCGGTGACGTTGAGGTAGTGACCCTTGACCTCGCCGGTTGCCGCCGAGGCGCGGTTCACCCCCTCCATCGAGTAGAGGTAGCGGTCCCGCCAGCGCATGAACGGCTGAGAGTTGATGTTCTCGTCGTCCTTGGTGAAGTCCAGCCCGCCGCGCAGCGCCTCGTAGACGACGCGGCCGTAGTTGCGGGCGGATAGGCCCAGCTTGGGCTTAGTCGTGGCGCCGAGCAGCGGCCGGCCGAACTTGTCCAGGTACTCCCGCTCGGTGATGATCCCGTGCGCGGGCCCTTGGAACGTCTTGACGTAGTGCAGCGGGATCCTCATGTCCTCCAGCCGCAGCGCCTTGAGCGCCTTGAACCCGAACACATTGCCGATGATCGAGGAGGTCAGATTGGCGATCGACCCCTCCTCGAACAGGTCGATGTCATAGGCGATGTAGGCGATGTACTGGCCCTCAGTGCCGGGCACCGCGTCCACTCGGTAGCACTTTGCCTGATATGTCTTGTAGTCGGTGAGCCGGTCGGTCCAGACCACCGTCCAGGTTGCGGTCGAGGACTCGCCGGCGACCGCGGCTCCGGCCTCCTCCGGCGGTACCCCCGGCTGCGGGGTGATCCGGAACGCGCAGAGCACGTCGGTGTCTTTGGGCTGGTAGTCGGGCTCCCAGTAGCCCATCTCGGCATAGGGGATGACCCCCGCCGACCAGCGATCCGCCTTCTTCGTCTGCGAGCTGTTGACTTCGGTGTCGGGCACTCCTGCCTCCTCTGGTCACTACTGAGCTTGGCGGTACACAATCAGCCTGTCTATCAAGTCTTTGGCTGTGTCTATGTACTCATTGCTCAGCGGTTGTGATGACGCGGGAGGTTGCTGTGACAGAGTCACGTTTGCGCACTTTGGTCGCGCTGGCGGCCACCGGATCGGTACGCGGCGCCGCCAGTCGCCTGACG
Organism: Pseudonocardiaceae bacterium; assembly: GCA_039924425.1. Classification (GTDB taxonomy): domain Bacteria; phylum Actinomycetota; class Actinomycetes; order Mycobacteriales; family Pseudonocardiaceae. Next base: position 3,022 of record JBDTAX010000056.1, read on the forward strand.
GTCACCGAGTCCGCCGTATCAGCCTCAATCGGCGCACTGGCCCGCGAGCTCGGGGTGCCCCTCGTGGAACCGGTGGGTCGGGGGCTGCGGCTGACCCCGTCGGGCGCTGTCTACGCCCGGTACGCCCGCCGGGTGCTGGGATTGCTCGACGAGGGTGCGGCGGCCGCACTCCAGGAGCTCGACCCGGAACGGGGACGGCTGCGTCTGGCGGCGGTCACCACCGCCGGGGAGCACCTGCTGCCGGCTTTGCTGGCCGAGTTCCGCCGACGGCACCCGAGAGTCGCGCTGGCCCTGGAGGTGGCCCCCAGCGCACAGGTGTGGGATCTGGTCAGCGCGCACGAGGTCGACCTGGTCATCGCCGGGGCGCCGCCCTCAGGAGTCGAGGCGCGAGTGGTTGCCACCAAACCCAACAAACTTCTGGTGGTGGCCGCACCCTCGGTCGCCGAGGGGTTCGACTGGGCGAGCACCCCGTGGCTGCTGCGCGAACAGGGGTCATCCACCCGCACGCGGGTCGAGACCTACCTGAAGTCGCAGCACGCCACACCACCCCGCCTGGTACTGGGGTCCAACGGGGCGGTGATAGCCGGCGCGGTGGCCGAGCTCGGTTGCGCGCTGGTCTCCGAGGACGCCATCGCCGACCTGCTCTCCGACGGGCGGCTGGTCGCGGTACCCACTCCGGGCACCCCGATGCGGCGGCCGTGGCATGCGGTCGTCGGGGCCTCGTCCGGGGCCTCGACCTGGCTGTTCGTCGAGCATCTGCACACCTGCGGCTGGCGGCCACGCGGCCCGCGACCCAGCCCCCCACCGGATCCACCCACCGGGGGACTCCCACCGCGGCGGCCCGGGCCTAGGCTCAGTGGCGTCGGCGTGGACCAGCCCGTCGCGGTGGAGGGAGAGCCATGATCGAGGCGCTGCACGCAACCGCGCGCGCGATGGTCAGCCGGCCGCGAGGCATTCTCGCGGCGGACGAGAGCATCGCCACCATGTCCTCCCGGCTGGACAAGGCCGGCATCGCGGTGACCGAGGAGAACCGGCGGGCCTACCGGGAGATGCTGATCAGCACCCCAGAGCTGCACCGAGGCATCAGCGGAGTAATCCTCTCCGACGAGACCTTCAACCAGAAACTTGCCGATGGGCAGAGCTTTCCGCTCGCCTTGCACGCCGTGAACATCCTGCCCGGCATCAAGGTGGACACCGGCGCGAAGGATCTCGCGTTCTCGCCCGGCGAGAAGATAACCGAAGGTCTCGATGGTCTGCGGGAGCGAATGCAGGACTACGCCTCCAGGGGGGCTCGTTTCGCCAAGTGGCGCGCCGTGATCACTATCGGTGACGGCAGGCCGACCCAGCGCGCGCTGCGGGCAAACGCGCACGCGCTGGCGCGGTATGCCGCGCTGTGCCAGGAGTCGGCCGTGGTGCCCATCGTCGAGCCCGAGGTGCTGATGGACGGCGAGCACACCATCGAACGCTGCGCCGAGGTGACCCGCGCGGCGCTGGAACACCTGCTGGCGGAACTGGACGAGGCCGGGGTTGATCTCGCCGGAACCGTGCTCAAGCCCAACATGGTCGTACCGGGCTCGGCCTCAGGCCACCGCGCCAGCCCCGAGGAAGTCGCGGAGCGGACCGTGGCCACGCTGCTCGCGGTGCTGCCGGACTCGCTGGCCGGGGTCGCCTTCCTCTCCGGTGGCCAGTCACCGGAGGTGGCCACCGCGAACCTGGCCGCGATGCAGAAACACCAGACACCATGGCCGCTGACCTTCTCCTTCGGGCGGGCGCTGGTCGACCCGGCGCTGAAGGCCTGGCACGGGGATCCCGCCCTGATCACCGCAGGCCAGCAGGCGCTGGCCGACCGGGTCGGCCCGAACTCCGCCGCGGTGACGTGAGCCCGGCCTGGTGGCCGTTCGCCGCGCCGCCGGCCTTCGAGGTGTTGACACACCAGCGAATGGACGTCCGCACCGCCGCCGGACGGTGGCTGTTAGGACCCTCCAGTGTGCCTGAACAGCGCAGTCCGTAATGGGCTGCCGGTCGAGGTCCGGGGAAGGGCTCTGGTGCAGTGCGAGGCAAGTGAAACCCCCAGACATCATCCGGGTGGCGCCGAGCGACGAGCACCGCCCTCACGCTGACCTAGATTTTTCACTGACAATGACGATTGGTTAGGTGACGTCCACGCTGGCATTGGGTAGAACGACAGGGCGATGCCAGCCATCTTGTTGTACACTCACAACGTAGTTAGTGGTGGACGGCACCCGAAGAAACCCATCGCCGACGCACTGGCTGCGATCGCCCGCCCGGGACTGCGGGTCGACGAGATCCACAAAGGCCACCGCTGGTCTGCGAGGTCTGCGGTGACGACCTGTCGCTGTGGTCCACGCCGAGCGTCCGGCGAGCATGTCGCGAAGCGGGTGCACCGCTTCGCGGGCCGCCACCGACACGAGGAGGACCGATGAGCAGCCACGAGTTCACCCTGATCCTCGACCACGCGCCCAGCGACGAGGAGCTGGACAACACTGTTCGAGGCAGGTTGTGACGACTCAACCCCGGAAACCGTGGCCGGTAACGGGTGGCTGCACTTCGACCGGACCGCAGGCACTCTCCTTGAGGCGCTGACCTCCGCCATTCGTGACGTCGAGTCCACTGGGCTGGCGGTATGCGCAGTGCCGTAGACCACCTGGTACGGGCACGGTGTCTGCTCGACGACCGGGAGCATGGGTTGATGACCTTGGCGAACCTGCTGACATCCCGACGCGACGTCGCATAGCTGGCCGCGCGATTCGGCCGACGACAAGGGCGAGGTCAGTTCGACATCGCCGGTCTGGCCGACACGGAGAGCGGGAAAAACTGGGGGAGGCTGCCCGGCCAGGGGCTTGTGGATCGGGTGTGATTGGTGAACCCGGGGGCGGCTGGCCAGGCGCACCGTGCCCAAACAGGCCGCGCTCCATGATCGTGTGATGATCCTTGTGCCGCCGTCGGCCTGGCGCAATCCGGGCAGGCCACCTGAGCCGCCACCACGCCGGTCTCCGGCCATGCCCGGTGGTCCTACCGTCGGGCCATCGCGCGGTTACCCTGACCAGCGGTCTGCCTCCCCCAGTTTTTCCCGCTCTCCCTGGACACCATCCTGGTCTTGGCCCGGCAGATTGAGGGCCACACCATCGAGAAGATCCTGGTCACCAGCGATCGTAAGCTGGGTCTGCGGCCCCTGCTCGACGGTGGGCACATCTGGTAGTACTGATTCTGCTTACCATCCGATATGCACTGGTGTAGGGTGGCGGGGTGGCTACGACGCGCGTGACGATCACGATGGATGACGGTGTTTACCAGGACGCCCTCGCCGCGGCCGCTGAGCACGGCATGAGCGTGTCGGCGTGGATCTCCCGGTGCACCCGGGCCGAGACGATGCGCGACGCGTTGACCCGCCACCAGCGGTGGTGCGCCGACGAGGGCCTGAGCGGGCCCGACGACGAACAGCGGCGCGCGCACCTGGGCGCCGACGCGGCCGCCGAGCTGGACCGCCTGGGCGCTACCCGCGGCCGGAACGTCAGCGATGCCGCCTAGATCCCCACGGTTCGGTGATGTGTGGACCATCAAGGGCGGAGTGATGGGCCCAGAGCCGTGGCTGATCGTCTCCAACGACCTGTACTTGGAGCTCAACGAGGACAACATGCTGGCTGTTCCGATCCGCGACACCACCCGTCCCGGGTCCCGGGTGGTCACCGAACCGATCCCCGACGTGGGCCAGGCGGTGCTGGATCGCATCAGCGCGTTACCCCGAACCTGGCTGATCGGCGATGCCCCGGTCGCCGAGCTGCACCCCGACCGGCACGCCGAGGTCGGCCGCCGGATCCGCAACCTGATCGGACCCTGAACCCGGCCCCACGACGCCGCACACTCACGGAATCATGATTTCAGTAGATCACAAGGTGCGCGAATGATAACACAGGTAACTACTGAAGTCAGTACATATTGCCACGGTCTAGGATTCGCTGACGCATCCAGCGGAAGCACTCGAGTCCCCGGCGGCGACTTGGCCCGCGACTTCCGGTGCCGGTATCCTGGCTTCACCCACGCAACCTAACCCGGAAGACTACCGCACGTAGCTTCCCCCAATGTTTCCCGTTCCCCCACCCACGTCAGCAAGCCTGCATGATCGTCGGTTACGATAGAGAAAGTTGACTGGTGAATCAGACCCGTCTCACATTTCTAGACCTCAAGGCAAACCTAATAGGAGAAAACGTGCGACGTTATGTGACCGAATTTATCGGGACTTTTTTCTGGTCTGACGGTTGGTGTCACGGCACTACGCGAGGTCGCGCTTTCCCCGCTAGGGTGGGATAACCAGTGGGTTCCGGTGCAGGTTCCAGTCCGTCTGGCATGCTTGTGACCAGGGGTTTCTTCTCGTTTTCCGCTTTACGCCGACGACAGGATCATGAGGATAAATCAGGGATGCTGAATTTCTGTCATCCTGGCCGGAAGGGCACCGTGGTCAGGGTGTGGCGCGGAGGTACTGGTAGACCGTTTCGCGGCTGATGCCCAGTTCTCGGGCCAGTGTTGTCTTCGGGGCACCCTCATCTGCTCGTTGGCCGCAGCCGCGCCGCTTGTTCGTCGCTGAGGGATCGTCTGCGGCCCCGGTAGGCCCACGCTGCTTGGCCAAAGCGATGCCTTCGCGTTGCCGCTCTTTGATCAGTGCGCGTTCGAACTCAGCGAACGCGCCCATGACCGACAGCAGCAGGGTCGCCATCGCGGTGTCGGGGGTCGGAGTGCAGAGGAACGAAAAGTCCCGTTGATGCCAAAATTGATCATTGATGCGTGTTGTCGACCTTCGTCACCTGCGGAAACGACGAACGGTTGAGAGCGTCACCGATGAGGGCCACCCGACACCACGTGACCGTCATGGGGAGTCCGACACAGCGACCCGCGCCCGTGACCAGGGAAAACGGTCTCTAACGGGACTTTTCGTTCCTCTGCACTCCGACCCACGACGCCACGCCTCTACGGCCCCTTTTCGCCCTATCCCGCTCATCCCCGTACCACTGCGGATCTCGGGAGTTTTCGCGGTCGGACGGGTTCAGTCGAGGACGACGGGTTCGCCGGTCAGCGTGACGCCCGCCTCGCGCAGTTCGCTGATGGCGCGGTTGGTGCTGTCGGTGGCGACACCGGCGGTGTAGTCGAGCAGGACGTGTGTGGCGAAGCCCGCTCGTACGGCGTCCAGTGCGGTGGCCTTGACACAGTGGTCGGTGGCGATACCGACGATGTCGACGCCGGTGACGTCGCGCGCACGGAGCCAGGCGGCCAGCGCCGTGCCGTCGTCGGCCGACCCCTCGAAGCCGCTCTTCGAGGCGGAGTGCGCCCCCTTGTAGAAGACCTCGTCAACAGCTTCGGAGGCGGCGGTGGGCGCGAACTTCGGGTGGAAGTCGCTTCCTTCGCTACCGGCCACGCAGTGGACGGGGAAAGAGTTCTGGAAATCCGGGTGCTCGGAGAAGTGGCTCCCCGGATCGATGTGGTGATCCCGCGTCGCGACGACGTGCGCATACCGGCTGCCGGCGGAGCGCCGGACCAGGCCGGCGATGGCCCCGGCCCTCGCCGCGCCACCCCTCACAGGAACGCTTCCGCCCTCGCAAAAGTCCTTCTGCACATCGACGACGATCAGTGCACGACGCACAGCACAGCCCTTCTTCGTGGGAACCCTCCGCGCCATACCGGGTCGCAGCATTAGCAGACTAGCCGGGCTTCGGGGCTTGAGCAACAACGGAACGAAAAGTGTCCATTCAGGGGTCCGGGTGAGCTGGGCCGTTGCAGATTGTTGATCTTGGCGGGTTGTCGGTGATCGGTGCCGGCGTGTCGGACTGGATCGTGGGTCCGTGATCGTCGATCATCTCGGTTGTGTCCGCGTCTGAGCCGTCGTCGCCCTCTTATGGGGAGTTGTGGCGTTGGTGGCGGGCTTGAGTACGCGGGGGTGGACCTGCAACGGAACCGGAACGCACGATTAGCTCAGTCCGTGCAGGTTAGTAGGGGTGCGCCGGTGGCTTGGGTACTGCTCTCTAGGGGCATCAGAGCTTCCGGACACGGTATCGGACAAGATCACGTTGGTATTCGTGGGTCCCGACCGGGGGCCTGATCGTGTGCCGGAACCCAGCTCTGTGGCGGGGGTTCCAGAACATTGATCGCGGACTGGGTTCCGGACGCTCTTGGAGGCTCAATCGGATCTCTGGACCCTTACATTGGATCTTGTCCGTTACTGAGGACTTCCGGACACCAAGATCACAGTCACCGAACGCGGCACTACCAGGCGATCGAACCCTCAATCAAGATCATAAATGGGCTGCGACCGAACCGGAACGCACGCTAGCGACCCGCGCAACCCTACCCCTGAGCACCCACTCCGACCTGCCCGAACCGGCTTAGCGTGCGTTCCGGTTCCGTTGCAGGTCCACCCCCGACACCTACCCACCACTGACCGCCGAACAGCGTCACATCATCTCCTCACCGACCACCAGCTCGGCGGCGATGGCGCGGTCGGACGAACCGGCCACCATCAGGCGGCGGCAGCGGAGTCCGCTGCCGCCGCCCTGTCGCGTCACATCAGGTGGTCGTACGCCCCTGCCTTGGCATCCGCGACGAACGCCGCCATCTCCGCCGGGTTGAAGATCAGCGTGCGCGCCCGGCGCTCGTCGGCCGGAAGCTTGCTGTCCTGAAGTCCGATCAGTCCGGACGCCGACGCCACGAGAATGCACGTAGTCCCGTCCCCACTCGCGGCAGGCGGGTGATAGTCGGCGTTCTCCACCGCCGCATACTGTGCGTCGGACAGCGAGTCGTACGGGTTGTCGCTCATCCTGATCTCACATCTCCTTCATGACGGTGTGGATGAGGTCGAGCGACTCGCTCGCCGGGAGCGCCTGCGCGAGAGCGGAGTGAAACATGTAGTTCAGCGCGCTGATCGGTTCGCGATCCTCGTAGATCTGTGCCCCGAGGTCGCCGTCGACGTGTCCGACCTCGCCATCGTCGGGATGCGGAAAGCCGTAGAGAACGAAGCTCGACACCCCAGGCCACGGTCCGCGAGCGTAGGGGAGGACGTGAATCGCGTGCCGCCGCTCTTCACCGATCTGACAGAGCTTGGCCAGTTGCGCGGTCATCACCAGGCGCCCGCCCACCGCATGGTGCAGCGACGCCTCGGTCAGGACCACGGTCAGCGCGCCGAAGCTCGGTTCGGACAGGCGCCGCTGGCGGCGCATCCGCAGCTCGACACGCGTGTCCACGTGGTGTGGCCGGACGAACGCGCGGGATGACTCGATCACGGCGCGGGCGTAGCCCTCGGTCTGCACCAGCCCCTGAACGAATACGGCGTCGTAGGTCCTGATCGTGCTGGCCTCCTCTTCCAGCTCGGTCGCCATCTCCACGATATTGGTGATGAGATGGCTCCAGTCCTGCCACCAGCCGCGCTCATCGGCTCGAGCGCGCAGCTCCTCGAGGCCCACCGCCGCCGCTGGGTCGGCCCCCACGGCGCGGATGATCCGGGCGAGCTGCTCGGTGCCGAGACGGGCGAGCCCGGACTCGACCCGGGACAGGGCCGACTGCGTGAGCCGGACCGGTGCGGCGCAGCCCTGACTGATCGTCGCCGCGAGCGCTTCCTGGCTGATCCCGGCGGCCTCGCGCAGCGCCTTGAGCCGCCTGCCGAGTCGTCGGCTGCGTACGGTCTTCCTTCCAGCCACAGGTTGAGCTCCCTTCAGCCACCTGATGGTTTCCACCGAGGGCCGGGCGCGTGTCAAGCACGTCACCCGATTGGCGGACTTGCGGGGGTCGCATAATGCAGACATTATTTCCGCATGGCCGCCGAGCCTGGCGTAACCCGGTGATTATCCCCCCACCCAGGCTCGACCGGTCGCCGGTCGTCCCGTAGTGACGGCCGGCCGGCGGCGACCCCCGCTGCCCCCGTAAGCACTGGGATCGCCGCCATCCACCCGTTCCGCGCGTCACGCAAGGGGAGGCAAGCGATGACGCTGCCCAACATGGACGATCACAAGCGCGCGGGCGTGCTCCGGTGTGCCGGATACTGGCGCGCGGAGGCGCTGATGCTGTCAGCGACTCCCGCCGGCCTGGCGGTCGTCGAGGAGCAGGCAACCTTGATCGCTGATAGACGTGATCGGGCTGTGAACCGCTATTCGGCTCCGAATGGCGACCCACGCCGGGGTTCTAGCGGAAGAGGCCTTCGCGCAGTGCTGTCGCTACCGCGGACGCTCGGTCGGTCACCGCCAGCTTGCGGTAGATGCCGCGCACGTGACTCTTCACCGTCTCCTCACCGACCACCAGCTCGGCGGCGATGGCGCGGTTGGACGAGCCGGCAACCATCAGCGACAGCACCTCACTCTCCCGGTGCGTGAGGCCGAGATGCGCGCCGGGCCAGTACTCGCCGGCCTGCAGCCGGGCCGCCGAAGCCCCGGCGCGCGCACTGAGGCCGGCATCGACGACCACCGCGCCGGCGTGCACCCGGTGCAGTTGCTCGACCAGCTCTGGGCCGTCGATCCGCTTGAGCAGATAGCCCGCCGCTCCCGCCCGCATGGCTTGGAACAGGTACTGCTCGTCGTCGTACACGGTGAGCAGGACGACTCGACGCCCAGGAGCGTCCCGCACCAGATCGCGGCACAGGTCCAACCCGCTCTCCCCGCCCAACCGCACGTCGGCGAGGACGATGTCCGGGTTCAACCCGGCCACCACCCGCCGCGCGGTCGCCGCATCCGCGGCTTCACCGACCACCCGAACTTGCCCGGTAAACCGGCTGAGCATCGCTTTGAGACCAGTCCGCACCATCTCATGATCATCGACCAGGACCACGCGTAGCGGCTGGCCGTCCATCCACTGAGTGTAGTCAGCCCATACGGCCAACCCATACAACCCGGATTCCCCTTGCGTTTCCCCCCAGAAGGGGACGCCAGCCTCGGTGAGCCCGTTTACGGTCAAGTACGGCTCAGCAAGCATGGCCCAGCAAGTATGGCCAGGCGTCTCAGGATTGACGCGCGGAGAAAAGGGGTGTGTCGTGCCCGACAAGTTGTTGCGGATGGAGCGCGCCGGGTCCGGCACGTCGCGGCCGGTGATGCTCGCGATCGCCGGCGACAGCGCCGCGGGGAAGACCACGCTGACCAAAGGCCTGGTGGACGCGCTGGGCGCCGAGCGGATCACCTCGCTGTGCGTGGATGACTACCACCGCTACGACCGGGTCGAACGCAAGGGACTGCCGTTCACCGCACTGCACCCGGACTGCAACTACGTGCAGATCATGGAGCAGCACCTGCAACTGCTGGCCACCGGCCAGCCCGTGCTCAAGCCGATCTACGACCACCACACCGGCCAGCTCATCCGGCCCGAGCTCATCGAGCCCACCGAGTTCGTCATCGTGGAAGGCCTGCTGCCGCTGCACACCCGGTTGGCTCAGGCCTGCTTCGACATCACCGTGTACCTCGACCCGCCAGAGCACATCCGGCGGGACTGGAAAGTCACCCGGGACACCACCAAGCGCGGATACACCCCGGAACAGGTGCTGGCCGAGCTCGACAAGCGGGAACCCGAATCCGAGGAGTACATCCGTCCGCAACGCTCCGCCGCCGACATCGTGGTCCGGTTCGGCCCCATCGAAACCCGCGATGACCCGCCGGACACCCCGTTGTCGGCTGAGCTCACGCTGCGCCCGACGATCCCGCACCCCGACCTCACCGGGGCCGGGGTCTTCCGTGAGTCCGACCGGCGCGCCATGCACCTCAAGCTGGCCCGCGACGAGGACGGCAGGCCGGTGGATGCGCTGCACGTGCACGGGTACGTGCCGCGCGAGGAGAGCCGGCTGCTGGAGAAGGCGATCTGGACCAAGCTGGACACCGAGACCGAGCTGCCCTCCTCGCTGGGCCAGATCGGCGACGGCATCCGCAGCGAGCCGCTGGCGATCACCCAACTGCTGCTGCTCTACCACATGCTCGACTCAGTTCGCTGACCTGATCAAGCAGTCCAGCGCGTGGCGCAGATCCTCCGGGTCCGGGCTGGTGAACTCCACCCACCGATCATCAGCGGGGTGCGGGAAGCCCAACCGGGCGGCATGCAGCCATTGCCGGCCCAACCCGAGCCGCTGCGCCAGCGTGGGGTCCGCACCGTAGGTGAGGTCGCCGCAACAAGGGTGGCGCAGCGCGGCGAAGTGCACCCGGATCTGATGAGTGCGACCGGTCTCCAAGGTCACATCACACAGCGACGCCGCCGGGAACGCCTCGATCACCGCGTAGTGCGTCACCGACGGCTTGCCACCGGCTACCACGGCGAAACGCCAGTCGTGCTTGGGGTGCCGGTCGATCGGGGCGTCGATGGTGCCTCGGGTGGGATCCGGGTGGCCCTGCACCAGCGCCCGGTAGTACTTGGCGACGGTGCGATCCCGAAACGCCCGCTTCAGCGCCGTGTAGCCACGCTCCGACTTGGCGACCGCCATCAGCCCGCTGGTGCCCACGTCCAGCCGATGCACCACACCCTGGCGCTCGGCCGGGCCCGACGTCGCCAGCTGGATTCCGGCCGCCGCGAGCCCGCCGAGCACAGTGGGCCCGGTCCAGCCCGGGCTGGGGTGCGCGGCCACCCCGACCGGCTTGTCCACCACCACCAGGTCGGCGTCGTCGTGCAGCACTCGCAGCCCGGTCACCGGCTCGGGCGTCACCACGACGGGTCGCGGTGGATCAGGCAGGGTCACCTCAAGCCAGCTACCAGCGGCCAGGCGATCGGACTTACCGACCGGACTGCCGTCGACCAGAACCGCGCCAGCCTCGGTGAGTCCCGCCACCACCGTGCGGGACAGTCCGAGCAGCCGCGCCAGTCCGGCGTCCACCCGCATGCCCTCAAGCCCCTCGGGCACCGGCAGCGTCCGGCGCTCACTCATGGCGCAACACTGGATCCGGTGGCACCGGATCCAGTGTCACTGGAATGTCCGGCGCTGCGAGTGCCGTCGAGCTCCCGGCCGGTGGCGGCAAGCAGGACCAGCAGCACGGCACCGCACACAATCGCCGAGTCCGCCAGGTTGAACACCGGCCACACGCTGCCATCCGGCGCCAGCAACGACACAAAGTCCACCACGTGCCCGCGCCACGGGCCAGGGGCGCGCAGCAACCGATCGACCAGATTGCCCAGCGCCCCGCCCAACACCAGCCCGAGGCCAACGGCCCAGCCAGCACTGCGCAACCGGGACGCCAGTCGGATAATCACAATCACTACACCCAGCGCGATCAGCGACAACATCCAGGTCAACCCGGTAGCCAGCGAGAACGCCGCGCCCGAGTTGCGGTAGACCACGAGGTACAGGGCACCACCCAACAACTCCAGCGGTGGATGGCCCTCCAGGAACATCACCGCAAGGATCTTGCTGAGCACGTCCAGCAGGAGAGTGACGGTGGCGATGGCGGCCAGCAAGCCCGTTCGGCGGCGTCCCGGCGACACGGGCTCAACTGCTCCCGGTGACCGGGGCGCGCGGAGTTGCCCGGTGCTTGCGGGCAAGGGTGGTGTCTGGGCGGCACCGGCCACAGGGGGTGAAACCGAGCTCTCTCGCCTCGCTCACCGCCAACCGCTCGGCGCTGGCGGGATCAGTCAACCGGCAGCGGTCGAGATGGTAGCGCGGGTGTTGGTCAATCACCAGAACCTCAGTGGTCAGCCCGTAGACCACCAGCAGGTCCGCAGCGTCGGTGTCCTCCTCACCGAGGCAAGCGTCCTCCGCCTCGGACGCCTGACCCGGCTCACTCTCCTCAGGCCTACCCTCATCCGGTTCAGGCGCGTCCTGACCTTGCAGCCAGGAGCGCCGCCACCGCCTGAGAATCAGTACCGCAACCACGGCACTCAACACCACTGAACCCCACGCCAGACCAGCGTGACCGCTGCCAAATGCGGCAACGAGCAATCCAACCGCCGCGAGCAGCAGCACCGTGACACTCACCTCGAACGCGTCAGCTACCGGTTTCGGCACGAACGCCGAACCCGGATGGAGCAAAGCCTTGGGTACGCACCGCGTCCGCTGGCGCAGCTGACCCACGCCCGTCAAGTTCCCGGAGCTGTGACTCCAGGTAGGTCTTCAAACGGGTGCGGTACTCACGCTCGAACGTGCGCAGTTCATCGATCTTCTTCTCCAGGCTGCTCTTCTCCTGGCTGATCGAACCGATGATCTCAGTGTGCTTGCGCGCGGCATCGCGTTCCAGCGACGCGGCCTTCTCTCGAGACTGCCGGTCCAGAGCCTCGGCTCTGGTGCGGGCATCATTGAGCAAAGTCTCGGATCGACCCCTGGCCTCGTTGACCATGCCGTCAGACTTTGCCCTGGCGTCGGAGAGCAGTTGCTCGGACTTGGTCCGGGCCTCACCCAACATCCCGTCGGCTTCGGCTTTGGCCTCGCCGGTCAACCGGTCGGCCATTTCCTGGGCCAAGCCGAGCACCTTGGCGGCTTGGACGTGATGATCGCCACCTGAGGAGATCTGCTCCCGCATGGGTGGCGGCACTGGAGTCATGGCCGGGGCCATCGCTGGGGCAAGCAACGGCCGAAGAGCCTCCACCGGGCGAAGGTTGCGTCCCGTGTCGACCGGTGCGGCTCGCAGTTGCTGATCGAGCTGCTCAACCTGGTTGCGCAGCTCGTTGTTGTCCTCTATCAACCGAGCCAGCTCGGCCTCAACCAGGTCGAGGAAGGCGTCCACCTCGTCCTCGTTGTAGCCCCGCTTGCCGATCGGCGGCTTACTGAACGCGACGTTGTGAACGTCGGCGGGGGTCAACGGCATGGGATCACCTCACGCACTCCTCAACGACTATGTAGACGTACATGCTAGGGGACCATCGTGGGGCATGAGCCCCGGACCAGGCGACCACTCAGAACCTCATCGGCTCCACCACTCGCATCAGTATGAGCACCACGAACAGCAGAACCATAATGGACAAGTCAAGCCCGACGCCGCCGATCTGCACGGGTTTGACCACTCGGCGCAGCGCCCGAACCGGAGGGTCGGTCATGGTATAGACCGACTCCAGGGCGATCGCCACCCCCCCGACTGGCTGCCAGCTACGGGCGAAGCTACGCACAAGCTCCACAACGATACGCGCCGTGAGCAACAGCCAGAAGAAGAAGAGCAGGTAGTACACGAGCCACCGGACCACATCCACGGAGACACTCTGCCACCGATGGCAAGGCTGTGGCGAACCGGGGGGCGAATCGGGGGCGAACCGGGGGGCGAATCGGGGGCGAACACGAGACCCTCGACCCCGTTCACCAGGGATTTAGCCTAGAAGCGGCCTTCAGCGATCCGGCGCCTGTCCGCCGCGGACACGTCGACGTTGGGCGGCGAGAGCAGGAAGACCTTGTTGGTGACCTTGTCGATCGAACCGCGCAGCGCGAAGGCCAGCCCGGCCGCGAAGTCCACGAGCCGCTTGGCGTCCCGGTCCTCCATCGCGGTCAGATTAATGATCACCGAATTGCCCTCGCGGTAGCGTTCCCCGATGGGCCGGGCTTCGTTGTAGGTGCGTGGATGCAAGGTGACGATGCGCGCCAGGGAGTGTTCGGTGTCTTCTCTGCCCACCCTGGGCAGGTCCCCGGTTCTCGGCTCTGGCATGACTCGGTGAGGTGCGACCGGTTGGCTGACTGGTGACCTGATATTACTGGTCGTCACGTCGATGGCCAGTGAGCCGCGTACCGGTGCCTGCGCGGACCAGCGGCCGGTGGCACACGACTCCGCTCCTTGGGGCTCCGACGCCCAGGAAGGAGAGCCGGTCGCTCGCATCCTGGGCGTCCCATCATCTCCGCGATCATGCCTGAGATCATGTCCGGGCCCGGTGGCGAAGGGGTCATGGCGCTGGCTGTCATCTTCCGGCTGTTGGTGGCCAGATCCGTAGGCCGGGTGATGGCCGTCGAACTCCGCAGGGTTGAACTCCCTTGGGTGGAACGCCCCGGTGCGGAACTCCGCTTCGTTGAACTCCTCCGCGTTGAACTCCGCTGCGTTGAACTCCTCGGGGGGGACCATGCCGAAGTAGGCCTTCAGCCTGTGTAGGGCGCTCATCGTCTCGCCTTCCTGTCCCGACCGTCGACGCGCTACCCGACACACTCGGCCCGGCACGCCCTCAGAGGAGGTGGCCGTGGGATACGGTCAGCGTGAGGTTAACGGCCGCGGCCCCAGTAGCGCGGTTCCGACACGCACGCAGGTCGAGCCGTGCGCGATGGCCTGCTCGAGATCACCACTCATCCCGGCCGAGACTTCGACCGCGCCGGGGTGCGAACAGCGCAGCCGTTGCGCGGCCGCGTCGAGCTCGGCGAAGGCAGCCGCCGGATCGACACCGCGCGGGGCGAGGCCCATCACTCCATCCAGCCGCAGCCACGATGCGGTCGCCACCTGATCGGCCAGCGCCTCCAGTTGTGACAGCGGGCAGCCGCCACGCGCCGGGTCGCCGTCCAAGCTTGCCTGCACGAGCACGCCGAGCGCGGCGCGGCGTTGCCCTGAGTCCCCCCCAAGCTGGGCGGCCCGGTTCAGAACGTCGACCAGTCGAGCCGAGTCCACCGACTGCACCTGCACCGCCCACCGGAGCACCGAGCGGGACTTGTTGCGCTGCAACCGACCGATCATGTGCCACCGCACCTCCCCCGCCGGGCGCAGCGAGACAACCTCAGCCGGGCGCAGCGAGACAACCTCGGCCACCTTGGTGACGGCCTCGGCGTCTCGGGCCTCAGCGACATCGAGTACTCCAAGGTCAGCGAGCAGGGCCACGTCGCGCGCGGGGAAGTTCTTGGTGACCGCGAGCAGCCGGACCCCCGCGGGATTGCGACCCGCGGCGACGCACGCGGCGGTGATGCGGCCACGAACTCGCGCCAGCCCCGCGGCCAGCTCCTCGCGGCGACCGTCCACGACCTGTTCCCCTGGCAGCTCCACCCTCCTCGATCCAGACCGTCACTCCTCGATCCAGATCAGCGCCGCGAGCCGGCCCGTGATTCCCTCGCGGCGGTAGCTGTACAGCGCGGGGTCCTCGAGCGTGCACCGGGGGTCGACGCCGACCCGGGCCACGCCAGCGGCGGCAAGCTGGCGCCACAGCCCGGCCCGCAGGTCCAGACCAGCGGTGCCCCAGCGAGTGCGGCAGGCGCTGCCCGGCAACTGGGACTCGACGTCGGAGCGCATCTGGTCGGGTACCTCATAGCACTGGCCGCACGCCGAAGGCCCGAGCAACGCTTCCACCATCTCGAGACGCGCGCCGAGCCGCCGCATCGCATCCAGCGCGGCGGGCAGCACTCCGGCCTGGGCGCCGGCTCGCCCGGCGTGCACGGCGGCGACGACCTTTGCCACCGGGTCGGCGAGCAGCACCGGTACGCAGTCGGCGACCAGCGCCACCATCGCGAGCCGGGGCTCAGTGGTGACCAGCGCGTCGCTGGCCGGCACCGGCAACGACCGCGGCCCGTCGATCACCGTGACCGTGCGGCCGTGCACCTGCTCCATCCAGACCAGGCGCTGGGCGGGCAACCCGATACCGGTGGCCAGTCGTTCCCGGTTGGCGGCCACCGCCTCGGGACGGTCGCCAACGTGCTCACCCAAGTTGAACGCGGCATACGGCGGCACTGACACCCCACCGTGCCGAGTGGTGACCACTCGCCGGATGCTGCTGGCGCTCACCGTTTCATGAAGGGTGGAACGTCCACCTCGTCATCATCGTCGAAGTCGTCGGTTACTGGTACCGCCCGCCCTGCCTTGCGCCCCCCAGTGGCGGACTGCCAGGTGGGCTGGCTGAGGGGTGTCTGGCGGCCCGGTGTCTGACCAGTCAATGTCTGACCAGCCGATGTCTGACTAATCGGGGCCGGAGCGGGCCGAGCCTCGGGGGGCACCGCCGCAGGCTTGGCAGGGGGCCTTTCAGGGGGCCTAGTGCCAACCCGCCCGGCCTGTCCACTGACCACCGTGCGCGCCGACACTGGCGTCGGGTCCAGCTTTTTGTGTGACGGCACACCGGAGTCAAAACCTGCGGCGATCACCGTGACGCGCACCTCGTCACCCAGCGAGTCGTCGATCACCGTACCGAAGATGATGTTGGCTTCCGGATGCGCGGACTCCTGCACCAGTGAAGCGGCCTCGTTGATCTCGAACAGACCCAGATCGGAACCGCCCGCGATGGACAGCAGGACACCGCGCGCGCCCTCCATCGACGCTTCCAACAACGGCGAGTTGATGGCTTTCGCGGCGGCCTGCACCGATCTGCCCTCGCCGCGGGCCGACCCGATGCCCATCAGCGCGCTGCCCGCCCCGGACATGACGCTTTTCACGTCGGCGAAGTCCAGGTTAATCAGGCCAGGAGTGGTGATGAGGTCGGTGATGCCCTGGACACCGGAGAGCAGCACCTCGTCCGCGGAGCGGAAGGCATCCATCAAGCTCACGTTGACGTCGCCGAGCTGCAGCAGCCGATCATTGGGGATGACGATCAGCGTGTCACACTCGTTTCGCAGCTCAGCGATGCCGTCCTCGGCCTGGCCACCACGCCGCTTGCCCTCGAAAGTGAACGGCCTGGTGACCACGCCAATGGTCAGCGCACCCAGCTTGCGGGCGATGCTGGCCACCACTGGCGCCCCACCGGTGCCGGTCCCGCCGCCCTCACCGGCGGTGACGAACACCATGTCAGCCCCCTTGAGAACCTCCTCGATCTCCTCGCGGTGGTCCTCGGCCGCCTTCCGGCCGACCTCCGGGTTCGCCCCCGCGCCGAGGCCGCGGGTGAGCTCCCGGCCGATGTCGAGCTTGACGTCGGCGTCCGACATCAGCAGCGCCTGGGCATCAGTGTTCACCGCGATGAACTCGACACCGCTGAGCCCAACATCGATCATGCGATTGACCGCGTTGACGCCGCCGCCGCCGATTCCGGCAACCTTGATCACGGCGAGGTAGTTGTGCGGGGGCGTCATCCGCTCGCGCCTTCGCTGTGCATCCCTGCGCCGGTCAACCCTGCGCTGCGCATCCGTGCGCCGGCCAACCCCGCACCGCCCAACCCATCGCGATCCAACACAGTGTGACCTTCCTCGTCGCCGCCAGCACGCCACCGACGTCCAGCCACCCCGCTGCCCCGGCGTGGCGGAACTCTCAACCTCATCTGAAGGATTAGAGTTATGTCAGCTTTGCGTCCGAGGCGACCGTAGGCACCGCTACCAGCGGGGTCCAGCAGGCGCGCCGGACGGGTCAGCGATCTGCGCCCCCGTAGCACAGGTGGGCGCCGCTACCGGACTCCAACGAACTCGGCCAGGTTGCGGAGTCCGCGTCGGCCACGACGATCGCGGCGCACCATCTGCCGCAGCATGTCGTGAACACGGTGGGTGAACAGCAGCTGCTCAGGCGCGACCGCCCTGGCGGCGGTCAGTGCGCTCAGTGCCTCGTCGTCGTACCGGCGCAGATAGTGTGACCAAGCCACGGTGATCAAGTGTGAGGCACGGCGCTCAGCCAGCTCAGGAGGCAGCCTGGCGTCGTCAACGTGTTCGGCTTGGCGAATAGCGTCGATGGGATCACCCATCTCGGTGGCCAACCACACCCGGTGAATAGCGACGTTGGTGGGGCCGAACGCGAGCCAGAAATCATTGCGGTCGCCAGTGAGCTGGGCGGCCCGGTCGCATTCGCGGAGATAGTCACGCACCGCCGCGTGGTCGCCAAGACTTGCCACACCCACTGCACCCTTGAGCATCAATGATCCGTAGATCGACGAGTGCTGGGGAGACTGAGCCAGCTGGGGTCGGAGCGCGTCAGCGGCCGCGACCGGAACGTCGATGGCTTCCTGGGGGCACCCGTTGTATCGCAGCACCACCGCCAGCCGCCACGCGGCCCCAGCGATGAGCAGATCGTTCTCACTGCGCTCGGCAGCGGTCATGTCCCGCTCCGCAGCGATCCACGGCAGGTCTTTCTCCCCGATTCGGTCGAGCATCCCTGAAGTGACTCGCCAGACCAAGGAGAGTTGCCCGAACGCGCGGCGCTGTGGTTCGCCGGTGCTGGTGTTGGCCGCCTGCCAGGCGTCGGCGATGAGATCCGGGAGTAGCAAACCTAGCCGTGACCAGCGCTCGGTCTGCGAGCAGAGGAACGCCTCGTTGATCCGCACCGCCAGCTCGGCGGGTCCGACTGGCGGTCGATCGGGCACGCCGAGCACCCGCGCCGACCCGTTGTACCGGAACATCGCGGCCTTGATCCCGACAACAGAGTCCGGCGCGGTACCGATCACCGTGTCACGCAGCTCCCGGCGCCGGGTGAGGAACGCGGCGGGAAGCAGCTTGACCGGATCGATGCCCAGCGCGTCGGCGATGGCGACGATGGTGGA
>JBDTAX010000057.1:0-8025 GCA_039924425.1 Pseudonocardiaceae bacterium
TCCAACCGGTGCATCTCGGTGATGATCCGGTCGTCGCGGGTGTCCTCGGGGCCGTCCAACACGGACCGGTCATAGTCGCCGATCCCGTAGTGATGGTGGTAGAGCCCGTCGACATCACCGAGCCGCAGGTTGACCGGGTCCTTCTCGTTGTTCCAGTACGACGCGACGGACTTCTGGTAGTCGCTGCGCAGAACTTTGGCGACGGTAGTGGTGGTCATGTTTGGGCCTCCTTCTGCTTGTCAGGCCGAGCAACCGGGTTGGTGCCGAGGCCGGGTTGGGGGGTCGTTCACGTCGTGCTCGCGCCGTGGCAGCGCTCGGTGGTATCGTCGGCGGCCCACTCCGCCAGGACGCACCTCGCCGCCGCCAGCAGCCGGTCAGGGTCATCCGTGGCCGGATGGGTGAGCATCATCAGGCGCCCGAAATTGGCCGCCCGCACCCGGTCCAGCTGGCCGGGGTAGATCCCGACCCGCCCGGCCCAATCGACCAGCCGGTCGTTGACCTCCTCGCCGAGGGCCTCGTCGTCACGCAGCGCCGGAGGACAGTACAGCTCTAAACCTAACCCACTGTCGGTGGACCGCTCGGCCGAAACCCCCGCGGCGGAGGTGCCCAATCCGGTGGGACCGTCAGGCATGCGGGATTCCGCCCCACGGCCAGTGGCGGCGGCCCTCTCGCCGACGGTGGTGCACCACGAAGGGATCCGGGCCGCCGACGTACCCAGCCCCGTGGGACCGGCGACGAGCCGGCCTACCACCGACGCGGTTCGCTGGTTCTCATCCCCGGGCGGCTGATCTCCGACGCATCCCGGAAGGTCCCTCGGGGCGGCGCGTCCTGGGCTGGACAACAGGGCGGCCACCACGCCCGCCAGGTCATCGGTGGCCGCGGGCGTAACCACCCGAGGCGGCGCGGACACACAAGACAACACAGGCACCGGTTCTCCTTCGTCAGTGGTTGGTGAAGCCCGCTCGCCCCCCGCCGACCGAGTAACTCAGCCGGCGATGTGACCCGATAGGTGCCACACACACCACCAATCACTCAAGCACCACACAGTTGACCGAACACCCAGGCTGGAACCCACACGCTGCTCAGTGAATCGATAAGATTCGCGGAAGTACCCAGCCCAGTGAGGCCACCGAGCCGATACGGGGGCTTCCGCCGACGGCATGGAGAAGTCTGGCAGCTCGTAGGGCGGCATGTTCCGCCCCTCGCCTTCCCGTGTTGTCGCTCTAGTAGCCGCCGTGCTGTCCGATCTCGACGTTCTCCAGGATACCGAGCGCGTCGGGCACCATGACGGCCACGGAATAGTATGCGCTGACCAGGTAAGAGGTGATTCCCTTTTCGTCGATGCCCATGAAACGGACGTTCAAGCTCGGCTGGACCTCATCAGGAATCCCGGTCTGATGCAGGCCGATCACGCCCTGCTTCTCCAGGCCGGTGCGCATCAACAGGACCGAGCTGGTGCGGGTCTTGGTGACGGGGATCTTGCTGCAGGGCAGGACGGGAATACCCCGCCAAGCCGGCATCATGTGGCCGCCTATGTCGACGCTCTGCGGGTAGACACCCCGGCTGCTGCATTCCCGACCGAAAGCGGCGATCGTGCGGGGATGAGCCAGGAATACTCCCGGTTCCTTCCACACGGTGGCCAGCAGCTCGTCGAAGTCATCGGGGGTGGGCGGCCCGGTGCGCGTGCTGATGCGCTGGGAGAAATCGGCGTTGTGCAGCAGCCCGAAGTCAGGGTTGTTCATCAGCTCATGTTCTTCACGTTCCCGCAGCGCCTCAATCGTCAACCGCAACTGCTGTTCGACCTGGCTCATCGGATTGTTGTACAGATCAGCCACCCGGGTATGCACCCGCAGCACGGTCTGCGCCACGCTGAGCTCATATTCACGCGGATCGGTCTCGTAATCGGCGTAGGTCGCCGTCACGTCGTCTTCCTGCTCATGACCCGACGTCAGCTCGATGGCGGCCTCGCCGTGTCTGTTCATCGGCTGTTCGGCCAGAGCCCGGAACTCGTCGAGGTGATTCCGCAGCGCCTCGGACCGCCCGACCACCTCTTCCAGCGCCTGCCGAGACAACGCCAGTACGGTGCAGGAGGTCACCGCGGTGACGGTGTAGGACCAGGTGTCGTGGGACTCCACCCACTCCTGATCACCGAAATAGTCCCCGTCGGCCAGCACATCCAACACGGTCGGCTCGCCGTACTCCCCCGGGCCGATCTTGTGGGCCTTGCCATGGGCGATGAGGAACACCTGATCAGCCGGCTGACCCTCCTGCACGATCGTGCCACCGGCCGCGAACTCCCGCTGCGCGAACCGGCCCGCCAACCCACCCAGCAGCTCGGAATCATCAAAACCCCGCAGCATCGGCAACTCACACAACTCCCCGGGAATGACCCGCACCTCTGACCCAGTGGTGGAGAACGTCACCCGGCCGTCCCCCACCGTATAACTCAACCGGCGGTTCACCCGAAACGTCCCGCCCGAGGCCTCCACCCACGGCAACACCCGCAACAACCACCGCGACGTGATGCCCTGCATCTGCGGCACGGACTTGGTCGTCGTCGCCAAATTACGCGCGGCATCCGTACTCAAACTCAACAGCCGCTGGTCACCGCTCACACCCGGATCCGGCTGCACTGGCTCCGTCTGCACCGACTCTGTCACAGCACACACCACCAATTCTATCCGTACGAACAGAGAAGAAAATCACGAGAACATAACGTCAGCGAGAACCGTGCCGCTTATGTGGACACGCCGGACGATGGCCAGCGAAAACCGCGCAACGGACTATCGGACGAAAATATCTGGAACCCGACAAACGCTGGAACCCACGCGTTCAGGTGCGCTTCCTAGAGTATAAGCTCTGACAAAAGAACGACCCCCCGGATCGGTCCGCTGGATACCTGACCGAATCCGCCCAGCTGTCGTTGGCTACCGTGCTGGGCGGCTCATTTCGCTTACATTAGAAAAGTACCGACTAGTCAGCTCAGAGAGCAAGGGGGTTCCCCCCAATGCACGTGCACTCACACTGCGTGAGTGCACGTGAGTCGCCATGCCCCCATAGTGTGGTCGTCTGGGCCTCTTCCGTCTCAGGAGTTACACCGTTGATCTTACAGTCCCCAAGACTGAGCCGTCAGCGGCTTGACATCCATTAGGGGCATCAGTACCTTGGGCGCCGATGTGGCGGGATATCCGCAGCCCGGGGTGACCCCCACCTTCGTGCCCAGCCTGGTTTACGCTGCGGTGCGGCCCGCGCGGGTCAGCTCCGGTAGCGGGGGTTGGTGGCGTGCCACTCGAAGCCGCCGCCCATCCAGGCGCGCACCCCGCGCAGGAACCGCTGGAGCTGCGGCGACGGCATGGGGAGCAGGCTGCGGTGGGTGGCCTCGAAATCCCGGACCAGGTTGTTGTGCAGGTCGACGGTGATCGCGACGGCCTCCTCGACCGAGCACTGCCGATCGGCGGCGATCTGCAACACCATGTTGCACACCGGCGTGTCGTCGGCGGCGTCCTTGGCCGCCGAGTGCAGGTCGTTGACCATCACTGAGGCGGTGCCGGCCTGCATCAGGGCGCGCCGGACCCGCGGCTCGTAATACAGGTTGGCGTCCAGTTCGTAGCCGCCGACCGCGTCGATCAGCGTCATCGAGGTGTAGAAGGTGTCGTGCTGGCGGGCGGCGAGGTACTTCCAGGCCGGTGGGTAGTCGCCGGTGAACCGCCAGGCCGCGTAACTGTTCCAGCTGACGAACATGGCGAAGGTCGCGTAGCAGGCTCGCTGCACCTGCGCGGGGCTGGCGTGCCGGGTCAGGTGCTCGATCCCGGAAGTGAGCGCCACCAATACCGGATCAGAGCGCAGCGCCTCGTCCAGTGGAACGGTGAACTCGCCGGCCGGGGCCACAGGGTCCATCGCGGCCATCGCCAGGGCCAGCCGGGGCGGCAGTTCGGTCGGGGTGGCGCCCATCGCGCTGTCGTCGGCGTACAGGTCATCAGCGGCCCACCACGCGGCGTTGAGCTGCGCGGCGATCAGCAGGCGGTCGGGATCATCGGTATCGGTGTGGACGAGCATCGCCAGCCGGCCGAACCCGGCTCGGCGCATCAGAGTGGCCTCGTCATCGGTGAAGCCGCAGTCCTTGGCCCAGATCACCAACCGGTCGTCCACCTCGGCGGCCAGCGCGTCGTCCACCCGCTCGACCACCGGGACGTACAGCGGCGCGGCCGTGCCGTCCCCCCAGGGGCGTTCCAGGTACGCGGGGTCGGGGCCGCTGGCCAGGGTGAGTTCCCGCGCGAGGTGGGCCGCCGAGACGCCCAACCCCGACGGGCCAGTCCGGACCGCGGCGACCAGCGCGCTTTCCCCCTCCGGCGGGGCCGGGCAGTCGCGGTGCGGCGGCGGGTCGATCAGGGCGGTCGCCTCGGTGGTGGGAATGATGCCCGTCATCTGGACACTCCTCACGGTCTCGCGGTACTCAGGCCTCGGGATACGCCAACACACTGACCCACCACAGCCTGGCAGACCGACGCCGGGAAGGACATCCACCAACCAGGGGCTGGCCATTCACCCGGAGGTTGTCCCGGATTTCGTGGAATTTGAGGTGGCGGTCCCCCACCTCGGGGCCGACCGAGATACGGTCGAAACGTCTAATGGTCGGTGTTGACCAGGGCCAGGTTTCCGGCTTGGTTTTCCGGACGGTGTACCCGCAGGTGGCTGCCTCCGTTGATGTCAATGTCCGAAGTCGTCTGCACGGGCGACCTGCTACATGTCCAACAACGACTGGCAGACCATCTGCCAACACGGTCGCGCACTGCGGGAGCTGACCGGCACCCTGACCGGCCACGCCGCCGGACACGACTCGGTACTCGTGCTCGACCACGCCGCCGTCGCCAAGGCCATCGGCACCACCAGTGGTCCCGAGGCCGCATCGGAGGTCGAGGTGCCCGAGCCGCTCGCCTCGGTGCTGGCCTACCTCGGTGAGGACCCCGACGAGGCCGACAGTCGCGGCTTCGTCCCCACAGCCGAGCTAGTACTACAGGGCTAGATTTTTCGTTGGGGTGTCATTGGTGCAGGTGAGGGCGTTGTTGGCTGGGTGGCTGACGGGCGAGTGCCGGTGGGGGTGGGCGGCCAGTCGCCAGACCCATGTGGCCGGGCGTGGTGGGGGTCAGGTGGCGTGAAAAGCCGCTGTCCCGCTGGGGTGTGGTGCCGGGTAGTCGCTGAGCAATGCGGCGTGAGTTTCGTCGGGGCACTCTGGCTTTCTTCTTTCTGGCATAATGGTAACGAGGGTGTCGGCGCGCCTTCGGTGAATTCAAGCCAGGTCGTGTGATGATATTCGTATGTGTTCAGCGTCGAGGGGCGATTCGGTTGTTGTGTATGATGGCGCGGTGGCGCGCGCGGATCTGGATGTGTGGGAATCTGAGTTGGAGGGCGTGTTCGCGCGGATGCGTCCGCTGTTTTATCGCACGGAGTCGAGGGGGCACGCGGAACAGTATCCGCGGGGGTTGCTGTCGCCGATCGCGCGGAAGAACGGTTGGACGATCGCGGAGTATGTCGGTGAGCGGGAGCCGAAAGCGTTGCAGCGGTTGTTGAACCTGTCACCCTGGGATGCGGACGCGTTGGTGGACCTGAACCGTACGTACGCGATGGAGCATCTGGCCGACCCGGGCGCGGTCCTTGTCGCTGATCCCACTGGTTTCGCGAAGAAGGGCACCCAGTCGGTGGGGGTGCAGCGGCAGTACTCCGGGACGATGGGGCGGATCGACAACTGTCAGATCGCCACGTTCCTGAGTTATGTGACTCCGGATCGGGACCGGGTCCTGATCGACCGGCGCCTGTACATGCCCCAAGAGTCCTGGATGGCCGATCCGGTCCGTTGCGCGGCCGCTGGGGTCCCGTCCGACCTCGCCTTCGCGACCAGGCCAGCGCAGGTCATCGACATGATCAAGTCAGTCCGCGCGGCCGGGGTGCCGTTCGCCTGGTTCACCGCGGACGAGGAGTTCGGCCAGAACCCCGGCCTGTGCGACTACCTCGAGACAAGCTGTATCCCCTATGTGATGGCCGTGCCCAAGAACACCCGATTCACCGACACCACAGGACACTCAGTCCAGTTCGACGAACTCGCGAAACGGTTGCGCCCGACCGTGTGGCAACGCCGTGCCTGCGGTATCGGATCGAAAGGGTACCGAGTCTATGACTGGGCACTCATCGACTCCGCCGAGGTCGACCACCAGTACCTGATCCGCCGGTCCATCCACAACGGTGAACTCGCTTTCTACCGCTGCCACAACCCCCACCACGCGGGATTCAGTGACCTCGTCACCGTCGCCGGCGCGCGCTGGCCCATCGAAGAATGTTTCGGATCAGCCAAGAACGAGGTCGGACTCGACAACTACCAAGTCCGCACCTGGGACGCCTGGCACCGACATGTCACCCTCGCCATGCTCGCCCACACCTTCCTCGCCATCACCGCTCACAAAGCCAAAAAAAGGGGGCCCAACAAGCCCAGCGGCTAAACCAGCACAACAATCCACCCGATCAGCCGGGGAAACCGGGACCTCCACCCGCCCACCGAAATCTTATCGCGCTCACCCTCGCCGAAATCCGTCGACTCCTCAACCTCACCCACCACGACGAACACGCCATAAACCACGGCCTGCACTGGTCAATCTGGCGCCGCCAGCACCAAACCCAAGCCCGCCGAGCCCACGTCCGTCGTCACCTCCGACTCCAAACACTCATGATCTAGAAACAATCATGATCTAGCCCTGTAGTACTAGTCACCGCACTCAACATCGACTTGGCCACACTCAGCCAGCAACTGAGCGACCTTGGCTGCCGGCCCAAACGCGAGCGCATCCCCACCGAAGACGGCACACCCCGACAAGTCCGCGGCTACCTCATCCCCGACATCCGAGCAGTCGCCAAAGCCACCCGCGACGGGAACCCACCCGAGGCTCAGGCGACCACCAACGATGAGTGATCACCCCCGGCGCACCCGTCACACCACCCGCCGCCACCCGTCACAACCGCCAAAACACCCGTCACGCCGTCACAGTCCCTGTGACGGGCAAACCACCACCCCTACCTGCACAAACAGTCTCTGTGACGGGTGTGACGGGTCACCGCGAACCCGTCACACCCGTCACATTTCCGACCCAGTTCGGCATGGGAACATGCCGCGAGCAACGCCGCCCCTTTCGGTCCACGATAGGGTGGTCCAGCCTAGATGCGGCCTGCTCGGTCGGCCGTTCCTCATCGACCTGCATCGCGTAACAGTCCAACGGGGACCACGCCCCGGGCGCCTCACCGGGCGGCTTGTCTACGACAGGTATCACACGCCGGGCAGATCTGGTCGGGGTCCGGGGGGTGACTGGGCAGGCTCGTGCGCAGTGGTCGGGGCGTGAACCTCACCCCGCACGCGGCGGTGACCATCTGGTCGGGACCGAGCATGCCGTGGTGGGTGTCCCGGTCACCGAGGGACCGGAGGAACCAGTTCACGGCTTGTCCCCCAGCGGTGAGTTCGCGCAGGTTAGACAGATCCGGGTGGGTGGCTCGTCGTACAGGACGGCGACCCGGCGTAGCTCCAGTCCACACCGGGTGATCCACCCCGCGGGCGGGTGACGCTCGGCGGTCTCGTCGTCGACGGCGTGGGCGTGCCAGTCCCGCGCGGACACCCCCCAGCGCGGCGCGCTCACCCGAGCCACTCGATCAACGCGTCCCGGACCACCGCCGCGGCGTCCTCCTCAAGGATGATCACACACTCCCCCGTGACGTGCGGGTCGAAAATGATCTCCCCGCCCTGCTTCTCCAGCACCAGGTTCGCGAAACCCCGGGGTCCCTTGTGCACCGCGCAGGTGACACCGATCGCCCTGCGGTTCGCGCAGGGCGCGCCCGTGTCTCCCGTTGCCCCATCAGCCATCATTGGCCCTTCTCTCGGACAGGCGCCGGGATCGTGTCCCGCCGCCGCTCATCGGTCGGCGATCCAGAGGACGCCGAGAAAACACGCCAGCCAGAAACTGCGGATCGACTGCGATCACGGCCAGCCGG
>JBDTAX010000058.1:0-6065 GCA_039924425.1 Pseudonocardiaceae bacterium
GGGTCACCGCACCGTCAAACACCCGGAAGGTGATCGTCAGGTGGTCCGGCACCTGGTCGAGCCGCCAGTCCGCGCGGCGCACCGGCACGCCCGCCTGGCCGAGCTCGCGCTCCACGGCGTCCAGCAGCGGCTCACCGTAGGGCGTCAGCCGAGCCACCAGGGCCTTGGCGTAGTCGGGTACCGGCACCAGTCGTCGGCGCAGCGGTTTGGGCAGGGACTTGAGCAGCGCGACAACCAGTTCCTCCCGCAGCCCGGGGACCTGCCAGGTAAACGGCGCGGCGGTGAGCTGGTTGAGCACCGCCAGCGGCACGTGCACGGTCACGCCGTCCGCCTCAGCGCCCGGCTCGAACTGGTAGGACAGTTCCAGCTCCAGTGTGCCGTGGCGCCACGAGTCGGGGAAGTCCGCTTCGCTCACGCCCTGCCCGGTGACCAGCATTGAGCGCTCGAAGTCGAGCAGCCCCGGCTGGGTCACGCTGGCCGTGCGCCACCAGGTGTCGAAGTGCGCGCCGGAGACGATCTCGGCGGGGATCCGCTGGTCATAGAAATCGAACAGTGCCTCGTCGTCGACCAGAATGCCGCGTCGGCGGGCCCGTTGCTCCAGTTCCTCGACGTCGTCGAGCAGGGCCCGGTTGGCGTGGAAGAAGGCGTGCCGGGTCTCCCAGTCACCCTCCACCAGAGCGTGGCGCAGGAACAGCTCGCGGGAGCACTCGGGGTCGATCTTCGCATAGTTGACCTTGCGGGCGGCCACGATCGGGATGCCGTAGAGCGTGACCTTCTCGTAGGCCACCACGGCGGCCCGCTTGCGCTCCCAGTGCGGCTCGCTGTAACTGCGTTTGACCAGGTGACCGGCCAGCGGTTCGATCCACTGCGGTTCGATCCGCGCGACGATCCGGCCCCACAGTCGTGAGGTCTCCACCAGCTCGGCGGCCATCACCCAGTGTGGCGGCTTGCGGAACAGCGCCGATCCGCGGAAGATCGCAAATCGGGCGCTGCGGGCGCCCAAGTAGTCGCGGGTCTCGGGGTCGAACAGCCCGATATGCGAGAGCAGTCCGGCCAGCAGCGAGACGTGCACCTGCTGGGGTTGCGCGGGCCGGGATGCGGCAGACTCAGTGTTCGCCGTCATCCCCAGGTCGCGCGTGATCCGGCGTAGCTGCCCGTGCAGATCCTGCCACTGCCGCACCCGAAGATAGTGCAGGAACTCCGCCTTGCACAGCTTGCGGAACTGGGTGGACGACAGCTCCCGCTGCCGCTCCTCAAGGTGGCGCCAGAGGGCGAGCACGCTCAGGAAATCGGAGTCTTTGCTGGTGAAGCGGGCGTGCTGGGCGTCGGCGGCCACCTCGGCGTCGGCCGGGCGCTCTCGCGGGTCTTGGATGGACAACGCCGCCGTGATCACCAGGATCTCATCCAGGCACCCGTTGTGGTGGCCCGCCACCACCATCCGGGCCAACCGGGGGTCTAGCGGCAGCCGCGCGAGGGTGCGCCCCACCGGGGTGAGCGCCATCACTGGGGGCTCTTCAAGGCCGGCCAACCTCCCGGTTGGCCGGCCTTGAAGAGCCCCCAACTCCCGCAGCAGTTGGATGCCATCGGAGATCTGCCGGCTCTCCGGCGGGTCGATGAACCCGAACTCGGCGACCTCGCCCAGGTTCAGCGCCGCCATCCGCAGGATCACCGACGCGAGGTGGGTGCGCACGATCTCCGGCTCGGTGAACTCCGGGCGCGACTCGAAATCCTCCGCCGAGTACAGCCGGATGCAGATGCCCGCCGCGGTGCGCCCGCACCGCCCGGCGCGCTGGGTGGCGCTGGCCCGTGAGATGGGTTCGATCGGCAGCCGCTGCACCTTGAGCCGGCGGCTGTAGCGGGAGATCCGGGCCGTGCCGGGGTCGATCACGTACCGGATGCCTGGCACGGTCAGCGACGTCTCCGCCACATTGGTGGCCAGCACGATCCGGCGTGCGCGGTGCGGTTGGAAGACCCGGTGCTGCTCGGCCGCCGACAGCCGTGCGTACAGCGGCACGATCTCGGTATTCGGGAGCTCGAGCGCGCACAGGGCATCCCGGGTGTCGCGGATCTCCCGCTCGCCGGAGGTGAAGACCAGAATGTCGCCCGGGTCCGCATCGCGCAGCTCCAGCACCGCGTCGCAGATCGCCTGGGTCTGGTCGCGGTCGTCGGTGCCGTCGGGCGAGTCGGGACCGTCCGCCGAGTCCGGGCCATAGGGGCGATACCGGATCTCCACCGGGTAGCCGCGGCCGGAGACCTCGAGCACCGGTGCCCCGTCGAAGTACTGGGAGAACCGCCCGGGGTCGATCGTCGCCGAGGTGATGATCACTTTCAGGTTGGGGCGGCGAGGCAGCAGTCGTTTGAGGTAGCCCAGCACGAAATCGATGGTCAGCGAGCGTTCATGCGCTTCGTCGATGATCAGCGTGTCGTACTGGCGCAGCATGGGGTCGGACTGGATCTCGGCTAGCAGGATGCCGTCGGTCATCAGCTTGACCAGGGTGTCGTCCCGGACGTGATCGGTGAACCGCACCTTCCAGCCGACTGGGCCACCGACGGGAACCTCCAGTTCCTCGGCGATGCGCTCGGCGACCGTGCGCGCCGCCAGCCTGCGCGGCTGGGTGTGCCCGATGGTGCCCTGGATCCCGCGACCCAGCTCCAGGCAGATCTTGGGGAGCTGAGTGGTC
The DNA here is from genome assembly GCA_039924425.1 of Pseudonocardiaceae bacterium. Lineage (GTDB taxonomy): Bacteria > Actinomycetota > Actinomycetes > Mycobacteriales > Pseudonocardiaceae. The sequence goes on from JBDTAX010000058.1 coordinate 2,682, forward strand.
TTCCCGGACCCGGTCTCCCCGGCGACGACCACCACCTGGTGCTCCCGGATCGCCGCGCCGATCTCGGCGATGTGCCGGCTGATCGGCAACGCTGGTGGGTAGCTGATCAGCGGTACGGCGGCCTGCCGTCGGGCGCTGCGGCTCCCGACGCGCGAGTCGGCCAACGATTCACGCACGAGCAACGATCTCCTCATCCCGCGCCAAACGGCGCTGGCCGGCCCTCAATACCTACCCTAGAGCACTAGTTACTCGCGGGTCACAAGTCGATACAGTGGTGAAGTGCAGCTAGCCTACGATCGATGCGGCTCGGGGCCGCCGCTGGTTCTGCTGCACGGGGCCGGGCACCGGCGGCAGGGGTGGCTCCCCGTCCGGGAGCTGTTGGCCGAGCACCGTGAAGTGATCTCCCTGGATCTGCCGGGATTCGGCGAGTCCCCTCCGCTTCCCGGCCACTTGTCCTACGACCTGGACACTGCGGTGATCGTGCTGAAGCAGTTCTTCGCGGACTTGGGGCTGGACCGGCCCCATGTGGCGGGGAACTCGATGGGCGGGTTGATCGCCCTGGTGCTGGCTGAGCAGGGGATGGTCCGCAGCGCGACGGCGCTGTCCCCGGCGGGACTGTGGAGCCCCATGACGCGACGCGTGTCGTTGGGGAAGGTGCGATCGATGCACCGCGCCGCGTGCTCCATGCCCCCGAAGGTCGCGGCCCGGTTGTCCCGGACGGCGACCGGGCGCACGCTCATGTGTGGTGTCCTGTTCGGCCGCCCGGACCTGCTCCCGCCGCGGGTGTTGCTCGAGGACATGCACGCGCTGGTCAGCGCGGTGGGCTTCGGGCCCACCCTGACGGCCGGCAGTAAGATCATTTTTGCCGGCCAGGTGCGCGACGTGCCGGTGACGATCGCCTGGGGATCCCGCGACATGCTGATGTGGCGGCCCCGGGCCGCGGCGGTCACCCGGCTGATCCCGCACGCCCGGCTGCTGCGGCTGCCCGGTTGCGGACACGTGCCGATGAACGACAATCCCGAGCTGGTGGCCCACGTCCTGCTCACCGGCAGCGACGATAATTAGATTATCTTCGCCAGCCGCTTCATCATCGCATTGTCAATACCTGCCAGACCCTCCGGAAGGGCTGCTGGCGCCGGTGATATCATCCACCGCGATTCTGTTCCGCGGCGGAGAGGTGCGACACGACATGGCGCAACGTATGGTTCGTTTCTCGGACTTGACAAATAAAATCATTGAAGGTGACGATGCCGTGGTGCGCATCGTCATCGAGCGGCACCCGGCTCTCGGTGATGGCCCGGTGGAGATCGAGGCCGCCGAGGACGAGATTGAGCCCATCCGGAAAGGTGCGTTGAGCGCCGTCAGTCTCAAACTCTACCACGGTGACGGGTCCGAGCCGGAAGCCGTCACGATGGAGATCGAAACGTTCAACAAGCTTGCCGGCGACCGGGACATGGTGGACATTATCCGGCGAGCGGAACCGGCGTATCCGCCCCGCAAGCAAGCCAGGCCAGCTTCCGGACCGGCGGCGGAGAAGCTGGACTACTCGATTTTGGAGCGTGCGGGCCGGCCGCATCGAGGTAAGGTCACGGAAGCCGAAAAGGAGACTGTGCGCGATAACCTGCCCGCTATCAACGAGGGACTGAAGCGCGACGGTGTCCGCACCATTGACCTGGACAATGCGGAGCACGTGGCACGGTATGGCCTGGAAATTCTGGCGAAGGAAGCCGGGTACGCTCAGTGACTGGTTGATAATCCTGTGTAACGTTCGTGGCGTCCGGCGAACAGTTCCGCCATGCTTCGGGGTGGAGCGCTGTGTTGGGATACAAGATGCTGGGGGCTATGAACGTGCCAGATGTGAAGCCGCGTAGTCGAGACGTCACCGATGGGCTGGAGCGGGCCGCGGCCCGGGGGATGCTGCGGGCCGTGGGCATGGGCGATGACGACTTCGCCAAGCCGCAGATCGGGGTGGCCTCGTCCTGGAACGAGATCACCCCGTGCAACCTGTCCCTGGACCGGTTGGCCAAGGCGAGCAAGGAGGGCGTGCACGCCGCCGGGGGATACCCGATGGAGTTCGGCACGATCACCGTCTCCGACGGAATCTCCATGGGGCACGTCGGGATGCACTACTCGCTGGTCTCCCGCGAGGTGATCGCCGACTCGGTGGAGACCGTGGTCGAAGCCGAGCGGCTGGACGGCACAGTGCTGCTCGCCGGTTGCGACAAGAGCCTGCCCGGGATGCTGATGGCCGCCGCGCGGCTCGACCTGGCTGCGGTGTTCCTCTACGGAGGCACCGCCCTGCCGGGGCTGGTGGGTGACCAGGAGGTCACCATCATCGACGCCTTCGCGGCGGTGGGCGCCTGCGTCCGCGGCCTGATCAGCCGGGCGGACGTCGATGCGGTCGAGCGCGCGTTCTGCCCCGGAGAGGGGGCCTGCGGCGGGATGTACACCGCCAACACGATGGCTTGCGCGGCCGAAGCGCTGGGCATGGCGCTGCCCGGCTCGGCCAGCCCGCCCGCGGTGGACCGGCGCCGGGACGGAATCGCTCGCGCCAGCGGCAGCGCGGTGGTTGAGCTGATCAAACGCGGGATCACCGCGCGGCAGATCCTCACTCGGGAGGCGTTCGAGAACGCGATCGCGGTGGTGATGGCCTTCGGTGGCTCCACCAATGCGGTGCTGCACCTGCTCGCCATCGCGCACGAGGCCGAGGTGCCGCTGGAGCTCGACGACTTCAACCGGGTGGGCGACACGGTGCCGCACCTGGCCGACGTCAAGCCCTTCGGTGCGTACGTGATGGCCTCCGTCGATCGCGTCGGCGGGGTGCCGGTGATGATGAAGGCGCTGCTGGCGGCGGGACTGCTCCATGGCGACTGCCTCACCGTCACCGGGCGCACTGTCGCCGAGAACCTCGCCGAGCTGGACCCGCCCGACCTGGACGGAAAGATCCTGCACCGCCTCACCGACCCGATCCACCCCACCGGTGGCATCACCATTCTGCGCGGCTCGCTGGCCCCCGACGGGGCGGTGGTGAAGACCGCCGGCTTCGACGCGACCCGCTTCGAGGGCACCGCGCGGGTGTTTGACGGCGAGCAGGCCGCCATGGACGCTGTCGCCGATCTGCGGCCCGGCGACGTGGTGGTGATCCGGTACGAGGGTCCGCAGGGCGGGCCGGGAATGCGCGAGATGCTCGCGGTCACCGGCGCGATCAAGGGTGGCGGGCTGGGCAAGGACGTCCTGCTGCTCACCGACGGGCGCTTCTCCGGGGGCACCACCGGCCTGTGCATCGCGCACGTGGCTCCGGAAGCGGCGGACGGCGGACCGATCGCGCTGGTCCGCGACGGCGACCCGATCGTGCTGGACATGGACCGCCGCGAACTGAACCTG
>JBDTAX010000059.1:0-9774 GCA_039924425.1 Pseudonocardiaceae bacterium
CGGAGCCCGCTGGGGACTCACCGGAGCCGAAGCCATCCTCAAACTCCGCGCCATGCGCTGCAACGGCGACCTCAACGAGTACTGGGACTACCACCTCACCCAGGAACGGCAACGCGTACACCAATCGTGCTACGCCGACAACCGCGTCCCACAGGCGGCATGAGCGTCACTCCAGGAGAGCCGCACCCGTATGATTTGATCGGTTCGCGGACGAGCGTCGTACGGGCCCGCGCCCCACGCAAGCCGGGTGGTGCACTGGTGCCCTGACATCAAGGGAGGAGATGGGATGGCCCAATATCAGTACCGATGCGATTTGTGTGGTCACAAGACGGGGTGGCATCCTGACGATGCATCGGCGGATTCTGAATACCTGGGCCACATGGGGGTTCATCTGGACCCGCCTCCGGATTTTGGTCCGCCTCGGAAAGCCTCGTGGCGGTCTCGCACGACGTGGAGTGGGCCATCTGGTTGGCAGCCTGAGAAGAATCCCTATATTCCGATAACCGAGAATTGCGTAGTCTGTGGTGCGAGCTGTACTCTCGGAGTGGACCGCGCTCGCAGCGCGCCTAGGATCACCTGCGGAAAGCCAAAGTGCGAGGCCAGTTACCGGCGCAATGCCACCTAAGTTAAGCAATCCGGCGTAGTGTCACGGTTGGTGGCCCATCGTGTTTAGTTCCGGCGCCTGTGGCGCGTTTGACTCGGTAGGAGTTATGGCTGGCTCGTTTGACCACGCGCGGGTAGGTGCGGTGTCTGCGGCGGTTGAGTTTTTCGAGGATCTCTGCCGTGGTGGCTTTGATTGTTTTGGTCGGTCTCGTGTCGCGCTCCGGTGTGATGCCGACATGATCGCTTGCTCCTTTCGTCCTCGGTGCGACGGGCTTCCCGTCTGAGGACGGCTATGGCCGGCTGACGCCCACGGTACCGCCTGCCGCCAGCACGAGATCGGAAATTGGCCATTATCCCTACCGCTATGGCGATGTCGGTGGGTCACGAGGTGACTACCAGGGCGATGCCTTCCCGGGTCTCGGCACAGACACCGAAAGAAGATCAGGACGTTGGCACGTCTCCCGCCGACGCACTCGAACGGCGTGGCGGATGGGCACCTCACAGTATGGGCGCAGTAGGCTTGCGGTATGGCTAAGACGGTGAAAGTCACGGTGAGCATGCCGGTTGATGACGTTGAGCGGCTCAAAGCTCTCGACGCCGCTGGCGCGATCGAGTCGGTTTCGGGCTATGTGGCGCAAGCCGTCCATGATCGGCTCGACCGCCAGGCCTGGCTGCAGCGCTGGCGGGCCCGGGTCGGGGAGCCGCATCCTGAGGCCAGCGCGTGGGCAGATGAGGTCATCGACCGCCACTTCGGGGCAGCGGCCAGCCGGGCCTCGTGAGTACCGACGACACCCTCGGTGGCTTCGTCCTGGACGCCTCCGTGCTGGCCGCTCTCGGTGGCGGGGAGAACATTTACGCCACCACGTGGGCGGATCGGGCTGCGGTGCGTGGGATCGTGTTGCTCGTGCCGGCCGCCGCGTTGTCTGAGGCGTGGCAGCAGATCCGTCGCCACGGCCCTGGTCGTGTCGAGCAGATGCGGGACCTGCTGGCCTCGCCCATGGTCCTCATCGAGGCGCTCGATGACGCTGAGGCCGCTCGTGCCGGAGAGCTGGTCGGCGGTCGCGACCTGGATCCGGATGTGGCCGCCACGCAGGTGGTGACCTGCGCGCGGACCCGGGACTGGCCAGTGCTGGCGGCCGCTCCGGCTCGCCTGCTGGTCATCGACCCGGAACTGACGGTGGAAACCTTGCCAGGGATGCCCTGACCCCGCCTGCACGTCCCCAGCACCCGCTAGCGCGCGGGTCAATGGACCAGTTGTTGCGTCATCATGGGGACGTCGACGCGAAACCGGGGTTGCTGGACTTCGCGGTGAACGTGCGCGGCACCGGGCCGCCGGCGTGGTTGCGCGAGCTGCTGGTCGCCGCGGTGGACGAGCTCGGCCGTTACCCCAGCGCCGCGCGGGACGCCGCCGCCCGCGCGGCGGTCGCCGCTCGGCATGGGCGCGACCCCGCTGATGTGCTCGTGCTCGCTGGGGTCGCGGAGGGTTTCGCCCTGCTGCCCGCGCTGGCGCCCCGGTCAGCGGTGGTGGTGCACCCGTCGTTCACCGAACCCGAGGTGGCGCTGCGCCGGGCCGGTGTCCCCGTCACGCGAGTGTTCACCGATGCCGAGCACCGGTTGCGGCTAGCGCGGATCCCCGCGACGGCCGATCTCGTCGTGCTCGGCAACCCCACCAACCCGACTTCCGTGCTGCATCCGGCCGAGCTCGTGCGGGCGCTGGCCCGGCCGGGGCGGGTGCTGGTGGTGGACGAAGCTTTCGCCGACGCGGTGCCGGGGGAGCAAGAGTCACTGGCGGCTGATCGCGACACTCCAGGCTTGCTGGTGTTCCGCAGCCTCACCAAGACCTGGGCCCTGCCGGGGCTGCGGGCCGGCTACGCCCTGGGGGCGCCCGAGCTGCTCGCGCGGCTGGCCGCGCCGCGACCGCCGTGGCCGGTGAGCACGCTGGTGCTGGAAGCGGTGCGAGCATGCAGCACGCCGGCCGCGGTCGCCGAGGCTGCCACCGGGGCCACGCAGGTGGCGCGGCACCGGGAGTGGATGGCCCGCCAGCTGGCCGAGCTGCCCGGTGTCACGGTCCACCAGCCGGCCGCCGCGCCTTTCCTACTGCTGCGCGTGCCAGCGGGGGAGCGGGTCCGGGTCGCGCTCGCCGACGCCGGCATCGCGGTGCGGCGCGCGGACACCTTCCCCGGCTTGTCGCCCGACCACCTGCGGGTCGCGGTCCGGCCCCCCGAGATCGCCACGCTGCTCCTGGACGGGCTGCGAGCCGTGCTGGCGCGGCCCGGCGGTACGGTCGATGTTCACGTACCGTAGCGCCGCACCGGTCCCTTGGGCGATCGGCTCTGCGCACCCACCCTGGAGGCTCTCGCGGTGAACGCCGATCCCGCCGCACAACGCCGGCTGCTCGACCTGGCCGCGGTGGACGCCGAGCTGACCCGTGCCGCGCACCGCCGCCGGTCGTTGCCCGAGCTGGCCGAGGTCGAACTGGCTGACAAAGACCACCGCTGCGCCCGGGACTCGCTGGTCGCCGTGCAGACGGCGGTGTCGGACTTGGACCGCGACATCCACAAACTGGAGGCCGAGGTCGACCAGGTTCGGGCCCGGGAAGACCGCGACCGCGGCCTGCTCGACTCCGGGTCGATCTCCTCGGGCAAGCAACTGGAAGATCTGGAACACGAGCTGGCGACCCTGCGGCGGCGCCAGACCGTGCTGGAAGACGAACTGCTCGAGGTGATGGAGCGGCGCGAGGCCACCGCTGTTGACCTCGAGCGGGGCCGCGCCGCGCTGGTGGGCATCGAGCAGCGGTGCCTGGACGCCACGCGCCGTCGGGATGAGGCGATGGCGGAATTGGAGTCCACTGAGGCGCACGCTCAGCGTGAGCGTCGTGGTCTCCTCGGCGAGCTGCCCACGGACCTGGTGGAGCTCTATGAGCGGATCCGGTCCCGAAACGGCACCGGCGCGGCGTTGCTGCGTGAGCACCGTTGTGGCTCCTGCCGCCTCGAGCTGGACCGCAACGCGCTCGGCCACCTGCGGGAGGCGGCTCCCGACGCGGTGGTGCGCTGCGAGGAATGTGGTGTCGTGCTGGTCCGCACCGCCGAATCTGGTCTGTGACGGCTGGTTGGGATGGCTGATCTGGGAGGGGAGTCCGGGCTGTGAGCCGACGTGTGATCATCGAGGCGGATGGTGGCTCGCGGGGCAACCCCGGCCCGGCCGGGTACGGGGCGGTGGTGCGTGACGCCGACACGGGCGAGCTGCTCGCCGAGGCCTCGGGGGGGCTGGGCGCCACCACCAACAACGTTGCCGAGTACTCGGGTCTCATCGCTGGGTTGCGCGCCGCGGTCAAGGAAGGCGCGCGCTCGGCCGAGGCGCGGCTGGACTCCAAGCTGGTTGTGGAGCAGATGAGCGGGCGCTGGCAGGTCAAACAACCACACCTGCGACCGCTGGTCCACGAGGCGGCGGAGCTGGCCCGCCAGCTCGGTGACGTCAAATACACCTGGGTGCCCCGAGCCCGCAACGCGCACGCCGACCGGTTGGCCAACGAAGCGATGGACGCTCAGGCCGGCGTCACCCGCAAGCCGCAAGTCCACACCGTGCCTCACAGTGCGCCACCGGTGCGTTGGACCGGCGCCACCGGCTCCCCGACCCGCTTGTTGCTGTTGCGCCACGGGCAGACTGAGAATTCCGTGCAGCTCCGGTACTCCGGGCGCACGGACCTGCCGCTGACCGAACTGGGGCAGCGCCAGGCCGCCGCCGCGGCCGCGCGCCTGGCCAGCGTTGACGGTGTCGCGGCAGTGATCAGCTCGCCGTTGCTCCGGGCGCGGCAGACCGCCACGCTGGTGGCCGACGCGCTGGGCATGCCGCTGACCGTTCACGATGGATTGATCGAGACTGATTTCGGGGCCTGGGAGGGGCTGACCTTCGCTGAGGCCAGCGCGCGGGACCCGGAGCTGCACACCAGGTGGCTCGCCGACACCTCGGTGGCCCCGCCGGACGGCGAGAGCATGGACGCGGTGCACCGCAGGGTGCGCCGGGTCCGCGACCAGCTGATTGCCGAGCACGGTGCGGCCACCCTGGTCGTGGTCAGCCACGTGACGCCGATCAAGGCGCTGCTGCGGATGGCGCTGGACGCCGGACCCTCAGTGCTGCACCGGCTGCACCTGGATGTCGCCTCGCTATCGGTGGCGGAGTTCTACCCCGATGGCCCCGCCACGGTGAGCCTGGTCAACGACACCGGTCACCTGGCGAACAGATAGATCGACACCGCCAGGCCCAGCACGACCACCGCGCCGCGCAACACCGGTGCGGGCAACCGCCTGGCGAGCTTCGCGCCGACGACGCCGCCGGCCAGGGTGGTGGGCGCGAGCAGGGCGACGGCCAACCAGTCCACCGGTGCGCCGATTGCGAAAACCACCACACTGACCACACTGATGATCAGTGATAGCACTCCCTTGACGGCGTTGAGCCGGCGGAGATCGTCATGTGCGGTGAGGGCCAGCACCGCGAGCAAGATGACGCTGAGCGCCCCGCCGAAGTAGCCGCCGTAAATGGCGCCCAGGAACACCACCGGCAGCAAGACCGCGAGTCGGTCCGGAGCACCGGGTTCGGGCTCGCCGATCCACCGGGTGAGCCACGGTTGGATCCCGAGCAGCACGCTGGCCAGCGCCACCAGCACGGGCACCACCGCATCGAAGACCGTGGCGGGCAGGACCAGCAGTAACAGGCTCCCCACCAACGAGCCCGCCCCCGCCACGGCCGCGGTCGCCCGCAGCCGCCCGCGCTGCCCGCGCAGCTCCCGACGGCTGCCCAGCGCGAAGCCCAGGTAGCCGGGGCACTGGATGACCGAGTTGGTGACATTCGCCGCAAGCGGTGGCAAGCCCACCGTCAGCAGCGCGGGGAACAGCAGCAGCGACCCGCCGCCGGCCAGGGCGTTGACCGTGCCGGACACGACGCCCGCGATGAGCAGCAGGACAAGGTGGGCGGGAGACACGATGCGCCACGCTCACTCGAGGTGGAGGGGTCTATGCTTAGGGGGCGGACGAGCTGGCTGGGCGGTCGCGTCGGGCTCGGCGACGGGCCCGTCGAGGAAAGTCCGGACTCCGCAGGGCAGGGTGGTTGCTAACGGCAACCCGGGGTGACCCGCGGGACAGTGCCACAGAAAACAGACCGCCCCGTGCGAGCGGGGTAAGGGTGAAACGGTGGTGTAAGAGACCACCAGCGTCCCGGGTGACCGGGACGGCTCGGTAAACCCCACCTGGAGCAAGGCCATAAGGCGCGCTGTTTCGGCGCGCTGCGCAGGCGATTGAGGGTGGCCCGCCCGATGCCTGCGGGTAGGCCGCTGGAGCCTGCCGGTGACGGCAGGCCGAGATGGATGACCGCCGGCTGGGATGCCGCAAGGCGCCCGGTGCACAGGATCCGGCTTACAAGCCAGCTCGTCCGCCACCAGGCGCTCTGCGCGCGGGTCAGACCCGAGATGACCGTTTTGTTGATCACATGTTGCGGATCCGCAAGTAGCGGAGGATGTCGGGGAACGAGATCGCGCTAAGAATGATCACTCCAAGAACCATGATCGCTACCAGGATGACTGCGATGTAGCCAACGACGTCCACGGTGTCCCCATCCATTTCGTCGGTTCAGCACCCCGACTGGTGCCGATGATCAGACGCGGTCGACGAGGAACAGCCGGCCATGCCCGCTCGATCATGACACTAACTTGAACACGAAGCAACGTTCGCGCTGTTTGTCCACCACGTCGATGCCGAGGTCCGGGCAGGTGATCATGGGTTGTGGCGCCGTGGTGGCGTGCCGCGGGACACCACCAACCGACCGGTGAGCCTGAACTGCCTCCTAACGCAGGGTGACCGCTGGCCGGGATGCGTCCGCCGACGGCCACCCGACAAGCACTACACTACCCTCGCCGCCCGTGACGCCACCGCCCTCGAGACCAGTAGGCCTGTCATGAACAACCAAGCCGCGAGGCGGCCCGTTGCGCTGTTCGAGTGATCACTGGGCGACAACTGGGCGTGGCGAGCCGGGTACTGTCAGCCAACTCTGGCATGGTCTACTCACTACCGCCGGGCGGCCGTTCGGCGGTAGGCCATGATCAAGTCCCTAGGGGGTTGAGATGACTGCGTTGACCCTCCTCGCCCAGGGAGCCGAGCTCGGCACGCGCAACCTGCGCACCTGGATGTTGGACAACGTCGTGCCGCTGCTGCTGCTGGCGGTGGCGGTTCTGCTGTTGTGGCTGGGAGGTGGCCGGGGCGACAACGCCGGAGTGATGCGCCGGGTCGGTGGTGTGATCATCGCGCTCGGCGTCATCGGACTGGCGGTCTCCGGCGCGGGCGTGAACCTCGGAACGTGGATCGCCACCCTGTTCACCGGCTGAGTGAGGAGTGAAGCGACGTTGCGGATCCGTACCGATGACGATGTCTACCGGGTAGACGCGGTCTGGCTCGGCCCGCCCAAGGCGACCTTCCCCTGGCGCGCTCGGTACGTGGCCTGGGGAATCGGGATCGTGATGTTTCTCGTGGTGCTCGGTGCTGAGCGACAGCTGGGCATCGGCTTCAGCTTCTTCTCCACCGGCTGGGGACTGCTGATCACCATCCTGCTCACTCGGGTCATCGGCTCCCGGATCAGCCACGAACGCCCGTTGAGCGCTGTCGTGGTGATGTGGGTCCGCGAGCTCACCGCGCCCCGGAAGGTGACCGCGAGCCCCGCCGGTGCCGCCAGCGCGGCTCGGATCCGGGTCCAGCGCGACCGGCCCCGCCCTGGCCAGCGACGGAGCCATCTTTGGGGCCGTCGCTGGGCTCGTCGCGGGAAGGAGGACACCGGTGTTCGGGCTCCGACGTCCTCCGAGTAGTGACGAAGCTGGTTCCAGCCGGCGCGGCCACCAGCTTCCCGGAGAAGGGTCCGTCCCCGCCTACACCCCAGCCATCTCGCTGCGCTCCATTGACGGGCACCTGGTGCGCAACGGCCAGGAGGTCTACGCCTGGTACCGGCTGGCGTCGCAGCGCTGGTCCTTCCGCTCGGACTCGCAACGCCAGGATCTGATCCACGCGATCGCTGGTCAGTACGCGGAGTTGCAGGGCCGCTGGATGCACCTGCGGGTCACCGCCCGCCCGTACCCGATCCGGATGTGGGCCGAAGCGCACGCGCGCAACGCGGTGGGGCGGCTGCCCGACACCGCCAGTGCGCTGTCCTTCGACGACTACATGATCGGTGAGCAGCAGCAGCTGCTCGGGCACTCGATGGCGGAAAAAGAGGTCTATCTCGGCGTGCAGGTGCAGACCCGATCCATGGTGGACCGGGTTGTGGAGCGGGCCGCGCCGGTGCTGCGGCGGGTGTTCCCCACCGCCGTCGACGCGGAGCTGGTCGCGATCGACGCCGAGGTCGAGCACCTCGACGACGTGGTCGCGGTCACCGGGCTGGAGGGCCGGCCGGTGACCGCCGAGGAAATGTCCTGGCTGATGCACCGGTCGTGCTCGCTGGGTCTGCCCGCGCCGCGCAATCTGCCCGCAACGCCCGGCGCCACCTGGGAGCCCGAGGATCTGGCGAGTTTCACCGACGCGGCGGACTTCCACACCGAGCCCTATGCGCCCACCCTCACTGTGCGCGGTCGCACCGGTTCCAATGCCGGGATCGCCCGGCACGTCGTGGTGCTCACCGTGGGGCAGATGCACGGGTTGCGAATCCCGGAGATCGACGATCCCTGGGTGCAGCGCTCGGACCGCCTGCCGGCCGGCGTCGAGTGGTCGGCGCGGATCTATGTGCGCCGCCCGGAGGAAGTGGCCGGCGAGCTGGCGCGACAGATGAACAAGGTGCGTTCCCAGGTGCGGCACTACACCGATGAGCACGACCTCGAGCCGCCGCAGAGCCTGGTCCGCCAATCCACCCGGGTGCTGGAGATCGACGACGAGATGACCTCGGGTTTCACCGCGCTGGGCACCCGGGTGCGGTCCTGGTGGCGGATAGCCGTCGCGGGGAGCACCGAGCGCGATGCGCTGCGGTTGGCGCAGCAGCTCCTGGACCTGTACAAGCCCAAGATCGCCATCGAGCACCCGGAAGCGCAGTACGCCCTGGCGCGCGAGTTCATCCCGGGCGAGCCGCTGTCCTCAGGTGCCTACCTGCGCCGCGGCTCGGTGATCTGGGCGGCCTCCGCGGTGCCCACCGCCACCGCGGAGGTGGGGGACCGGCGCGGCATCCTGCTCGGCGAGACGTGCACCGCCACGCGGCGTCCGGTCGCCTGGGACCCGTGGATGGCCCAGGAGATCCGGGACTCCTCCGGGTTGACCGCGTTGGTGGCCGGCCTCGGTGGCGGCAAGTCCTTCCTGGGTGGCGGCATCGTGTACAAGACGTTGCGCGCTGGCGCGTACTGGACCCTGCTGGATCCGTCGGGCCCGCTGGCCAAGCTGTGTGAGCTGCCCGAGCTGCGGCCCTACGCCCGGCCGATCAACCTGCTCAACGCCCAACCCGGCATCCTCAACCCCTACCGGGTGGTCGCGGAGCCTGAGCTGGCGCATTTCCTCGAGGAGGAGGACCCGGAGCGGGCCTGGCGGCGGGAGAAGGCGCTGACGGCCGCCACCCGGCGCCGGCTGGTGCTCGACGTGCTCACCGGGGTGCTACCCTTCGAGGTCGCCCGGATGGCGAAGACCCGCATCGTGCTGCTCCGTGCGGTCCGGGCGGTCGGTGGGCGCCCCGACGCGCATCCCGGGCAGGTGTTCGAGATGCTGCGCCGTGATCCCTCGGAGAATCATGAGCACGCCACCGTGGTCGCCGACTTCCTCGACGAGATGCGCGAACGCATGTCGTTGCTCATCCCGGAAAAAGACGCCGACCCGTACACCGAGGCGCGCGACGACCGGCTCACTGTGCTCACCATGTCCGGCCTGCCCCTGCCCAAGGACACCATCGGCCGGGAGCACTGGACCGATGCCGAGTCCCTCGGGGTGGAGCTGCTCAACCTCGCGGCCTGGCTGACCCAACGATCGATCTACGAGCGTCCCCGTGACCAGCGCAAGGGGGTCTGGATCGATGAGGCCTTCTTCCTGTCCGAGGTGCCCACCGGGCGGGTGTTGATGAACCGTTTCGCCCGGGACTCCCGCAAGTGGAATGTGCGGGTCCTGCTGTCCTCACAGATCCCGGCGGACTTCCTCAAGATCCAGGGCTTCGTGTCGCTGTTGGACT
>JBDTAX010000060.1:0-7811 GCA_039924425.1 Pseudonocardiaceae bacterium
ATCACCGAACGCCACTGGTCGAGACCGGCGACCATCGCCTGCCTCGGGCCCACCAGCGTCTGCAACACACCACCATTGTTGCCTACACCCCTGACAATTTCGGGGGTTCAGGCCAGCGGCCAGACAAGAAGATTCCGCTTTCGCCATGCGCGACCACGTAGGTAGAGGCCAGAATCGGTGAACCGACCCTGGATCACTTGTGGGCGCGGGCTCGCAGCGGCTGACCTAGCACGGTGGTTGACGCTGATCATCTGTGTTATCGAGGACGTGCGAGCCAGACTGCGTCGCCATTCCGTGAGGTATCAACCTGGTATCATCGGCGGTGTGGCGATGACGTTGCGGCTGACGGAGGACGAGGCTCCGGCGCTGCGTGCCCAGGCTGAGATCGAGCACCGGTCCATGCAGGACGTGGCCCGGGCGGCGGTTCGCGAGTACGTGCAGCGGCGCGGTGCCACCGCTCAGGTCGACGAATCACTGCACGTGCTGATACCGCGTTACACCGGACTGCTGGACCGTCTCAGCAACGCGTGACGCGCCACCTCACCCTCGACTTGCTGTTGCGGGTCGCCGAGCGGGCCTGCGGAACGACGGTGCGGGTCCGCGACTACGGGCTGTTCTCCTCGGCGCTCGCCCGGCCCGCCGCGACCGTCTTCGGTGCCGACGCTTACCCCATAGTGCACGGCAAAGCGGCGGCGCTGCTGCACTCGCTCCTCAGCAATCATGCCCTCGTCGACGGCAACAACCGGCTGGCGGGATGGAGCCGGCCCCGCTAGCGGCGTGTGCGCACCGGAATGGGTGTGTCGCGGTACTACGCTCGGTGCGGTGGCTATCTTCAGCGCGGTATCACCGTGGGCGTGGTTTGTGACCGCGGGTTTGTCCGCTGTCTCGGGGAGCGTGCTGCTGGCGCTGGATCGTGGTCACCACAGCGCGCACCAGCGGGAACGGCGTCGCTGGGCGGCGCTGCGCGGGTGGCGGTTTGTGCTGTCTGACCCGACGCTGGCCGATCGATGGTGCCACGGTGCGCTTACTCAGGGTGCCGCGGGGCTGGCCAGGGACATCGTGGCCGGCAGTCTGTTCACCCCGATGGGTCGTCGCGTGGCGCAGGTCTTCGACTATGAGCAGGGTGGTCAGGTCTCCAGCGTGGTGGTCGCGGTGCAGCGGCGTGACCGCCACGCGGATCTGGTCGTCGAACTGTGGCTGCCGGACCAGTCGATGCCAAACCAGTCGCAAAATCGGGATGCCGCGCTAAGCATGCTGGGGCACGTGGGCGACCGGACCGCCCTGGTCAGTGATCCGGACCGGGCCGGCGCGCTGGTGTCGCCCGAATTCGTCTTCGCCGTGGGCGCACTGGGGCCCGACATCCCGGTTGCCTGGGTGGAAAACGGCTGGGTGCTCGCTGCGGCACCGTGCGGCGCCACACCCGCCCGGTTGGAACGCCTGTTGCGTGCCCTGGATGAGCTCGCTGACCTGCTCGACGTCGCTGAGGAACCCTTCGGGTTCGTGGATTCCGCTGATTGGGCCACCAGCTAGCCTGCAGAGTATGCCGACCGCGCTGATTACCGGTCCCACTGCGGGGATCGGGGCCGCCTTCGCCCGCAGGCTCGCCGCCGAAGGCTACGATCTCGTGCTCGTCGCAAGGGACCGGGAACGGCTGCGGCAGTGCGCCGCTGAGCTGACCCGGCGCCATGGGGTGAACGCCGAGGAGTTCCCCGCCGATCTGGCCAGCGCCAGTGAGCGGCAGCTGGTCGAGCAGCGGCTGCGCACCGGGGATCCGGTGGATCTGCTGGTGAACAACGCGGGTTTCGGCACCGCCACCGCCTTCGTCGACGCCGACATCACGGATCTGCAGGCGCAGCTGGACGTCAACGTGACCAGCGTGCTGCGGCTGACCCATGCCGCGCTGCCGGGCATGGTGCGCGCCGGGCGGGGCGCGGTGGTCAACGTGTCCAGCGTGGCGAGCTTCCTGCCGGGCATCAGCGCCACCTACAGCGCGAGCAAGGCGTACGTGACGATGTTCTCCGAAGGGCTCGCGATGGCGCTGCGGGACACCGGGGTGCGGGTGCTCGCGCTGTGCCCGGGGTATGTCCGCACCGAATTCCATGCCCGCGCCGGGATTGACGTGTCCGCAAGCCCGTCGGTGTTCTGGCTGGATGCCGACGCCGTCGTGCGTGAGTGCCTGGCCGACCTGCGGCGCGGGCGCACCATCTCGGTGCCCGGCCGGCAGTACCAGGCGCTGGTGGGACTGGTGGAGGTGCTGCCACGAGGTCTTGTCCGGCGCCTGGCCAGCCTGGGCCGCAGGTGACGGGGCCGGTGATGGCCACCAGCCAGGCCCGGGTGCGGCTCGCGGCGCTGGTGCGGCAGCTGGCGGTGGTGCCCGGCCAGGTCACGCTGTCTTCCGGGGCGCAGGTCGACTACTACGTCGACTTGCGTCGGGTCACGCTGCACCACGAGGCCGCGCCGCTGATCGGGCGGCTGGTCCGCGAGCTGACCAGCGACTGGTCCTACCAGGCGGTGGGTGGCTTGACGCTGGGTGCCGACCCGGTCGCCACCGCCGTGCTACATGCGCCGGGTCCCCCGGTGGACGCCTTCGTGGTGCGCAAGTCGACCAAGCAGCACGGGATGCGGCGGCCTATCGAGGGCCCGGATGTCGCGGGTCGCCGCGTACTGGCCGTCGAGGACACCTCCACCACCGGCGCCTCCGTGCTCACCGCTGTGGCGGCGCTGCGCGCGGCGGGCGCGGACGTCGTCGGCGTGGCCACCGTGGTGGACCGGGACACCGGCGCTCGGGAGGCCATCGAAGCGGCCGGGCTGCCCTACCGCGCCGTCTTGAACATCTGCGAGTTCGTGTGAGTGGCGATGCCAGCTATGACACTGATTGTCACTCACAAGGCCCCACGGAGTGGGGCCAGGCTGTCGGAGTCGGCCCCTGGTCGGGCCCCTGGCCCGAGGACCCCCGCTACGACCCCGACCTGCTGCGCGACGGTGACCGCCGCAACGTTGTCGACGTCTACCGGTACTGGCGGCGCGACGCGGTGGTCGCCGCGCTCGATGCCCGCCGCCACCCGCTGCACGTCGCGATCGAGAACTTCGGCCATGACCACAACATCGGCACCGTGGTGCGCACCGCGAACGCTTTCGCGGTGGCCGAGGTGCACATCGTGGGCCGCCGCCGGTGGAACCGCCGCGGTGCCATGGTCACCGACCGTTACCAGCATCTGCGCCATCATGACGACATCGCCGGGTTGCTCGGGCACGCCGCCGCGGCGGGACTGGCGGTGGTGGCCGTGGACAACTCTCCGGGCGCGGTGCGGTTGGAGACCGCCAGCCTGCCGCGGCGGTGCCTGCTGCTGTTCGGGCAGGAGGGACCGGGCCTGACCCCGCAAGCCCGCGACGGGGCCACGCTGACTGTCTCGATCGCGCAGTTTGGCTCTACTCGGTCGATCAATGCCGGGGTGGCCGCCGGCATCGCCATGCACGCCTGGATCCGCCAGCACGCCGAGCTTGAGGTGGCCTGGTGAGTGTGTGGGACGGCCGGGCGGCCGCCGCCGAGCGGGCGGTGCACACCCGGCACCTTCGCTGGCTCCGCGGGTTGCCGAGCACCCGGCTGGGCGCCCCGAACTGGCCAGGGACATGGCCGGGGACATGGCCGGGGGGATGGCCGAGCGGGCGCTCGGTGCACTGGCACTACTGGTGGCAGGCGCACCTGCTGGACTGCACGCTCGACGCCTACCAGCGCGCTCCGACGCAGTGGCGGCGGGACACCATCGCGGCACTGGTGCGCGGCGTGCGGGTGCGCAACATCACCGGCTGGGTCAACGACTACCACGACGACATCGCTTGGCTCGGGCTGGCGCTGCAACGCGGCGCGGTGCTGGCGGGGTTGCGCACGCCGGGCGCGGAGCGGGCCATCATGCGCCGGTTGCGCCTCGGGCGGGGCCCGAGCGGGGGAATGCGCTGGCGAGTCGGTGACGATTTCGTCAACGTCCCGGCCACCGGCCCGGCCGCGATCTTCTACGCTCGCCGGGGAAACCTGGGCATCGCCACGTCCCTGGTGGACTGGATTCTCGAGCACCTGATCGATCCGGGCACTGGCCTGGTCTTCGACGGGGCGCGGGTGAACTCGGACGGGTCGGTGCGCACCGTGGAGCGGGCCGTCTACAGCTACTGCCAGGGTGTACTACTCGGGGCCTGTATCGAGCTGGGTGTGGCCACCGGTGCACCACGCTGGTGGCAGCAGGCCGACCGCACCGTGCAGGCGGTCGCTGAGCACCTCACCGACGGTGGAGTGTTGCGGGGACACGGCGGTGGCGACGGAGGGTTGTTCAGCGGCATCCTGGCCCGCTATCTGGCCATAGCCGCGGTGGCGCGGTCCTGCGAGAAGCTGCCATCCAGCGGGATCGCCGCGCGCTTGGTGCTGGATTCCGCCGAGGCGGCCTGGCGCAATCGGGGTGTCGCCGATGGCGGTCCGGTTTTCGGTCCGAAGTGGACTGTTCCGGCGCGGCCGCCCGGACCGGGATTGGCCGAGCGCGACCTGTCGGTGCAACTGTCGGGTTGGATGCTGCTCGAGGCCGCCGCTGTCCTGTCTCGCCGGCCCGAACCGGGCTGAGTCGACCGGACTGGCCAGGGCTGGCTGCGACGTAGGGTCGAGGCATGTGGAGGCCGCGGTTGGTCGCGTCAGATGTTGATGGCACGTTGCTGGACCCAACCGATCAGATCTCGGTGCGCACCCGGGCGGCGGTGCACCGGGTGGTGTCCGCTGGGGTGCCTTTCGTGCTGGTCACCGGGCGTCCGCCGCGATGGATCCCGCCGATCGTCGCGCAACTCGGATATGCTGGGCTGGCGGTGTGCGCCAACGGCGCGGTTCGCTATGACGCCGCGACCGATCGGGTCAGCCATGCGGTGACGCTGGAGCCGGCGCAGCTGTGCCACGCCGCAGACGTGGTGGCCACCGTGTTGCCAGGCGCGAAGCTCGCCGTCGAGTTGGCCACCCACGGCGCCGCGGTCAACGGTGCCGCGCAGTTCCTTGCCGAACCGGGCTACACGCATCCCTGGCCCGGCGGGGACGAAGTGCAGGCGCCGCGAGAGGTGTTGCTCGCCCGGTCCGCGATCAAATTGCTGGTCCGCCAGTCGGACGTGAGCAGTGACCTGATGGCCGTCGCGGTCGAGGAACTGCTCGGGACCCGAGCTGTAACACGAACTGTAACACGATTGGGGACACTGTCGGGGGCCGGATCAGGGTCACCACGGGAAGGCCGCGCGGGGGACCGGTTGGACGTCACATACTCAACCAGGCATGGCTTGATCGAAATTTCTGCGCCCGGGGTCACCAAGGCCACTGGATTGGCCCGGTTGGCCAGCGAGTGGGGAGTCGCGCCAGCTGACGTGCTGGCCGTGGGCGACATGCCCAATGACCTGTCGATGTTGCGGTGGGCGGGATGCGGGGTGGCGATGGCCAACTCCCATCCCGACGTGCTCGAAGCGGCCGACGAGGTGACCACCCGCAACTCCGAGGACGGTCTCGCGTTAGTTGTCGAGAGGTGGTTTTGATCGCGCCCCGCCCCTGACCCGCCAGAATGTGACCTGATCGTGACCAAATGTTGCGAACTGGCTGGGGGTGCGGAGCCGAAAGCTCGACTGCTTCCTCTCGCGTGTCTTGTTGACACCGGGTGAGCTTGACTCCCACCAGCTGTTTGGAGGTTTCGTGCAGAACAAGATTGATGAGGGCAGGTTCCGAGAGCTTCTGGAAGAATCTGATGATCTTCAGTCCGATGCGATGAAGGTTGCTCGGACTGGCCTGGGCGACTATGTGGAAGCCGCTCGAGAGGCCCGGGTCTCCGCTGGCCGAGATGGCGCGCGTTGGGGAACTGTCGCGGCCGCCGCGGGTGTGGCCGGGGCCGCGACTCTGCTGGCGAGCGGGACGGCCTGGGCGGCTGGTGACGATGTGTCTGCCTTGCAGACGGCCGCTGGTTTGGAAAACCTGGCGGTGTTCACCTACAAGACCGCGTTGACCTTGCCGTTCATTGGTGGGAGTTCAGCCAACGGAGTGGTCAAGGCGTTCGCGATGAAGACCATGGACCAGCACGCCGAGCATGCGATGGCCTTCAACGCGGCCGCGCAGCGCTTGGGTGGCCAGGCCCAGGCGGGTACCGACCCGAAGTACACGCCAGTGGTGAAGGCGGCGGTGCCCACGATCAAGGGCCCGGGTGATGTGGTGGGTTTGGCGATCACGCTGGAGGATGTGGCCGCGCAGACTTATGTCAAGGATGTCTCTGTGGTGTCCACGCCGGAGTTGCGGCAGCTGTTCGCGAGCGTGGCCGGGGTCGAGTCGCAGCACCGAGCGATCTTGTTGGCGGTTCAGGCATTGCTGAAGGCGGAGGCCGCGAACCTGATCGCACTGCCGCCGGATGCGGCGAAGTTGCCCGCCGCGGCGGGGAGTGTGGGTTTCCCTGACTCGTTCTACCCGACCTCGATGGCCGCTCCGGTCGATGAAGGAGCTGTGAAGTGAGTATCTTCTCTCGTCGGACCGAGCGCGCCGAGATGGCGATCAGTGAGCACGAGCTCTCCCAGATGACTCGTGAGCTGGACGAGCTGCATGAGTCGACATTCCCCCAGGTTCGGAAGGCCATTGATGACATGGCCGTCAGCCTGGGTCGGGTGGTGCGGCACCCCTCCACCCGGCGTGGTTTCTTCGTCGGTGCGGCTGGAGCTGTCACGCTGGGCGCGGTGGCGGCTTGCTCTAATGGAGCCTCACCCGCGCCGGGTTCGTCGGGTTCGGCCGCTCCGGCTGCCCCCGAGGAGACGTACACCGGGGATTTGAAGGTCGTGGCCTTGGCGACGGCGTTGGAGAATCTGGCTGTCGCGGCCTACGGCGGCGCGTTGAAGAAAGCTGGCGCTGGGCAGTTGGGCACCGTGCCGCCAGCGGTGGCCACTTTTGTGCAGACCGCGATGAAGCAGCACGCTGATCACGCGCAGGCCTGGAACGCCGTGTTGTCCAAGGCCGGAAAGCCGACCGTGGACACTCCCGCGTTGACGATCACCGCGGATCAGGTGAGCATGCTCAACGCGGCCACCTCGGTGCCTGATGTGGCCAAGCTCGCGCTGAACCTGGAGAACGTCGCCGCGCAGACCTACACCTTCGCCACCGCGAATGTGTCCGACGCGGGCGGGATCATGACTGCGGCCACCATCCAACCGGTGGAGACCATGCACGCGGCGATCCTCAACTTCATCCTAGGCCAGTACCCGGTCCCGGACTCCTTCATCGGGATCACCAACTCTCTCAAGCCCGACATGCTGACGGCGAAGTGACCCCATGACGACTCAGCCCGCCACCGGTTTTCGATCGCGTTCATCGGCGATTCTGTTCACGGCGATCCTCGCCGTGCCAGGGCTGGTGGTGGGTTGCGGCGCCGCGGCAGCGAGTAGCGGGTGGAGTGGCGGTTCGGCCGCCGCTCCACCCGTTCCCAATGTCGCCCCGAACACGATTGTGATAAAAGACTTCTCCTTTGAGCCCGCTTCATTGACAGTCGCGCCCGGAACGAGAGTCACGGTGCTTAACGAAGATCAAGCGGCGCATACTTTGACCGCTAGTGACAAGTCGTTCGACGCTGGCACGATCGCTGGCGGGCAACGCGCGGAGATCACCGCGCCCAGCAAGCCCGGCAGTTACCCCTACTTGTGCCTGATCCACCAGTACATGATCGGGACGCTGGTGGTCCGGTGATGCCGCCTTCGCTCAGTGTCCTCGCGGAGCGGACCATGAGTTGCTCAGCTGGCCAGCTCGTCGCTCGATCGGTGGCCTTCATTGGTCT
>JBDTAX010000061.1:0-19287 GCA_039924425.1 Pseudonocardiaceae bacterium
TGGAACTCAACCAACACCTCGTCCGTGCTGTACATCTCGCCCGCGGCCCGCGAGTACTCCGCCTCACGCAGGTCCGCGACCGATTGCGGATCGCTCAGCACGGCCAACGTCTCCTGGAGCGACTCCCACTCGGCCACCGACACCACCATCGCCGCTGGCGTTCCATTGTCTGAATTCTAGTCACACAGATCCTGGTATGCCAGTGGTGAGCAGGCGCTCAACGGCGGCCAGCTTGATGCACACGACCAGCCCGTCCAACGCCTCAGCCAGCTCCGAGATCGGCGGGTAGGTCGGCGCGAGCCGGATCACCCGGTCGTCGGGGTCCTTGCCGTACGGGAACGGCGCGCCCGCGGCGGTCAGCGCGATGCCGGCGCCGGCGGCCAGCTCGACGACTCGTCTGGCGCAGCCGTCCAGCACGTCGAGAGTGACGAAGTAGCCACCCTCGGGCACGGTCCAGCTCGCCACACCGCTGTCGCCGAGCCGCTCGTCCAGCGTGCGCTGGACGAGGTCGAACTTCGGCTGGAGCAGCGCGCGATGCCGGTCCATGTGGGCGTGCACCCCAGCCGGGGTCCGCAGAAACAGCGCGTGCCGCAGCTGGTTGACCTTGTCCGGGCCGACCGTGCGCTTGGCCAGGTGCCCGGTCAGCCAGTCCACGTTGGCGGGCGACGCTCCGTAGAAGGCCACCCCGCCGCCCGCCAGTGTGATCTTCGACGTGGAGCCGAACACGAGTGGCCGGTCGGGATGCCCCGCAGCGGCGGCCAGCCGCAGGATGTTGGCGACCTCATGACGGGTCTCGGTCAGATGGTGCACGGCGTAAGCGTTGTCCCAGAAGATCCGGAAGTCGGCGGCGGCGGTACGCATCCGGGCCAACCGGCCGACGGTGTCCTCGGAATACCGGACGCCGGAGGGGTTGCTGTACTTGGGCACGCACCAAATCCCCTTGATCCTGGCGTCCGTCTCGACCAACCGCTGGACCTGAGCCATGTCCGGGCCAGCCGCGTCCATCGACACCGGGATCATCTCGATGCCCAGCTTCTCGCACATCGCGAAGTGCCGGTCATAGCCTGGTACTGGGCACAGCAACGCCGTCCCGGTACCCACTCCCCACGGCCGCACCGACCCGGGCACCCCGAACAACACAGCGTGCACCAGGCACTCGTGCATCAGCTCAAGGCTGGAGTTGCCGAACGCGATCAGCTGCTCGGCGGGCACTCCGAGCAGCTCGCCGAAGATCTCGCGCAGCTCCGCCAGCCCGCGTAGGCCTCCGTAGTTGCGGGTGTCGGTGCCGTCGCTGGCCAGGTACTTGCCCGCACCCGGCAGCTCCAACAGCGGATCGGACAGGTCAAGCTGCTCAGCCGAGGGCTTGCCCCTGGTCAGGTCGAGAGTGAGCCCGCGGGCTTGCAGCGCCTGGTACTCGCCGTCCAGCTCGTCGCGGTGCCGGGTCAGTTCACTGGTGGGCAGCTGAGTCAGGTTCACCTCTCCATCATCGCCGATCCCAGCCGGCGAGCCGGCGTCCGCTAGTCTCGACGGCCAGGCGCACCATAAACAAACCCATGAACAAGCTAGAGACAAGCTCCGGGAAGGCCCACTGTCATGACCACGCGTTCCGGCAACGAGCGGCATCACTTCGCGAGGTACATGTCTTCGCCGACCTCGTCGTTCACCGACCTGTTGACGGAGTACCACCCAGATGCGCTGCCCTGGTCACGCGCGGCCGCCGCGATGGGCTCGAACGAGACACCACACGGCACAACCATCGTCGCGCTCCGGTTCGCGGACGGCGTGATAATGGCTGGCGACCGGCAGATGACCAGCGGTACGATGATCAGCTACCGGTACGCCGAAAAAGTTTATCCAGCCGACGACTCATCCTGCATCGGGGTCGCCGGGGTCGCGGCTCTGGCCTTCGAGATGGCGCGGCTTTTCCAGGTCGAACTCCTACACTACGAAAAAATCGAAGGTGTGCAGCTCTCCCTCAAGGGTAAGGCGAACAAGCTGTCCGGGATGATTCGAGGAAACCTCGAGATGGCCCTGCGAGGATTGGTTGCGGTGCCGCTGTACGCCGGTTATGACGCCAATTCCGGAACCGGTCAGATTTTCAGTTACGACGCGGTGGGCGGCATGAGCGAAGAACACTCGGGATACCACTCGATCGGTTCCGGTTCAATCTTCGCCCTCGGCAGCCTGAAAAAACTTTACTACGCGAGCCTCGGTGAACAAGACGCGATCACGGTTGCTCTGGAAGCCCTGTACGACGCGGCCGAAGGAGACACCGGGACCATGGGGCCAGATCTGGCCCGCGAGATCTACCCCATCGTGCATGTCGTGACCGCCGAGGGCGACCGGACTGTGCCGGATGCGGAAATCGGTGCCCTCGCCCGGCGCATCGTCGAGCGGCGACGCAGCGAGCCGAACGGCCCCCGGGCGACCGTCGGGGGGTGAGCGGTGGCAGCCACCAGAGAGGCACGCTTGCGCCGATGAGTGCACTGGACAACCGGGTCGGGCGACACCGTTACCGTGGCACCGTCCCGCCGGCTGAGGCTGCCCGTACTCCCCAGCATGGACACAGTCATGGTCACGGACCTGGACCGCCGGCCTCGCGCCGGGTAAAGCTGCTCCTGGTCGCAGCCTTGGTGCCGGTCGCGCTGGCTACCCTGGTCGGCCTGTGTCTGACCTGGCCGGGGAGCACTCCCAGCAGTGGCGTCGATGTCGGATTCGGGCAGCGGCCGGTGCAGGGCGAGGTGTTCTCCACGACCTCCGCCCCATGCACCAGTGGCGCCACTGGCGCCGCGCAGGCCAAGAAGTGCCTCGCGCTCGGTGTGCGCCTCACCGATGGCGACTCACCGGGTGCGCGGATCCAGCAGGTGCTGCCCGACGAACCGAGCACGCCGCGGTTCACTGTCGGCGACCACGTCGTCCTCGCCTACACCGGGGGGAATCCCTCCGACGCGGGCTCCTATCAGATCCAGGATTTCCAGCGAGGCACCTCGATGCTGTGGCTGGCCGCGCTGTTCGCCGCGGCGGTGTTGTTGCTGGGCCGGTGGCGGGGTCTCGCATCGCTGCTCGCCCTGGGCTATAGCTTCCTGGTCCTGGTGGGGTACCTGTTCCCGGCGATCCTGACCGGCGAGAACCCGGTTGTCGTCGGCGTGCTGGCCGCCAGCGTGATCATGTTTGGCGTGCTGTACCTCACCCACGGCATCTCCGCGCAGACCTCCAGCGCGGTGCTGGGCACCGTGCTGAGCCTCGCGCTGATCGGCCTGCTGGGCAGCGCTTTCGCGGTGGCCACCCGACTGACCGGGCTGGACGACGACACCGCCAAGCTCATCGGGGTCCTCGGCCACGGGATCGACGCCCGGGGGTTGCTGCTCGCCGGGATGGTGATCGGGGCGCTGGGCGTGCTCGACGATGTCACGGTCACCCAGACCAGCGCGGTGTGGGAACTGCGCCGGGCGAATCCCGAGCTCGGGGCGCGGGCGCTCTACACCGCCGCATTGCGGATCGGCCGGGACCACATCTCCTCAGCGGTGAACACCTTGGTGCTGGCATACACCGGCGCCGCGTTGCCCGTGCTGCTGCTCTTCGCGCTGTCCGGGCAGAGTTTCGCCGCGTTGGTCACCACGCAAGACGTCGCTCAGGAAGTGGTGCGCACGGTGGTCGGCGGCATCGGGCTCGTCGCCGCCGTCCCAATCACCACCGGAATCGCCGCGCTGGTCGCCCGCCGGGATGTGGTCAAGCCCGCCGCATAGCGGGCTAGCCGACGGGACAACTCCGGCAGGCCTCTTACGTCGCCGAGCGGAGCTTGATCTTCCCGCCGCGCGTACCATGCTCAGACGCGTCACAGTCCGTGACGTCTCCTGGGGGGTTTGCCGGGTGCGGTGAGGCCGTGCAGGAACGGGTTGCTGGCCCGTTCCTGGCCAATGGTGGTGTTCGGGCCGTGGCCGGGCAGCACGGTGGTCGCGTCATCCAGCACCAGGATCTTGTTCTGGAGCGAGGCGAGCATCTGCTCGTGGTCACCACCGGGCAGGTCGGTTCGCCCGATCGAGCCAGCGAACAGCGTGTCGCCGGAGAGCAGCAGGCTCTGCCCTTCGCTGGGCCCCTCGCCGGGCCCTTCGCCGGGACCGGCCACCGAGCGGAACGTCACCGAGCCGCGGGTGTGGCCCGGAGTGTGGTCGACGCTCAGAGTCAACCCAGCCAGCTCCAAGGTTGTCCCGTCGGCCAACACGCGCACCTCACGCGGCTCGCGCAGCACAACCCGGCCCCCATAAAGACCACCGAAGAACGCCCGCGCCTCGGTGGACAGCGCGCGCAACGGATCGGACAGCAGCGCGCGGTCCTCGGGGTGGATCCAGGCCGGGATGTCATTGCCGTCACAGACCGGCGCTACCGCGAAGACGTGGTCGAAATGCCCATGGGTGAGCAGGACCGCCACCGGGTCGAGCCGGTGGCGGCGCAACAGCTCGCCCAGCGGCTGCTCCGCGCCCTCCCCCGGGTCGACCACCACGCACGGACCACCGGCCTCGAGGGCCAGCACGAAACAGTTGGCCTGGAAGGATCCAGTGGGGAAACCTGCGACGAGCACGACCCCAGCCTAGGGCGCGGGCAGCGGGGAGGCTGCCGTCAGGCCCGCACCCGGTCCACCTAGACTGCGCGGCGGTCGTTGACCCAGCCCCAGCCAGAACAGCCCCAGCCAACAGCTACAGCCAGACAGCCACAGGAGTCCGGGTGCCCACGAACGAGCAGCGTCGCGAGGCCGCGAAGCGCAAACTAGATCGCCAGCTCGCCCACCGAGCGGAGCGAACCACCGCGCGCCGCCGCAGGTACGCGGTGGCCAGCGGCGGCGCGGTCGCGGTGCTGCTGGTGCTCGGCGTCGTGGCGCTGAGCGTGACGCTGAGCAAACGCAACGAGGCCGGCGCGGCCAAACCGGCCGCGACCACCAGCACGGACGCGGCCAAGCGGGCTGCCGCGGCCAACACAGGCGCCACCGCCAAGCCAAACCCCGACACCGCAACGACTGCCGGGCCGGTTGCCGAGCCGATCCGGCCGACCCCTCTGCCCGCATCGGTCGACTGCCGGTACCAGGCCACTCAACAGACCCCGGCCAGGCCGGTGCAGCCGCCGCCGGCCGGCCCAACTTCGGCCAGAGGCACAGTGCAGGTGACCATGCGGACCTCGGCCGGCGTGATCGGCCTCACCCTGGATCGGGCGTTGGCGCCGTGCACCGTGACCAGCTTCCTCAGCCTGGCCAAGCAGGGCTTCTACTCCAACAGTCCCTGCCACCGGCTGGTGACCAACCCCGGGTTGCACGTTCTGCAATGCGGTGATCCGACCGGGTCCGGCGCCGGCGGGCCGGGGTACACCATCCCGGACGAGGTATTCCCCGAGCTGACCTATGGACGTGGGCTCGTCGCGATGGCCAACACCGGCCAGCCCGACAGCGGTGGCAGCCAGTTCTTCCTGATCTACGGTGAGACTCAGCTCCCACCGCAGTACACAGTCTTCGCCACGATCTCCCCAGCCGGCCTCACCGTCCTCGGCCAGATCGCCAAGGCGGGCGACGACGGGTCACTGGAGCCCTCCCCCGGTGGCGGTAAGCCGAACCAACCGGTCACCATCACCTCTGTCGACCCCACGACGACCTAACACTTCCGGAACATTTCTGAGACATTTCTGGGGGCGGGTTTTAGTTCGATGACATGACGCGATAGACGTCGTAGACGCCTTCAACGGTGCGCACCGTTTGCAGCACGTGCTCCAGGTGTTTTGAGTCGCCCATCTCAAAGGAGAAGCGGCTCACCGCCACCCGGTCCCGGTTGGTGGTGACCGAAGCGGACAAGATGTTGACCTTACCGTCCGCAAGCACCTTGGTGACATCAGACAGCAGGCGGTGCCGGTCCAACGCCTCTACCTGAATCGCGACTCGGAATACCGATGCGGACGACGGCGCCCACTCCACTCTGACCAGCCGCTCGGGCTGCGCCCGCAGGGATTCGGAGTTGGTGCAGTCGGTGCGGTGCACGCTGACTTCGCCAGCGCGGGTGACGAATCCGAGGATCTCGTCCCCCGGTACCGGGGTGCAGCAACGGGCGAGCTTGGTGTATATGTCCCCAGCGCCACACACCCGCACACCGGAGTCACGGGTCGGGAGCCGACATGCCACGGTGGAGGGGGTTGCCCGATCGGCCAGCACCTCCTCGGCGCCGTCTTCACCACCGAGCAGCGCTACCAAGCGTTGCACCACATGGCGAGGCGAGGCATGGTGCTCGCCGATAGCGGCGTACAATGCGCTGACGTCGGGATAACGCAGCTCGTGGGACACCGCGGCCAGCGATCCGGCGGAGACCATCCGCTGCACCGGTAGCCCAGCTCGGCGCAGTTCCTTGGCGATGGCGCTCTTACCAGCCTCAATGGCTCCCTCACGGCGTTCTTTGGCGAACCACTGCCTGATCTTGGCCCGCGCCCGGGGCGACGCGACGAAGGACAGCCAGTCCTGGCTGGGACCATTGCCCCCAGCCTTGGAGGTGAAGATCTCGACAACCGCGCCGTTCTCCAGCAGCCGCTCCAATGCGACGAGCTGGCCGTTGACCCGAGCGCCGATGCAGCGGTTTCCGACCTCGGTATGCACCGCGTAAGCGAAGTCAACCGGTGTGGAACCCGTGGGCAGCGTGATGACCTCGCCTTTGGGCGTGAAAACGAAAATCTCGCGAGTGGCCAGGTCATAGCGCAGCGACTCCAGGAACTCACTGGGGTCAGCGGCCTCGCGCTGCCAGTCCAGAAGCTGACGCATCCAGGCCATCTCGTCGACATCGACGGATCCCTTGTGGGTACCGTGAGTTTCCTTGTACCGCCAGTGCGCGGCAATGCCGTACTCCGCGGTTCGGTGCATGTCGTGCGTGCGGATCTGCACTTCCAGCGGTTTTCCGTCCGGCCCGATCACCGTGGTGTGCAGCGACTGATAGACCCCGAATCGGGGCTGCGCGACGTAGTCTTTGAAGCGACCCGGCATCGGCTGCCACGCCGAGTGCACGACACCGATCGCGGCGTAGCAATCACGGACTTCCTCGACCATGATCCGCACGCCGACCAGGTCGTGGATGTCGTCGAAATCGCGACCACGCACGATCATTTTCTGATGAATCGAGTAATAGTGTTTGGGCCTGCCCTCAACTTTGGCGACGATCCGCGCACTGGACAGCTGCGCGGACATCTCGTTGGTCACGGCCTGCAGGTAGGTGTCACGCGACGGTGCCCGAGTGGCCACCAGCCGGACGATCTCGTCGTATTTCTTGGGTTGCAGAATCGCGAAGGAGAGGTCTTCCAGCTCCCACTTGATGGTGGCCATGCCCAGCCGGTGCGCCAGCGGGGCGAAAACCTCGAGCGTCTCCCTGGCGTTGCGGGCCTGATGCTCGGGTGTCATGAAGCGCATGGTGCGCAGGTTGTGCAGCCGGTCCGCCAGCTTGATGACCAGCACGCGGGGGTCGCGGGCCATCGCGATGACCATTTTGCGGATGGTCTCGGCCCCGGCCGCGGCACCGAATTCGACCTTGTCCAGCTTGGTGACACCGTCGACAAGGTGCGCGACCACGTCACCGAAATCCGTGGACAGGCAGGCCAGCGAGTAATCGGTGTCTTCCACGGTGTCATGGAGCAGCGCGGCCACTAGCGTGGTGGTGTCCATCCCCAGTGCGGCGAGGATCGTCGACACCGCCAACGGATGGGTGATGTAGGGATCGCCGGATTTGCGCTTCTGGTGAACGTGCTTGGCCTCGGCGACGTCATAGGCGCGCTGGAGCAACGCGAGATCAGCCTTGGGATGTAACTCCCGGTGCACGGTGGCAAGCGGCTCAAGCACCTGCCGGACCGGGCCGGGACGCTGCGCGGTGATCCGCCGCGCGAGCCGAGCCCGGACGCGCCGGGTCGCCGACGGCCGCCGCTGGAGCGCCGGGGCCACGTCCAGGATTTTCGGCGCCTCATCGGCAAGGTGCAGATCCTGGCTCACATCGCACTCTCCCACCACGTAGAGACAAACAGATTCAGCCTACCGCCGCACACTGATGCCGGTCAGAGCGTGAGCAGAGCGCGCAGCACCCGGCCGACCAGCCGATCCCGGCCGCGCAGCGACTCGATCTCCAGCAGCACCACGACGGCATCGACCGTCACCCCGGCCCGCTCGACCAGCGCGCAGGTCGCGAACGCGGTGCCCCCGGTGGCGAGAACGTCGTCGACCACCAAGGCCCGCTGCGCTGGCCGCAGGACGCCGCGAGCCAGTTCCAGTGTGGCGACACCGTACTCTAGGGCGTAACCCTCACGGTCGCAGACCACCGGCAGCTTGCCGGCTTTGCGGACTCCGACCACAC
The DNA here is from genome assembly GCA_039924425.1 of Pseudonocardiaceae bacterium. GTDB lineage: Bacteria > Actinomycetota > Actinomycetes > Mycobacteriales > Pseudonocardiaceae. The sequence goes on from JBDTAX010000061.1 coordinate 8,355, forward strand.
CAGCGCCCAGGGCGTAAGCGACCGCGGCTCCCAACAAGAACCCGCGGGCTTCCACCCCGACCACCACGTCGACCGGCGGGGTGCTCGGAGCGCACACGGCCACCGCGTCCACCACCGCCCGGAACGCGGTCGCGTCGGCGAACAGTGGCGTGAGATCCTGGAACAGCACACCGGGCCGCGGGAAGTCCGGGACCTCGCGGATCAGCGGCCCGAGTAGGGTCGCCAGGTCATCCATGTTCGGCCCTGGAGCGCACCCTGGTCTATGGACCAGGCTGGATGTCGGCGTCCGACTGAGTCTGGATCTTTGTCCTGATCAGAATTGACTCGAGCGACTGGACCGGTGCCGGCAGCTCGACCGAGTCCGCCCCCGGGGCCGCTAACTGGGCCGCCGGTTGGGCTGGATCCGGGAACAGTTTGTGGAAGAGATTGTGGGACAGATCCGATGTCCACTCCACCGAGTCCGGCTCCGGCAGCTCCGAGCTCGCGCCCGCGCATGACATGTGCGCTGAACTCAGCTCCCGGGTGCACGCCGCCCGCGCGGGTGTGGCCTGCTCCAGTGAGTCCTGGTCCGGTGTGTCCTGGCTCGGTGTGTCCTGGTTCTGGGCAGTGTCCGGGTGAGCGGTGCCCTGCTGGCGCGGGTCACTAACGGCGCGCGCGGATGGCCCGGTCTGACTTGTCAGCGCCGAAGTCGGCGGTGCTGACGGGCGGGCCTTGGCGACCGCCTGCTTGGAGCCCACAGCCTTGGTGACCGGAGCAACGGCGCGGTCCGCCAGCTGACCGTTGGTGGCCACCCGCACCGGAACAGGGTCAGGGAACGCGAGCACCGGCGAGCTCCCACCCGAGGCGAAGATGCTGCCGACCGGCATGATGACCGCCAGGGGCGGGCTGGCCAAACCCGCGGCCAGCGCCAGTGCACCACCCATGACAGCGGCCAGCCGGATCGGTCTGCGCTGCCCCCAGCCAGCGTCATCGCCGCGGCGAACCGGCTCAGGCAGCTCGGGCAGCGCGTGGGGCCTGGCGAGCAGCGCGCTCAGCGCGCGCCGTCCGCGCTGTTCCCAGCCAGCGCCGAGAGCACCGGACGCCACCTGGGCGACCTGCGCGAGCAACCCACGCGCCTCGGGCCGGTCGCGCGGATCCTTGGCGAGGCCACGCGCCACCAGCTCTCGCACCGGTTCAGGGAGCACCTCGACCGGTAGCGCGCTCTGGTCGTGCTTGGCCCAAAGCTCGGCCTCGCTCTCGGCATAGAACGGCGGCGCGCCGGCCAAGCACTCGAAAAATGTGGCAGTGGCGGCGTACACGTCCCCGGCTGGCGTGGCCTTAGCGCCACTCCACTGTTCAGGCGCCAGGTAAAAAGGGGTCGACCGAGCGAGCAGCCGCCGACCACTCGCGGTCCAGAGCCCGAAATCCACCAGCCGGACCTGACCAGTGGGGGTGACGATCACACTGCGCGGCGTGATGTCGCCGTGCGCCAAGCCCACCTCGTGACACGCCGCCAGCCCGCGCAGTGCGTCCTTGAGCACGACCAACGCGGCCTCGATGCCGACCGCGCCGTGCGCCAAGAGCAGGGTGCGCAGCGAGGTTCCGCTGACGTGCTCGCTGATGACGGCGCCACCCTGGGGGGACTCGCAGTACCGCTGGACACGGGCGATCCGAGCATCTCGAAGCCGCGCCAGTCGCGCGAAGTCCCGCGCGAACCGGGCGCGAAACTCACCATCAGCAAGCAAGTCGGCGGACAAGTACGTGATCATCAGAGACTCGCGGCTGATGCGGCGGCGGCCAACCACGCGCCGCCCCACTGAGTCCACACTCTCCCGACTCTCCCGGAGCGCCACCACACCCGGAACGGCCCACCCCACCATCCCCGATCCTCCCTGGCGCCCTCACGGTGCCGCCCCGTACCCCTCACTCCCCGGAGCGATATCCGGCGCCTGACTACGGAGCGTTCTCTCAAATGGGCGTAGAGGCAAGGACTTGGGGCGACAACTCACCCCATAGGTGATGGAAAGTCAGGAAACGCCGCCCGCTGACCAGGGTATTGTTACTCTGCGCAATAAGGATTTACTCAGCGTAATTGCCGTATCGGACCGCCGTCAGCGGCCGGAGGGCCGGCCAGCCTTGCCGGAGGGCCGGCCGCTCTTGCCTGCGGGATGCTCACGCCGCCGCCCTCCGGGCACGGTTTTGCCGACCTTGGCCGTCGTGCCAGGCCGTCCCGTGACCCCTGCCAGCGCGTCCCCGGCGGCGGTTGTGGGACCGGCCGGGCGAGCCAACTTCTCCCGGCGCGCGGCCACCCGCTCGGCTTGCTGCCGGTAAGCCGGCCGAGCCATGGTGAGGTCGACCATCAACGGGGTCGCCAAGAAGATCGAGGACATCGCCCCGGACGTGATGCCGATCATCTGCACCAGCGCGAGATCCTTCAGCGTCCCGACCCCCAGCAGACCGGCGCCGACCACCAGCAGGCTCAGCACCGGCAACACCGCGATCAACGAGGTGTTGATCGACCGCATCAGGGTCTGGTTGACCGCGAGGTTGGCGGCCTCGGCATAGGTTCGCCGGGTCAGCCCGAGCAGCCCGCGGGTGTTCTCCTGGACCTTGTCGAACACGACCACGGTGTCATACAGCGAGAACCCGAGGATGGTGAGCAAGCCGATCACCGATGCCGGCGTCACCTCGAAACCGACCAGTGAGTAAATCCCCGCGGTCACCAGCACGTCGTGCATCACCGCGATCAGCGCCGCCAGCGCCATCCGAGGCTCGAAATACACCGCGAGAAACGCGCTCACCAAGCCGAGGAACACCAGCAGCGCGATCAGCGCCTGACGGCTGATCTCGCCGCCCCAGGTGGCGCTCACCGCGCTGTCGCTGATCGACTGCTCGCTGGGCCGTCCCGAGGTGCCGAGCGGGTGCAGTTGGGCGTACAGCGCGTCTTTCAGGACGAATGACGTGTGCGTGTCCAGCGCCGAGGAGCTGATCAGGATGCTCGCCGCGGCGCCGGCGCCGGCGGTCTGCACGGACGTGGGAGGCCGGCCCACCGTGTCGGTGAAGACGCGCTCGGCCTGCTGGGTGGTGATCCGCCCGCCGGCCCCCTGCGCCGGCAGCTGCACCTGGGTGCCGCCTTCGAAGTCGATGCCGAGGTTGAACCCGCGCAGCAGGATCGACGCGAGACAGACCACGACCAGCAGGGCGGACGACGCGTACCAGACCCGCCGCCGACCGACGACGTCGAACGCGCCGGTCCCGCTGTACAGCCGCCCCAGCTTGCGCACCATCTCAGGCATCTCAGGCCCCCTCCGCCGCGGCGGCCAGCGCCGATCGGCCTGCGGCTCCGGCTCGCTGCGCGGCCCCGAGCCCGGACAGTCGCGGTTGGGACAGCAGCGGAGATCGCGAGGCCATCGCCACCAGTGGGTGCGTGGCCAGGAAGACCACCACCAGGTCCAGCACCGTGGACATGCCGAGGGTGAAGGCGAAACCCTTCACCTGCCCCACCGCCAGCACGTAGAGCACCGCGGCGGCCAAGAAGCTCACGGCGTCCGCCGACAGGATGGTGCGGCGGGCCCGGACCCACGCCCTGGGCACCGCGGAGCGGAAGGTCCGGCCATCGCGCACCTCATCCTTGAGACGCTCGAAGAGGATCACAAAAGAGTCGGCGGTGATGCCGATCGCGACGATGAAGCCGGCGACACCAGCCAGGTCCAGGGTGAAGCCGATCCACCGCCCGAGCAGCACCAGCACGGCGTAGACGACCAGCCCGGACAGCGCCAGAGACAAGATCGTCAGCACTCCGAGCGCCCGGTAGTAGAACAAGCAGTACACGAACACCACGACCAGCCCGAGCGCCCCGGCGATCAGTCCCGCGCGCAATGAGGCCAGCCCCAGGGTGGCTGACACCGTCTGCGACTCCGAGGATTGGAAGGACAGCGGCAGCGAACCGTACTTGAGCACGTTGGCCAGGTTCTGGGCCTCGGCCTGGGTGAAGCTGCCGGTGATGCTGGTCTGCTGGCCGGGCAGGATCGCCGCCTCGATCTGCGGCGCGGACACCACATCGCCATCCAGCGTGAAGGCGGACTGCTTGCCGATGTTGTTCGCGGTGTACTTGCCCCAGATGTCCTCGCCCTGGCGCTTGAACCTCAGCTGCACCTCGTACCCGGTGCCGGACTGGTTCGGGCCGGCCGATGCGCTGGCGATCTGCTCGCCGGACAGGAACGCCGGCCCGAGCAGGTACTTGGCGGTGTGGTGCTGGTCGCAGGTGACCAGCGGCAGGCGCGGGTCGTCGTTGCCGCGCAAGGGGTCAGGAGCCGCGCAGTTCAGTGCGGCCAGCGCCTTCTGCTGCAGCGCCGGATCCTGGCTCTGCAGCCGCGTCCGGGCCTGCTGGATCTGCGCGGCGACCTGCGGATCGGCCGAATCCGCCGGGGCGCTGCCGATCGGCGGCGGGCTGGGCGGGGGCGCTGGTGCCTGCGCCGGAGCCTTCTCTGGGGCCTTGGGCGGGGCGCCGGCTGACTGCTCAGAGATGACCGTTCGGAAGTACAGTTTGGCGGTCTGCCCGAGGGTGCGAGCCTGGTCACCGTTCGCACCGGGCACGGTGATGACCAAGTTAACCCCATCGAGCACGACCTCGGCACCGCTCACGCCGATGCCATTGACCCGCTGCTCGATGATCTGCCGAGCTTGGTCGAGCGACTCGCGCGAGGGTGGCCGGCCATCGACGGTCCGGGCGGTGAGGGTCACCCGAGTGCCGCCTTGCAGGTCGATGCCCAGCTTCGGGGTTGGTCCCCCGCCCCCGGTGAAGAAGACTAACGAGTACAAAACGACGACAATCCCAGCGAAGATCGCCAGATTGCGCCAAGGGCGCAAGCGCCCGGCCGGTGGTGCCACGGTGAGTGGTTCTCCTCGGAGGGGATGCGCGAGCGTACCGCTCCGCACCACATCAGTTCAGGACTTGTCGGCTCAGGACTTGTCGGCTCGGGCGCTGCCGTCGAGCGGGGCCGCGTCGATCGCGTCCGGATCGTCATGGTGCCCCGTGAGCGGCTCGCGCTCGGTGAGCTTTTCGCGGATCGCGGCCCGCACCCACCGGGTGCGCACCCCCGGAGCGATCTCCAGGTCGACCGTCTCCTCCCGCGCGCTGTCCACGACGGTTGCGTGCAGTCCGGAAATGGTCACCACCCGGTCGCCGTCGACCAGGGAGCTCTGCAGCTGCCGCGCATCAGCGCTCGCCCGCTTCTGCCGGCGGAAGTTCATGATTGACAACAGCGCGAGCACGGCTATGAGCAGCAGTGGCAGGAACAGGGGGTCCATGGTTCTCCGATCACCATCAGCGTTGCGCCATCGAGTGTGCCAGGTCGCGCCACGCACTCCCGCGCCGCACCGTGCCGCATCCTAGGGATCCGTCGGTGGCGATGCCGCACGCGGTGGTCAACGCTAATCCGGGGCCAATCCGGGCCGCACAGCTCCCTGAACCCGGCATCGTCCGAATGGCGCAGCCATCGCCGCCGATCGGAGCAACCAGCACGTCCCTCGTCGCCCGCCACCGGCCTGTGGGCGCCGCGGTGACCCGAGAGCTCTCAGGTTTCGAATCGATAACGGCCGATTCCTTAGGGTTCCGCCATGCCGTCGCACCGCCACTCCAGGCCTCGTTGCACACCGAGCGCCCACGCGCTGGGTACCCGCACCTCGGGCCCCCAAACCCTGATCTCCCATGGCTCCGCCGTTACTGGCATGAGGTTCACCCCAGCCGGGGCAGCAACCGCCCTGGCCACCATGGCGCCCGCGATGACTGCCGCCAGCCCAGCGGTACGACGCGACGCCGGCCGCGGCAAGGCGGACGAGCAAGAGTTCGTCCTGCAGTACGTCCAGCCGGGGCTGGTGGGGCTCATCGACGGGACGCTGTCGACACTCGCCCCCATCTTCGCGGTGGCCCTGCTGTCGAGCTCGCACGCCGCGCTGCTAGTCGGGCTGGCCACCGCGCTGGGAGCCGGCATCAGCATGGGGCTGTCCGAAGCGCTCTCCGATGACGGCGGCCAGACCGGCCGGGGGCCGGCCATCACCCGAGGCTCGATCACCGGGGTGATGACGACCGTGGGCGGCGTTTTCCACGCCGTACCGTTCTTGATCTCCGATCGGGCGGTCGCGCTGGCGGTCGCGGCCGTCGTGGTGGCCCTCGAGCTCGCGCTGATCGCTCTCATCCGCAAGCGCTACCTGGAGGTCTCCCTGCGCCGCTCGCTCATCCAGGTGGTTTTCGGCGGAGTTCTCATCGTCGGAGTGGGAGTGTGGCTGGGCGGCCTGTAGCTCACGGCTCGAACAGCGTGGGCGGCACGGGCTCGGCGAGAGCGGCGGCGGGCGGCTCCAGGCGCAGGTGTCGCCACGCGGCAGCGGTGGCCACCCGACCGCGCGGGGTGCGGGCGAGCATGCCGGCGCGGACCAGGAACGGCTCGCACACCTCCTCCACGGTGGCCGGCTCCTCGCCCACAGCGACGGCGATGGTGGACACCCCGACCGGCCCCCCACCGAAGGTGCGCACCAGCGCGGTGAGCACGGCGCGGTCCAGCCGGTCCAACCCGAGCTCGTCCACGTCGTATACGGCCAGGCCGGCGCGGGCCACCTCCACAGTGACCGCGCCGTCGGCTCGGACTTCGGCGTAGTCCCGAACCCGGCGCAGCAGGCGATTGGCGATCCGGGGGGTGCCCCGGGAACGGCCGGCGATCTCGGTGCCGCCCTCAGGGCGCAGATCCACCCCGAGGATGCCGGCCGAGCGGTGCAGCACCAGCTCGAGCTCGTGGGGCTCGTAGAACTCCATGTGCGCGGTGAACCCGAACCGGTCCCGCAGTGGGCTGGTCAGCGCGCCGGATCGAGTGGTCGCCCCGACCAGGGTGAACGGGGCGATCTCCAGCGGGATGGAGGTGGCCCCGGGGCCTTTGCCGACCATCACGTCGACCCGGAAGTCCTCCATCGCGAGGTAGAGCATCTCCTCAGCGGGCCGCGCCACCCGGTGGATCTCATCGATGAACAGCACGTCCCCCTCGACGAGGTTGGACAGCATCGCGGCGAGGTCCCCGGCACGCTCCAACGCCGGTCCCGACGTCACCCGGATCGGGCTGCCCAGCTCAGCGGCGATGATCATCGCGAGGCTCGTCTTGCCCAACCCCGGGGGGCCGGACAACAGCACGTGATCCGGCGGCGCGCCGCGTCGCCGGGCGCCCTCCAAGACCAGTTCCAGCTGCTCGCGCACCCGGGCCTGTCCGATGAATTCAGTCAGCCGGCGGGGCCGCAGGGTGGTCTCCAGCTCGGCGTCCGCCGGATCCACCTCCGCCGCGAGCGGTCCCGGCGTGCTCACCGGTTTCGGCCCAGGCGGGTTAGCGCGCCGCGCAGCACGTCCGAGGTGTGCGCCGTCTCGGGATCGCCTTCGGCCAGCACAGCGTCCACGGCCTGCTCGGCTTGCCGGGCCGTGAAACCAAGCCCGGCCAGCGCCTCGGTCACCTGAGTGCGCACCGTGCCACCAGCGCGGGTCACCGGCCCCGAGGCGGTGGGCGCGAGCACTCCGACCCTGTCTCGCAACTCCACGACAAGTCGCTCCGCGCCCTTGCGCCCGATGCCCGGCACCCTGGTGAGAACCGTGAGGTCGCCCTCGGCGAGCGCGGCCCGCAGCGCGTCCGGCTCGAGCACGGCGAGCATCGCCAGGGCCAGGCGCGGTCCCACCCCGGAGACAGTCTGCAGCAGCACGAACAACTCCCGGGCCGCGACGTCGGCGAAGCCGTACAACGTCAGCGAATCCTCGCGCACCACCAGCGACGTGGCCAGGCGTGCCTGTTCGCCCCGCCGCAACGTGGCCAGGGTGGCCGGAACGGCGTGCACCGCCAACCCGACACCGCCCACCTCGACCACGGCGTGGTCCAACTCGACGGAGAGCACCGGTCCCCGCACCGAGGAGATCACCGCGCCGCTCCCGCCCGCCGGGCCGCGGCGGCCAGCTTCGCCCGGTGGACTTGGGCCAGCTTCGCCGACTGAGCTCGCGCCTGCGCGAGCCGCTGCGTCATCGGGGCCCGCCACAAATGGCAGATCGCCAGCGCCAGCGCGTCGGCGGCGTCGGCCGGTCGCGGCTTGGCGGGCAGCGCCAGCAGTCGAGTGATCATGGTGGTGACCTGTTCCTTATCGGCCCGGCCAGACCCGGTGACGGCGGCCTTGACCTCGCTGGGCGTGTGGAAGGAAACCGGCAGCCCCCGCCGGGCCGCGATCAGCGCCACCACGCCGCCGACCTGCGCGGTGCCCATCGCGGTGCGCACGTTGTGCTGGCTGAACACCCGCTCCACCGCGACCACGTCAGGACGGTGCTCAGTCAGCCAGCATTCCACGACCTCAGCCACCGCCATTAGCCGCGCACCGAGATCCAGCTCAGGCGAGGTGCGCACGACATCGACCGCCACACAGCTAACCGCCCGCCCGGCGCCGCCGTCGACCACACCGAGCCCACACCGAGTCAGCCCCGGATCCACCCCCAGCACCCGCACCGCACCTCCCCGCAAGAACGAACACTCGTTCGAAGCGTAGTCGTTCTTGCGGCATCCCGAGCAGCGACACACCGGCCCAGGACCAAGCACGGATAACATTGGATCCTCATGAGCGCCACACTGATCGCCAAGGAACTGTCCGCAAGCCATGGCGATCAGGTTCTGTTCTCCGGGCTGGACCTCGTGGTGGCGCCGGGTGACGTGATCGGGCTGGTCGGCCCCAACGGCGCGGGCAAGTCGACCCTGCTGCGGATCCTCGCGGGCTTGGCGCCACCCGAGCAGGGCGCCATGCAGTTGCATCCGCCGACGGCGACGGTCGGGTACCTGCCTCAGGAGCCCGAGCGCCATCCGGGGGAGACGGTGCGCGCCTTCCTGGCCCGACGTACCGGCGTCACGAGCGCACAGCGCGAGCTGGACCGCTGCGCCGAGGGGTTGGCCGCCGGTACCCCTGGAGCGGACGATGCATACGCCACCGCATTGGACCGGTGGTTGAGCCTGGGTGGCGCGGATGTGGCGGAGCGGGCCGAGCGGGTCAGCGCGGACCTCGGGCTGGCGGTGGACCTGGGCCAACTGATGACCGCGCTCTCCGGCGGGCAGGCCGCCCGCGCCGGGATGGCGTCGCTGCTCCTGAGCCGGTACGACATCTTCCTGCTCGACGAGCCGACCAACGACCTCGACCTGGATGGCCTGCGCCGGTTGGAGGAGTTCGTTGGCGGCTTGCGGGCCGGAACGATCCTGGTCAGCCACGACCGGGAGTTCCTGGCCCGGTCGGTGCACCAGGTGCTCGAACTGGACCTTGCGCAACAGCGGGTACGCCACTACGGCGGTGGGTACGCCGGGTACCTGGAGGAGCGCGAGGTGATCCGCCGGCACGCCCGGACGGAGTTCGAGGAGTACGCCGATACCCGCGCGGCGCTTCAAGAGCGGGCCCGAACCCAGCGGGCGTGGGCGGACAAGGGCGTGCGCAACGCCCGGCGCAAGGCCCCTGACAACGACAAGAACATCCGCGCCGGGCGCATCGAGTCGAGCGAGAAGCAGGCCGCCAAGGCCCGCCAGACCGATCGGCTGATCGAGCGGCTGGAGGTGGTCGAGGAGCCGCGCAAGGAGTGGGAACTGCGGATGGAGATCAGCGCCGCACCGCGCGCCGGGGCGGTGGTAGCCGTGTTGCGCGGTGCGGTGGTACGCCGAGGTGAGTTCACGCTCGGGCCGGTCGACCTGCGGATCGACTGGGCGGACCGGGTCGCCATCACCGGGGCCAACGGCTCGGGCAACACGACCCTTCACATAAGACACACCTATCGGGTGAGCCGCGTCCACCCGAGCTGAGTGTGCGGCGAGGTCGTTGGTCATCGACTCGAGGATGGCGAGCAAGACACACCCCCGTGGACCCCCGGCCTCGAGGCCGGACCGTGTCCCGCGTCGGTTCCGGGCACACATGATCCACTACAATGTACTCATCTGCCGATGACCACGCATTCCTGTGGATGCCGGTTTGGTGCTCGTCGGCGACGACGCCGAGCGACCTCGCTGACACCGTGCTGGCTTGGGCTAGTGCCTATTCGGCGAATTTCGGTCCCGGCCCAAGGACAGCCCCGAGGAAGCTAGGATGCGCTGCGTGACCAGCGCGGAGCCGCTAGTCGCCAGTCGAGTGTTCCTCAGCTCTACCTACGACGACCGCGCTTTGGCGCAGCGCATCAGGGATGCTCTCGACCGATCCGGTGTCCGCACGACGAACCAGATCTGAGAGGGGGTAGCCGAACGTGATCATCGATGGTCATCGCGAGCCTCTCTGCCACCCGGGCAGAGTATCCGCGCCAGCGACACGTGCACGAAAACATTCGGCGGTCCCGAGTTAGTCGCGTCAGGTGCTGGCCCGGGCCACAGCGCGACGTTGGGCAAGCACCGCGTCAGTTCGCATCCCTGACCATTGAGGGATCGCCATGCGGTCGCCGTGCGTCGGCCGAGGCAGGGTAGGAAGGACTGGTGCGTGACGACGGAGAGGACCGAGCGCGATGAGCAGGGCCTATGGCTACACCTCGTACGGCGGTCCTGAGACCGAGACCTGGTTTGACCGGCCTGAGCCGGTGCCGGGCCCCAGCGAGATGGTGATCAAGGTCAAGGCTGTGGGGGTCAACCCTGCCGATTACAAGATTCGCAGCGGCGCGATGGCCAACCCGCAGACCACACCCCACTTTCCCCTGGTGCTAGGCGTCGAAGCGGCCGGTGTCGTGGTAGCGGTCGGCTCCGACGTCGAGGGATTCGCCGAGGGCGATGAAGTGATGGGCCGCGCCGCGCCGGAACACGGCAGCTACGCCGAGCACGCGGTGCTGCTCGCCGAGGACACAACGCATAAGCCCCCACAAATCAGTTTCGTGCGGGCCGCCGCGCTGCCGGTGGCCGGTGGGACCGCCTGGGACGCTCTGGAGAAACTCGGCGTC
>JBDTAX010000062.1:0-12066 GCA_039924425.1 Pseudonocardiaceae bacterium
ACACCGGCCGCTGCTCGCCGCGCATCAGCACCACCATCAGGCGCCGCCCACCGCGCTGCGCGGCGTCGAGTTGGGTGTGCCGGGCGTCGTCGGTGAAGCCGGTCTTGCCACCCAGGGCGCCCGGGTAGGTTCTGAGCAGCTTGTTGTCATTGCTGACCACGAACCCGGGCCGGTTGCCGTAGCCGGGGAACTCCGCCTCCCGGGTGCCCAGCAGCTCGGTCAGCAACGGGCGGCTGAGCACTTGGCGAAACGCCAACGCCAGGTCGTAGGCTGAGGAGCTCATGCCCGGTCCGTCCAAGCCGGACGGGGTGGCGGCCCGGGTGTCGAGCGCGCCGAGCTTGGCGGCCAGCTGATTCATCTGCTCGACGGTCTGCGCCACGCCGTCGAGTGCTACGGCCAGGGCGTGTGCGGAGTCGTTGCCGGAGACCAGGAACAAGCTGGTGAGCAGCTGCCGGACGGTGTAGTGACCGCCCGGGCCGATGCCCACCCGGCTGCCGTCCTGGTCGGCGTCGGCCTGGGTGCCGACCACGACCCGGTCGGGTGCAAGCTGGTCGGCGGCCAGCAGGGCGGTGAACAGCTTGAGCGTCGAGGCCGGGCGGTTGCGCGCATGGGGATCCTTGGCGGCGAGCACCTCACCGGAGTTGGCGTCGGCGATCAGCCAGGACTTCGCGTCGACCCCCGCCGGTGGGGCGGGCGCGCCAGCGGGCAGCACCAGCCCGCACTCGCCCATCCTGGGCCCACCCACCGGAGGGTCCGGGACCGCCAGCGGCGGGGGAGCCAAGGTGCCCGGTGCTGGGGCCTCCGAGGTGTCGACCGGTGGGGGCGGGGCGATCTGCCGCGTGCAGTCCAGCTGCGCGGTGGCGGCCAGGGTGATGGCGGGCAGGGTGATGGCGGGCAGGGCGGCGAGCGGGGTCATCGCGCTGAGAGCGGCGATCAGTACAGCGACCAGTACGAAGACCGCTCGAAACCGGAGCATGCGCACCGGGCGAAGGTTAGCTGGCTGGATATGGGGCGAACACGGAGGGCAAACGGTCCGAAAATAACAGACAAAAAGCATATTGTGCCGGTGCTGGCGCCGCGGGAGCGTGCGTGGGGCACCGACGACACGCAGCGCAAAGGCGGGGACTACTTCGGCGCTACAGCTGAACCCAAGCCCTGGATGGAGCACTTGTGATCGTCAATGGGGATGCCGACCATGTGGTTGACTGGGACGCGCTGCGGTCGGCCGCGGCGCTCGCGTACTGCCCCTACTCGGGTCTGTGGGTGGGCGCAGCCGGGCTGTGCGACGACGGTCGCGTGGGTGACCGGCTGCAATGTGGAGAACGCCTCCTACTCCCTGATGCCTTCGAGTTGTGAGCGGCACACGGCCACCCGCTCAGTGCACGTGCAGCCGGTCCTCGAAAGCACCGACCAGGACCCGCCACGCGGCCACTTCGGCGGCAAAGGGCGGGCTGGGCGCCAACCGGGTCGGGTCCGGGCGCAGCAGGAACGAGACCAGCCAGCCGAGTGGTTCGGAACTGGCCAGGGCCTTGTCGGCGTCATCCGACCCAGCCCACCGATCGGCGTCGGTGATCAGTTCCACGGCCAGCTCGAGCTGGCCGGGATCCACTGTCTTGGGGCCCCCGGCAAGGTCGTCGGCCAGGCCGCCGAGCAGGTAGCTGTTGCCCTCGGCGAGTGCTACCTTCAGCTCGCGCTCCCGCGCTCGCGTGGTCACCAGCGGCCAGGTGGACACCGCGTCGAGGTCGTGGCCCTCGGGGTGCTCAGCGAGGTGGCGGGCCAGTGCACGCGGCGAGCCGAAGACGTCGATGCGCCCGCCACTGCCGAGGAAGACCGGTTCGTTGTCGAGGTAGCAGCGCAGCGTGTAGTGCTCGCCCAGCTCGCTGAAGATCCGAATCGGGTCGATGCCGACCTCCGACCAGAACGCCAGCGCGGGATCCGTTTCGCGCTCCTCGGCGGCGGACCGCTCCCCGGCCGCGGGTGGAGCTTCGGCTAGTTCGGCCGCCGCCGCGTCCAGCGCCGCCGGATCGACGTCGGGCTCGCGCAGGACCCCGTCGATGGTGTCAAGCACCTCGTCCCACCGCCGCGCGATCACGGTGCACAGCGCGTCCCAGTGCCGAGCGCCCTCCCGGCCGCCGAAGGCCAGCGTGCCGCCGCCGAGCATGCTGAACCCGGGGGTGGAGTCGAGGACCTCGCGCACCGGCTCCAGGTCGCAGACCTCGGCCAGGGAGCGCAGGATCGACACCACGTCGGCGAGCTCACCGATCACCCAGGTGTCCGGAGCCTGCGTGACCAGCTCGGGCACTCCCACCAGGTCGTAACGGTGGGATTCGCTGGGGCGCAGATCCGGCGCGGGCAAGCGCGGCACCAGTGCCCAGGTCGGGTGGTCGATGAGGTCGTGCTCCCGTGTGGTGCGCACGAAACCGACCAGCGCCGCGACGTCAGCGAAGGCGAAGAGATTCGCTTCGTCGCCGAGGAACGCTTCCCAGTCCTCGCCGTCCGCACGCCAGGGGGGAGCCCACAGCGTCACGAGGTCGCCAGTGGTCACAGCGAGTTCGATCGGCACGATGTCCGCAGCCATGCGCGCAGCGTAACCCTCGGCTCAGGTAGTTTCGGTGCCGCCACGTTTAAGGAGCGTCCACCATGACCCCCATCGGAGCGCAACGGCTCGTCCCGGTCAGCGAAGCGGCGGTGACCGTCGCCGGAGTCCGCAGCCCCTACCTGCACGCCGGGCCGACCGGCGCGCGGGAAGCGGTCGTGTTCGTGCACGGCAATCCGGGCCCGGCCCAGGACTGGCGGCGCCTGCTGGCCCGCACCGGCGCGTTCGCCCGCGCGGTCGCGCCCGACATGCCCGGCTACGGTGACGCGGACAAGCCGGATCGCTTCGACTACACCGTGGACGGTTACGCCCGCCACCTCGACGGAATCCTCGATCAGCTCGGCATCCACCGCGCCCACCTGGTGCTGCACGACTTCGGCGGCCCCTGGGGCCTGACCTGGGCGGCCGAGCACCCCGACCGGTTCGCCAGCGTGACGCTGGTCAACTGCGGTGTGCTGCGCGGCTATCGCTGGCACTACCTGGCCCGCATCTGGCGCACCCCGGTGCTGGGTGAGGCCTTTATGCGGATGGGTACCTTCCCGGCGTTGCGGCTGATGTTGCGCCACGGCAACCCCCGCAGGCTGCCTTTCGAGATGCTCCAGCGCATCTATCGCGACTACAAGAACCCCGATGTCCAGCGCGCGGTGCTGCGGCTGTACCGCGCCACCGACACCGCCTCATCAGAGGGGTTGCACGACCGGTTGTGCTCACTGGAGCGCCCGGCGCTGGTCGTGTGGGGGGCCCGTGATCCGTACCTGCCGGTGCGCTACGCGCAACAGCAACGGGAAACCTTCCCCCGCGCCGAGGTCGTCGTCCTCGCCGACAGCGGGCATTGGCCGATGATCGACGACCCGGTGGCCGCCGAAACGCCGGTGCTCCGGTTCCTGAGCGCTCTGCTCACGCCCGGCTGAGCAGCTCCCGCAGCAGCCCGCCCATCCGCGCCGCTGCGCCGCCGACGCTGGCGAGCATGTCGCGGTGATCCAACGGCGCACCGGTGAGGCCTGCGGCGAGGTTGGTGACCAGCGAGATCCCCAGCACCTCGGCGCCCTCGGCGCGCGCGGCGATGGTCTCCAGCACGGTGGACATCCCGACCAGGTCGGCACCCAGCGCGCGCATCATGCGGATCTCCGCCGGCGTCTCGAAGTGTGGACCGGGCACCCCGGCGTAGACGCCCTCGACCAGGCTCGGGTCTATCTCCCGGGCCAGCGCGCGCAACCGGGGGGAGTACGCCTCGGTGAGGTCGACGAACCGCGGGCCGACCAGCGGTGAAGCCGCGGTGAGGTTGAGGTGATCGGAGATCAGCACCGGCTGGCCGACCTCGAGCCCCCCGGCGATGCCGCCAGCGGCGTTGGTGAGCACCACCGCCCGTACGCCCGCCGCGCAGGCGGTGCGCACCCCGTGCACCACCTGCGCCACGCCGTGTCCCTCGTAGCCGTGCGTGCGACCGAGCAGCACCAGGATGCGGCGCTCACCCAGCCGAACCGAGCGGATAGTCCCGGCGTGCCCCTTGGCCCCCGGCGCGAGGAACCCGGGCAGCTCGGTGACCGGGATCTCGACGGTGGGAGCGCCCAGCGCGTCGGCCGCGGGGCGCCATCCGCTGCCCAGCACCACAGCGATGTCGTGCCCAGCCACTCCAGTGCGCTGCGCAAGCACCGAGGCCGCCTCCCGCGCTGTCTCCACGCGCCTACCTTCGCATTCAGCGGGCTCAGCGGGGTTATTGGCACCTGGTTTGCCCCGCTGAGCCCGCTGAATGCGTCTATAGGGTGGGGATGAAGCTCGATAGGACGGGTTCGAATAGGCGCATTCGGCCGGCGGTTTCGCGCTCGGTGGGCACGGTGACGGACACCGCCCACAGGTCTGGGCCAGCCGGGATCAGCCGCAGGTAGGTGGTGCGGCGCAGCTCGCCACCCTCCCTAGTCCGGAAGGTGGCGTCCAACGCGCCGCCGGGCAGCCGCTGGCGCTGGGTCTCCACGAGCTCGGGCACCACCTGGGACAGCGCGCGCAGGTAGGTAGTCAGGTAGTGGTCGACGTCGCCGCCGGGCAGCGCGCCGGTAACCCGTTCCACGGCGATCACCTCCGAGCCGTCCGGGGAGACGAAGCGCATGACTGTGCCGGAGTCGTTGCCGAGTGTGCGCTGCTCCCGGAACTCCGGCCAGCCCCACGGCACGCGCACCGTGAACTGAGCCGCCCGGGTGTGGTCCGGCTCGGTGATCTGTTGCACCCGGGGTGCCAGCACCACGTCATCGGAGCTCGTCCCCGAGGTGGCCCGGGTTCCCAAGTAGGGCAGGGCTCCCAGCTGGGGCAGTGCTCTCAGGGAGGCCAGGGACGGCAGGGCCGCTCGGCCGCTGGCGAGGCGGGCAAGCCCGAACCCGCCGGTCGCGGTGCCGAGGAACAGCAGCACGGCCAGCGTCCACAGCACCATCCGGCGTCCGGCGCCGCGGCCCCTGGTGTTCACGCGCCGGTGCGCTGTTGCCGGGCGACGGACCCCCGTGGGCCCGGCCGAGGGGACAGCGGAGGGGACGGCGAAGGGCAGCGGGCCCGGGTCGGCCGCGAGTCGTCCGGTCGGTTGGCGGGGCGGCTCGGGCGCTTCGGGCCTGGCTCTGGGAGCAACGGTGACCGAGACGGGCGGCGCCGCGGCGGGATCGGGATCAGCCGTCCCGGGATCAGTTGACTCGGGTGGCGCGCCCAGCAGCTGGCGCACCCGCGACAGGGGCATCCGGCGCGCCGGGTCCTTGACCATCAGCCCGTGGATCACCTCGGCGAGCGCTCCGGTGCAGGACGGCCTGGGCACCTCGCCCCGCACCACCGCGGCGACCGTCGCCATCGCGGTGCCCGCGTCGTAGGGGGGCCGGCCCTCGACCGCGGCGAACAGTGTCGCGCCGAGCCCCCACAGGTCCGACGCCGGGTTGACCGGCCCGCCGGAGGCGATCTCGGGAGCGATGTACGCGGGGGAGCCCAGCATCAGACCGGTCGCGGTCAGCGTCTGGTCGCCCCGGTTGCGGGCGATCCCGAAGTCGGTGAGCTTGATCCGGCCGTCGTGGGCCATCAGCACGTTGCCGGGCTTGACGTCACGGTGCGTGATGCCCGCGGCATGCGCGGCCTGTAGCGCCGCCGCCATCGCCGCCCCGATGGCGACGACCTGCCGTGGTGGCAGGGCGCCCGCGCGCAGCAGCTCCGCCAGGCTGGCCGAGGCCACCAGCTCCATCACCACGAAGGGCGCCGCGCCCTCACTGGCCACGTCGTAGAGGGTCACCACGTTGGGGTGCGACAGGGCCGCGATGGCCCTGGCCTCCCGCAGCGAACGCTCCCGCAGCGCGTCCGCCTCGGCCTGCGGGATGCCCGGCGGCAGCAGCACCTCCTTGATTGCGACCGGCCGCCCGAGCACCTCGTCGTGCGCGGACCACACCGTGCCCATGGTGCCCCGGCCCAGCACCTCGCCGAGCCGGTAGCGACCCGCCACCAGGCGGGGTGCGGCGTTGGTCACGGTCCCATGATGCCCGCGCCGTGATCCCCACTGTTGTGCTCCCCGCCGGGGGTGTGCCATACAGGCGTGGTGGCCGACAAATCAGAGTCGGGGTTCGAGATCAAGCGGGTGTATCGCGCGCGGGACGTCGCGGATGGGCTGGCCGAGCGGCTGAGCGAGCCGGGGGAGTTCCCGTTCACCCGCGGGGTGTACCCCGCCATGTACACCGAGCGTCCCTGGACGATGCGCCAGTACGCCGGGTACGGCAGCGCGCGGGAGTCCAACGCCCGCTACCACCAGCTCCTGCGGGCCGGGCAGACCGGCCTGTCGGTGGCTTTCGACCTGCCCACGCAGATGGGCTACGACTCCGACGAGGCGATCGCGCGCGGCGAGGTCGGCAAGGTCGGGGTGGCCATCGACTCGATCGAGGACATGCGGGCGCTGTTCGATGGGATCCCGCTGGACGCGGTGTCCACCTCAATGACGATCAACGCCCCGGCGAGCGTGCTGTTGCTGCTGTATCAGCTGGTGGCGCACGAGCGCGGCGTGCCGGGCGCGAAACTGGCCGGGACGGTCCAGAACGACGTGCTCAAGGAATACATCGCGCGGGGCACCTACATCTACCCGCCAGCGCGGTCCCTGCGGCTCACCGCGGACATCTTCGCCTATTGCCAGGTCGAGATCCCGCGGTGGAACACCATCTCGATCTCGGGTTATCACATGGCCGAGGCGGGGGCTAATCCGGCGCAGGAGATCGCTTTCACGCTGACCAACGGGGCGCAGTACGTGCAAGCCGCGCTGGACGCCGGAATGGCTGTTGACGAGTTCGCGCCGCGATTGTCGTTCTTTTTCGTCTCCCGCACTACGCTGCTGGAGGAAATTGCCAAGTTCCGGGCCGCCCGCCGGATCTGGGCTCGGATGATGGCGGAGCGCTTCGGGGCGCGCAATCCCAAGTCGCTGATGCTGCGGTTCCACGCCCAGACCGCCGGCGTGCAGCTCACCGCGCAACAGCCCGAAGTCAACATGGTCCGGGTCACCGCGCAGGCGATCGCCGCGATCTTCGGGGGCGCTCAGTCGCTGCACACCAACGCCTATGACGAGGCGATCGCGCTGCCCACCGAGAAGGCCGCCCGGCTGGCTCTGCGCACCCAGCAGGTGCTGGCCCATGAAACCGACCTGACCTCCACGGTGGACCCCTTCGCCGGCTCGTACGCGATCGAGGCGATGACCGACGAGGTCGAGGCCGCCGCGATAGTTTTGATCGGGAAAGTGGATGAGCTGGGCGGCGCGGTGCGCGCCATCGAGGCGGGTTTCCAGAAATCCGAGATCGAGAAGACCGCCTACCGCACCGCCTTGGAGATCGACTCGGGTGACCGGGTGGTGGTCGGGCTCAACCGCTACCGGCTCGACACCGAGGATCCCTACCAGCCCCTGCGGGTGGACCCGGCGATCGAGGACAGTGCCCGGGCGCGGCTGGCCGCGCTGCGCGCCTCGCGGTCCGCCGCCGAGGTCAGCCGGGCGCTGGACGAGCTGCGGCGCGCCGCCAAGGACGAGGGGACCAACGTGCTGTACCCGATGAAGCGGGCACTCGCCGCGTGCGCCACGGTCGGTGAGGTGTGCCATGCGTTGCGTGACGTGTGGGGCACCTACGTGCCATCGGAGACGTTCTGAGCCTGGTTGAGAGACAATCACGGAGTGAGCACACCTGAGAGCACCCTGGCCACGGCCGTAGAGCGGCACGCGGAGAGCTTGCGCGCGCTGTCCCGGGACATCCACGCCGAGCCTGAGCTCGCCTTCGCCGAGCACCGCAGCGCCGCCAAGGTGGCGGACCTGATGGCGGCGCAGGGTTTCGAGGTGGAGCGCGGCGTGGCCGGTCTGGACACCGCGTTCACCGCGACCTACGGCGCGGGTGCGCTGGTCATCGGGCTGTGCGCGGAGTACGACGCGCTGCCCGAGGTGGGCCACGCATGCGGGCACAACATCATCGCTGCGGCGTCAGCCGGTGCGGCGTTGGCGCTGCGCGAGGTCGCCGAGGCGCTCGATGTGACGATCAAGCTGATCGGCACGCCGGCTGAAGAGGCCGGCGGCGGCAAGGTGCTCCTGCTGCAGCGCGGGGTGTTTGACGACGTGGCGATGGCGATGATGGTGCACCCGGCGCCGCAGGATACCTGCGCGGCTCCTTCACTGGCCATCACCGAGCTTGCGCTGCGCTACCTGGGCAAGGCTTCGCACGCGGCCGCCGCGCCACACCTGGGGCGCAACGCCGCCGACGCGCTCACCGTCGCTCAGGTGGCGGTGGGATTGTTGCGCCAGCATCTGGAAGCGAAGCAGATGCTGCACGGCATCGTCACCCACGGCGGTGCCGCGCCCAACATCGTCCCCGCTGACACCTCGGCGATATATTTTTTACGGGCGGCCGACGTCGAGTCGCTCGACCAGCTTGAGGCCCGGGTCCGGGACTGTTTCGCGGCGGGGGCATTGGCCACCGGGTGCACCCACGAGGTGACCCAGATCTGTCCCATCTATACCGATCTCGTACCCGATCCCTGGCTTGCCGCCGCCTACCGCGTGGCGATCACCGGGCTCGGCCGCTCGCCGCTGAGCCCCGAACGGGAGCGGCTGCGCCAGTCCGGCAGCACTGACATGGGCAACGTGTCCCGGGCGCTGCCGGCGATCCACCCGACCATCGCGATCGACTGTGGTGACGCGGTGAACCACCAGCCCGAGTTCACCGCCGCGTGCGCCACCCCCTCGGCGGACCGCGCGGTCTGCGACGGGGCGCTCGCTTTGGCGCTCACCGCTGCGGTAGCCGCTGTTGACGAGGAGCAGCGCAGTCGGCTTGTCTGTGGGGTGGCACAGCGCCGCAGGCTATCCGACGCTACGGGTCAGAATGGTTTCTGAATGACTTTTGATCGGCTTGAAAGTGATCGGGTGTCAGGTTTATCGCCGTCGACTGGTCTTGATGCGGCCACCGCCAGCGGGTGCCTCCATCAACGTGGGCATGTGCTCGACTCGATCTTCCATGGCGGCGGTTACGCCACCGCTGCCAGCCGGAGAATCTTCTGCGATCGCTGCCGTCTGCAGCGGTGGCTGTATATCGAAGGTATCCTCGCAGCCAGTCAGGGGGAGCTTGGGATGATCCCCACCGAAGCGGCGATGGAGATCCGACGGGCGTGTCAGCCCGGTCGTATCGACCTCGACGCGCTCGGCGCCGAGTTCCAACGAACCGGCCATTCCCTGGTTGCCCTGCTGCGTGGTCTGCAGGCGGCCTGCAAGGGTACGGGGGGCGAGTTCGTCCATTACGGGGCTACCACGCAGGACATCCAGGACACCGCTCAGGCGCTGGAGATGCGCGAGGTGCTCAATGAGGCCGAGCGGGACCTGGTCATGACGGTGCGTCGATTGGTCGAGCTGGCCGTCACGCACCGGGACACGTTGATGGTGGGCCGTACGCATGCCCAGCCCGCTCTGCCCATCACCTTCGGCCTCAAGGTGGCGAGCTGGATCGACGAATTGCTTCGGCAGGGCGAGCGCCTCGGACAAGCGCGCGTCCGGGTGCTGGTGGTCGAGCTTTTCGGCGGTGCGGGGACTATGGCTGGCTTCGATGGCCGAGGCCGTGAACTCCTGGAACAATTCGCGGCGCGGCTGGGGCTAGCTGCGCCCGCCGTTGGCTGGCATACGGCGCGTGATCGGGTAGCCGAATTCACCGTGGTCTTGGCCATGCTCACAGCCACGCTGGCCCGGATCGCCGATGAGGTCCGGGTGTTGTCCCGACCAGAACTGGGCGAAGTGGCCGAAGACTGGGAGTACGGGCGGGTGGGCAGCAGCACGATGCCGCATAAGCGCAATGCGGAACGTTCCGCGCAGGTGGTCGTCCTCGCTAAACTCGCCAGGGCCAATGCCATGCTCGGGATGGAGAGCATGCTTCAGGAGCATGAGCGCGACGCCAGGGGGCTGCGGATCGAGTGGGTGGCGGTGGCCGACGTGGCCCACCACGCACTAGCTGCGCTAGCGATTCTGCGCGAGGTTCTGCAGGGCCTGCGGGTCTACGCGGACCAGATGGCCGCGCATGCCTATGCGGCAGCGGAGGCAATCTGCTCGGAGGCCCTCATGCTGGCCCTAGGCCGCCGGATGGGTAAGCAGAGTGCCCACGCACTGGTCTACGACCTGAGTCAGCGTGCCCAGAGCGACGGCCAGCCCCTGCGCGCACTGCTGCTCGCCCGAGCCGAGGTCGCGTCCTGGCTGGGGGCAGCGGAACTTGACCAGTTACTTGATCCGGCTCGCTATGTCGGCGACGCGGGGGACATCGTCGACCGGTCGGTGCGGCGCGCCCAGCATTGGCTGGTCGGGCGTCAGCCGGGAGCGGTTGACCTCCCCCACTCCAGTGCTCCGAAGTGCACCCTATGAACGACTTTCTTCGATTCGACGGCGCGCACGCCACCCAGGCCGAGGCTCAGTATCACAGCCCCGAGATGGTGCGCCAGCGTGCGCATCTCCGCGATTTGCTGGCGCTCGCCCCGGGGGAGCGGGTGCTTGATATCGGCTGCGGTCCCGGCATCCTGGCCAAGGAGATGGCCGCCGACGTCGGATCGACCGGTGAAATCTTCGGTATCGATATCAGTGAATCGATGCTAGCCCTTGCCGGCCAGCGGTGCTCCGCCGAGGATTGGGTGACCTTACGGCTGGGACGAGCCGAGGAGATTCCTTTCGGAGACGAGGAGTTCGACGCCGCGATCGCGATCCAGGTCTACGAATACGTGCCCGATATTGAACGCGCCCTCGTCGAACTGTTCCGTGTGCTACGACCCGGCGGTCGAGCGGTGATTCTCGACACCGACTGGGACTCATTGGTGTGGTATACCGAGGATCGCGCCAGAATGCGAAAAATCCTTGATTTCTGGGACGATCATCTGGCTGATCCCAGATTACCCGAGCGGCTGGGGCCACTGCTGGCCCGAGCGGGTTTTGTGCAGGAGAACCTGACGACACTGACCTTTCTCAACCAGGAGTGTCACGAAGGAACCTACAGCTTCTGGTTGATAGGGTTCGTGCAGTCGTTCTTGCGCGACCAGGGCCGGATCAGTCCGGCAGAGGCGCAAGCATGGGCTGCGGAACTTCGTGCGCTGGCCTGTGACAAGCGATACTTCTTCAGTCTCGACAGGTATGCCTTCACGGCATTGCGTCCGGCTCTCTGAGTCTCATGCCTCTGTAGTGCTCAAGGCCTCTGTAGTGCTCAAGCTCCCGAGCGCTCGAACTCCCGCATGAATTCTATCAGAGCGCGCACGCCGGCCAAAGGCATGCCATTGTAGATCGAGGCGCGCACCCCGCCCACTGTGCGGTGACCGCCCAGAGCCAGCAGCCCCCTCGCGCCGCTGTGTTCGACGAACTCGGTGGTGCGCGATTCATCGCGCAGTCGGAACGTGATGTTAGTGATGGAGCGATGGTCTGGATGCGCGGTGGGCAGGTAGAAGTCCGAGCTGTCCAGTTCCCGGTATAGCAGGTCCGCCTTCGTTTTATTGAGGGCTTCAACCGCATCCAACCCGCCCTGCTGCTGGATCCATTGCAGAATGAGCGCCATCACGTATATGGCGAATGTGTTCGGCGTGTTGTGCAGTGACTGGCTGTTGGCGTAGACCTCGTAGTTCAGCAGCAGCGGCGTCTCGGGTAAGGCGTAGCCGAGCAGGTCGTCGCGGATGACCACCAATGCCAAACTGGCTGGTCCCAGGTTCTTCTGGAAACCGGCGTAGGTAATTCCAAACCGGGAGTAGTCCCATCGGCGCGAAAGGATATCGGAGGTTGCGTCGATGACGATGGGTGGCGCGCAGTCCGTGGGAAAGGTGTGCCACCGCGTACCGTAGACCGTGTTGTTGCTGGTGAGGTGCAGGTACGCAGCGTCGGGCGAGCAGCTCCCAGTGGACAGCACCGGGATCCGATCGAAGCCGGTGTCGGCGCTGCTGGCGACGACGGTGGCCGTGCCGTAACGGGTACCTTCTTGCTGCGCTTGCCG
>JBDTAX010000063.1:0-3528 GCA_039924425.1 Pseudonocardiaceae bacterium
GGTTCCGGCGCCCGTGCCGGAACCACCCCTCGGGCCTGCCCGGACTGCCGTGGCACCGGGTTCGTCACCCGCAGCCAGGGCACGTTCGCCTTCTCGGAGCCGTGCCGGAAGTGCCGCAGCACGGGGAAGATCATCGACGACCCGTGCACCGAATGCGGGGGCAGTGGGGTCTCCAGCCGAACCCGCACGCTGACCATGCGGATTCCCGCCGGGGTCGCGGACGGCCAGCGGATCCGGTTGGCCGGGCAGGGCGAGCCGGGCATGCGTGGCGCACCGGCTGGCGACCTGTATGTGTTGGTGCACGTCACACCGCATGCGGTGTTCGGGCGCTCCGGTGATGACCTCACCCTGGCGGTGCCGGTGTCGTTCCCCGAGCTGGTCATGGGCGCGACGCTGACCGTGCCCACCATGGACGCTTCCGTGACGCTCAAGGTCCCGGCGGGTACCGCCAGCGGGCGCACCTTGCGGGTCCGCGGAAAGGGCATCCCCGGGCGGCACGGGCGGACCGGCGATCTCCTGGTGACCCTGCAGGTCGTGGTCCCCACCAAGCTGGCGCCGGGGGCGAAGGAGGCGTTGGCGACCTACGCGCAGACCACAGCGGGGGATGATCCGAGGGCGGGACTGTTCGCCCACGTGCAGGGTCCGGGGGCGGCGCGATGATTCCACTGACCCCACCGATTCTCCCGACCCCGCCGGGCGCGGACCGGGACACCCCGGTCTTCGTGATCTCTGTTGCCGCCCAGTTGGCCGGGCTGCACGCGCAGACCTTGCGCAGCTACGACCGGATGGGGCTGGTCTCGCCCGGTCGTAGCTCAGGTGGCGGGCGCCGCTACTCAGCGCGCGACATCGAGCTGCTGCACGAGGTGCAGCGGCTGTCCCAGAACCATGGCGTCAATCTGGCCGGGATCAAGCGGATCATCGACCTGGAGAACCAAGTGGAGGCGCTGCATTCCCGGCTGACCGAGCTGGCCGGCGAGCTCGCGCAGACCCGCGCCGAGCTGACTCAGGCCCAGACCATCGCCCAGCAAACCGCCGCCGCTGTACACGCCTCCTACCGCCGCGACCTAGTCCCCGTAAACCCCCACACCCAAACCGCCCTGGTCATCTGGCACCCCAGCAGGTAGCTCCGTTGCGGAAGGCTGGTGGTTACGGCCGATTCCCGTGCCTCGGCGAGGGCTCCCGCGCATCCCCCTGGCGCTGCTGACCTGCTACTTGGCGCGGCTGACCTGCTACTTTCGGACACCATGATTTCGGACACCATGATCCCGACGGCGGTGCTGGCGCAGGCTGGCGCGAATGTGACCTGGGTAAGCGTCTTAAGCATGATCGGTCAATGGATTGAAGCGATCGGAACAGTCACGGTGGCGATCGTCGCCTTTCGATGGAACCGCCGGGGGCAGCGCGACCAAGAGGCAGCACGAGAGACAGCGCAGGCCACGCTCGTGACTATCGAGGTGGACTATTTCTCAATGCCCCACAGCGACCACACCGCGTCGGTGAAGATCACGAATCTCGGCGAGCAAGCAGTGCGCTGGCCGGAAGTTGAGTCGATGGGCACGCCTTCGCACCGGGTGCGCTGGGGAAATGACGTGCACTTGTATGACGAGGAGGGCGAACGTTACTGGACGTCGTCAATGTCAACGCCTCCGCTACTCTTGCCACACAAGTCACACCCCGTGCTCTTTTAGTACTTCCACGATGACGGTCGATCCATCAGCCTCCGCTGGGCACTCTACAACGAAAACCTGATGCATGTCCGTGCCGACGATGTGACGATCACGTTCACCAACATGGCCGGCGTGCAGTGGCGGCGCACCGGTAACAGGGAACCGGTCCGCGTTGCACAGTCAGTCCAGCAGTCTTGGCGTAGCCTATACCGCAGGCTGGACCTAACAGGTAGTTCCGTACGGGATGACTGATGGCTATCGCGCGCTTCGTCTGGCCCGCTGCCGTCGGGGTTTGAGCCTTGATGTGACCGCAGGGTTGGCCGGGATCGCTGAGGGCTACTTGTCGATGCTGAAACGAGCCAGCGCGGGTTTAACCGGCGGGGCCTGATCGAGGGTCTCGCGGAGGCGCTGGTGAGCGAGCCGGGTCCACAGTCACCTCGACGTGGCAGATTGAATCGCTCAAGGTGTAGGCGTGGGGTAGCAGCGAGTGGACGGCGACTCCGCCGATGATCGGCAATCTGGTGGTGTTAGCAGCGGAGTGGGTTGCGCAAGGGTTTGCGGTCTGGGTCGATGATCGCGGGTGGGATGAACTCGGTGTGGTCGGGATAAATCAGGATTTCCCAGCCGGTGCAATGTACGTGGCGGTGATGCGTCTCGCACAGGAGAACACAATTTTCGATGCTGGTGGCCCCGCCGTCGGCCCAGTGTCGACAGTGGTGCGAGTGGCATAGTCCTGGTGGTCGGTCGCAGCCGGGGAAAGCGCATCCGCCATCCCGCGCGACGAGCGCGCGGCGCAGGGACAGTGGTACCGTGCGCGTGGCGCGCCCGACGTCGAGGGGTTCGGATGCGCCACCCAGGACAATGGGGATAATCTTGGCGTCGCACGCCCACCGTCGGGCTTCGGCTGCGGTGATGGGGGTGCCGTAGTCCAGGGTCGCGACACCCAGTCCGGTGCGCAGTGCCTCCCAGTCGAGGGTGACGGTCAGGTGCGGGGGTTCCCCGGCGGTGGTGGGGCAGTCCTGCGCGGCGCGGGCCAGCCCGCAGAGCTCTAGCAGCGCGTCGGCGTTGCGCTGGTCGGTGGTGCGCAGATCGGGGATGCCTTCGGTGGCCGGCCGGGGCGACGCGAATTGCTCGATGAGGGAGCGGAACGCGCCGCTGTGTTCGGGTTCGAGGAATCCGTCGAGTCCGAGTCGCCCGTCGCGGCGTTCGCGTAACCGGAGCTCTCCGGCGGCGGGGGCGGGGTCCTGGTCGCGGGGTGGCCGTCCGTCCGGGTCGAGGTGGGCGAGGATGTGGCGCCCGATCTTGTGTAGTGAGGTGGGGTCGAACGAGCGGGCATAGCGGGCCAGCTCAGCTTCGGCGGTCTCCCGGTCTGTGGCGTTGACCGAGGTGGGGATGGCGTTCATGGTTTCGGTGATCACCCGGACCTGCGCCGGCCCGATCTCTCCGGCGGCCAGCGCGGCGGCGGTGTTCGGCAGTGCCGGCGGCAGCACTTCACCACCGAGGGTGCGCCGGGCGGTGAGTTGGGTGGCGTGGGTGACGCGGGTGCCGGCTTCGGTGGCGGAGAGGTGCAGCATCCCGGCGAGCAGCCGCTTCGTGCTCCCGAACCCGGCGCTGGCCGCGACACCGCGCGAGTCCAGTTCCGCGACCGTCTCCAGCATCACCGAGTGCAGCATCCGGGACACCGACTCGATGTCCCGAACCTGAATCTGCAACCCCGCGTCGTCACACCCGGCGATCACCGAACGCCACTGGTCGAGACCGGCGACCATCGCCTGCCTCGGGCCCACCAGCGTCTGCAACACACCACCATTGTTGCCTACACCCCTGACAATTTCGGGGGTTCAGGCCAGCGGCCAGACAA
>JBDTAX010000064.1:0-48480 GCA_039924425.1 Pseudonocardiaceae bacterium
TCCAACCGGTGCATCTCGGTGATGATCCGGTCGTCGCGGGTGTCCTCGGGGCCGTCCAACACGGACCGGTCATAGTCGCCGATCCCGTAGTGATGGTGGTAGAGCCCGTCGACATCACCGAGCCGCAAGTTGACCGGGTCCTTCTCGTTGTTCCAGTACGACGCAACGGACTTTTGGTAGTCACTGCGCAGAACTCTGGCGACGGTATTCTGGGTCATTATGACCTCCTCTTGATTGTCGGGTCGAACACCCGGGCTGCCGCCGAGGCTGAGTTTGTCGGACCGCTCACGCATTGCTCGCACCGTGGTACCCCTCGGTGGTACTGTGCCACTCGCGGTTACCGCCTAGCCAAGCCCATACGCTCGCGCTGCCAGCCAAGAAAAACACGCGGCGCACCCGCCGATCCGCGAACTCCGCAGCGGGAAGCTCATAGCCGGAAATCGGATCGACCAACACCATGAGCGGCAAGAAGCTGTTTTCATGTCGGTGCGTCAGATACTCCCAGACCGGTGGGACTCGCCCGGTGGCGCGCCAGTTCGCCTCATGGTTGTAGGCCATGCACATTACAGACAGTTCGTGGCGCAGCCGGGCCACCTGCGTCGCACTGGCGTACCGGGCAAGGTGGTCGAATGCCGAGCGGTACGCCACCGCGACGGGCTCGGCCGAGAGAGCCGCCTCGAGCTGGGGCGCGTAACCGACTGGGAGATCAGCCGGGTCCACCGCCGCATAGGTAATTCCTAGGCGAGAACCGATCACCAACGCATCGGCACCCAGGAACTCCTCATCGAGAAAGTGATCGTCGGTGGCCCACTCCGCCAAGACGCACTTCGATGCCGCCAGCAGCCGATCAGGGTCATCCGTGGCCGGATGGGTGAGCATCATCAGGCGCCCGAAATTGGCCGCCCGCACCCGGTCGAGCTGTCCCGGGTAAATCCCGACCTGCTCGGCCCAGTCGACCTGCCGGTCGTTGACCTCCTCACCGAGAGCTTTGTCGTCACGTAGCGCCGCGGGACAGTACAATTCTGAATCTGATCCACCATCGGTGGGCCGCCCGGCCGAAACTCGCCCGGTCGAAACCCGAGCAGCGGCGGGGCACCACGAAGAGATCCGGGCCGCCGACGTACCCAACCCGGTCGGACCGGTGATGAGCTTGCCGGCCACCGATCTGGTGAGCCTGTTGTCCTCGGGAAGCTGATCTCCGACGGATCCAGGAAGGTCTCTCGGGGCAGCGCGTTCTGGGTTGGACAACAGGGCGGCCACCCTGCTCGCCAGGTCATGGGTGGCCGCGGGCGCGGACACACGAGACAGCACAGACACCGGTCCTCCTTGGTTAATGGTTGGTGAAACCCACCCCAACCCATCGCCGATCGCAGCTGAACACCTATACAGGGGCCCGCACGCTGCCCAATAAGTTGACAAGAGCTGCGGAAGTGCCCAGTCCAGTGGGGCGGCCGAGCTGATACGGGGGTTTGCGATAGCGTCTTCGTAATGCTGCTTCGGGATACCGGCCGGTCAGCAGATGCCAGTCGAGAATTCCGGCCACCCAGTCCTGCATCCCCTCGACGTAGGCGTCCAGGGCCGTCCGCGCGTCGTTGTTCAGGTTGAAATCATCCGCGAGGGCGGGCAGCTCGGTGGCGATGATGTGCTGAAATTGAGCCAGTCGTGAGGTCATCAGGTCGTTGACGACCGACACCGCCTGCTCGCGGTCTATGTCGAGAAATTTCTGAACCACTAGC
Organism: Pseudonocardiaceae bacterium; assembly: GCA_039924425.1. Classification (GTDB taxonomy): domain Bacteria; phylum Actinomycetota; class Actinomycetes; order Mycobacteriales; family Pseudonocardiaceae. The sequence continues at coordinate 1,737 of JBDTAX010000064.1, forward strand.
ACACAGTTGTGCAGCTCGCCTTCGAACTCGATCTCCTTCTGGTACGAGAAGATGTCGTTCGTGAAACAGGCGTAGTCTTGCGCGGAGTTTTCCAGCCCCCGCATCGTCCGGGTGCGGAAGAGCTCAGGCGGTATCTCCCCGGCCTTCGTGATGCGGGCCAGGTTCATGGTGAGGTCCGAGCCGAACGTCTTGCGGCGCATTTCGACGTAGTCGACCGGATCAGGTATCCGGTGCTGAATGGCGTTGGCGAGTTCCCATAGCCAGCTCGCCGTCATGGCCTCAACACCCTGCTGGAACTGTATCCGCTGATCGAGGGTCATCGGGGACGCCGTGCGTGTCCACAGATCTGCCAGGCCTGTTTCGACCGCGTTGGCCGGCGGTGGAGTGGCACCGCAGTCCAGCGGCATGAAATCCGATAGTCTCGTGTTGAACACCTTCGCGCCCGCGATGTTTCCGGTGGGCCCGAAGACCACGGGGAAGTAGTCGTCGCCATAGGTTCCCCAGGTCAGCCAGGCCGAGGACAGGTCCAACTCAGGACCGGATGCGTCCGGATGAATCCGCGCCGCGCAGACCGCGAAGTCGAACAACGCGAGATTCTCCTCATCCCAGACGCGAATACCACCGGGGAGTGACTCCAACATGCCCATCTGGCGGGCCCAATCGATACAATGCTGACGCGACCGATCCAGGTTGGCGTTGACTCGCGTGGAGTACGGCATGTAGAACTCCGGCAGAGTGGTCGGGCCGACTTTTTCGTACGGCACGTGCATGTAGCTCTTGATTCTTCGCAGGCCCATCGCGCCAGGTGATGGCGTGATCCGCGCTGCGGCGATGCCCAAGCCGGTGGGCCCGCCAAACAGCCACTCCGCGACCGACGGCTCGCGATTCAACGCCTTGTTCATGTAACGGCTCGACCGCATGTGCCACTCATGGCCGCCCGCCTGCCAGTCCTGCAGGCCCTTGACGTAGAGCCGCACGCTCTCGCGTTCAAAAAGGTCCAGGCTGTACTCCTCGAACAGCGAGGGGAGTTCGGTGAGAGCGGTGTTCTCGAACTGCTGCAGGCGAGAGGTCAGGATGTCGTTGGTCAGGTCCGCGGCGCGCTGTGGACTGACGTCCAGAAATCGCTCCAACACTAGAACGCAGTTGTTAATTTCTCCTTCGTGTTGAGTTTCTCGCTGGTAGGAGAACAGGTCGTTGCGCAGATGCACCCCGTCGGCGAACGTGTCTTTCAGGACGCGCATCGGGCGAGCATCCGCGATCCTGTCCGGGATCTCGATGAACGCGGCGTGCTCCACGAGGTCGGCTGACCAGGGCGCCCCGCCGACCTTGCGGCGCACCTCCACGTACTCGATCGGGTTCGGGATTCGGTTCTCGCTGATGTTGGAGAGTTCCCAGGTCGATTCCGCGACGAGGTTTTGGGTGCTCTCAAAGAACCGCTGTCGCCATTCCGGAGATCGGTAGGGGACCGTGCGCGCCCACAGGTCGATCAGCCCTCGCTCGACCGGATTGGTCGGCTCCGGGGGGTCGGAGAGATCTACTGGCATGAACGCGGGTAGCCGGTCGAGATACTCCTTGGCTCCCGCCTGGTCCTGGCTGCGCTTGTAGGTCTCGAGAAAATGATCGTCAAAATAGAACACCCAGACATACCAGTCGGTGACCAGGTCGAGCTCGCGGCTCGGCGCGTCGGGATGGGTGTACGCGCAGAGCAGGGCGAAGTCCATGGAGTCGAACTCGGGCTCGTCCCAGATGGTCGAACGAGATTCATCTTCTGGTGAATCCAGCATCCCCATGTCGCGGGCCCACGTCTTGGTGTGTTCGCGTGCCGTGTCCAGGTGTGGGTTGCACCGAGCGGGGTACGGCATGTAGAATTCTGGCAGCTCGTAGGGCTGCATCGTTAGCTCCTCGCCTTCCCTGCGGTGCGGTTTTAGTAGCCGCCATCCCGCCCGATCTCGACGTTTTCCAGGATGCCGAGCGCATCCGGGATAAGGACTGCCACCGAGTAGTAAGCGCTGACCAGGTATTCGATGATGCCCTTTTCTTGGATGCCCATGAAGCGCGCGTTCAGGCTGGGCTGGACTTCATCGGGAATACCGGTCTGGTGCAGGCCGATCACGCCTTGCTTCTCCAGGCCGGTGCGCATCAGCAGGATTGAGCTGGTGCGGTGTTCGCTGACGGGGATCTTATTGCAGGGTAGGACTGGAATACCGCGCCAAGCGGGCATCATGTGGCCGCCGATGTCGATGCTCTGCGGGTAGACACCCCGGCTGCTGCATTCCCGACCAAAAGCGGAAATCGTCCGGGGATGGGCCAGGAAAACTCCCGGATCCTTCCACACGGTGGCCAGTAGCTCATCGAAGTCATCGGGGGTGGGCGGCCCGCCGCGGGTGCTGATACGTTGGGAGAAGTCGGCGTTGTGCAGCAGCCCAAAGTCAGGGTTGTTCATCAGTTCGTGTTCTTCGCGTTCCCGAAGTGCCTCGATCGTCAACCGCAACTGCTGCTGGACCTGGTTCATCGGATTGTTGTACAGATCCGCCACCCGGGTATGCACTCGCAGCACGGTTTGCGCCAGGCTGAGCTCGTATTCCCGGGGGTCGGTCTCGTAGTCGGCGTAGGTCGTCGTCAAGTCCGGCTCGCCCTCATGACCGGCGCTCATCTCGATAGCGGCCTCACCATGTTTGTTCGTCGGCTTCTCCGCGCGTGTACGGAACCGTTCCACGTGCTCGCGCAACGCTTCGGACTGGCTAAGGATCTCTTCGAGAGCCGATCGGGGTGCGGCCAGCACGGTGCACGGCGTCACCGCTTTGACGCTGAAATCCCAGTTGTCTTGGGATGCCACCATTTCCTCGTCGCCGAAATAGTCCCCATCGGCCAGGATGTCCAACACCGTCGGCTCGCCGTACTTCCCCGGGCCAATCTTGTTGACTTTGCCGTGGGCGATCAGGAAAACCTGGTCCGCCCGCTGGCCTTCCTGCGCGATTGTGTTGCCGGCCGCGAATTCCCGCTGTGCGAACCGACCTGCCAGCGCCGCCAACACCCCGACGTCGTCAAAACCCCGCAGAACTGGTAACTCGCACAATTCCTGGGGAATGACCCGGACTTCTGATCCGGTGTTGGAGAACTTGACCCTCCCGTCGCCCACCGTGTAACTCAACCGGCGGTTCACCCGGAAAGTTCCGCCCGAGGCCTCCACCCACGGTAACACCTTCAGCAACCACCGTGACGTGATGCCCTGCATCTGCGGCACGGTCTTGGTCGTCGTCGCAAGATTGCGCGCAGCCGCCGTACTCAAGCTCATCTGTCGCTGGTCACCGTTCACGTCCAGATCCGCCTGTACCGATTCAGTCACAGTACGCACCACCAAGTCTACCCGTAGGAACAGAAAAGGCAAAAATTGAGTCGTGACATTGATGGGGTAGGTCGCAGGTCCGTCGAGTACCGCGAATACCGCTGACGGAGCTCCTCCCCGTTCGCCGTCTACTCAATAGGCTAGCGCAGCGGCTTATGTCGTCAAGAGGATGCGCGGAACAACCAGGATAAACCGGCGACAGGGCATCTATGAAGCGTCACGTCGCTGTGTGTGGCGCGTGTGATAATTTGTCGAGCGGCCGGTGCGAACAGGTAGACCGGCTAATGAGCAGATGTCGCCGTCAGGACGTCTCGCAGCCGGTTCAGCGCGCGGTGCTGAGCTACCCGCACCGCGCCCGGAGTCGAGCCGAGTGCCTGGGCGATCTCCTCCGCGGACAGTCCCACCAGAAACCGCAGATGGAGAATTTCGCGCTGTTTGCCCGATAGGGTGTTCAGCAGCGTGGCCACTCGCCCGGCTAGCTCGCCCCGCAGCACCCGCGTCTCCGGACCGTCTTCGTCCAGGGCTGGGCTATCGGGGACATCCGGGACCGGCTCGCAGCGATTGCGGCCCGCCGTCCGGCGGGCGTCGGACACCTTGTGCGCGGCGATGCCGTACACGAAGGCAAGAAAGGGCCGGCCCTGGTCGTGGTATCTGGGCAGCGCCGTGAGCACCGCGACACACACCTCCTGGGCCACGTCATCCGCTGAAGCGAACGTCTTTTCTTGGGCACCCAGGCGAGCCCGGCAATAGTGCACCACGAGCGGGCGAATCCAGCGCAGCACTCCCTCGACGGCGTCTCGCTCACCGTCGACGGCGGCGCCGACGAGGACGTCGAGGTCATCCCAGATTGTGCGCGTGGGCTCGCTCTTATCGGAAAGGTGTGCGATCTCGAACGGATTGGCAACCCGCGTGAGTTCGCCGGCATCGGTGGGGGCGGGCTGGTTGTCCCGTATCCCCTCGAGCGGCGCGCAATGACCCACGGTTTCGCCCACCATCCCTGGCTCGCTGATTGACCAGCCACTCGCTGCCTCGACCCGTTGGCTCCGAGCGCTCCGCTGCTTCCGCCTCCCAATATGTCGTAGGCTCGGGGGGTCGGTCATCCCTTCCTCGGGCCATCTTCCGGCTACCCCAGGTCGAGCAGTCCGGCTACCTCAGCTGACGTAGCCAGGATGGTCACGTATCAGCACCCGCTCCGGCGGCCCGCGCGATCTCGACGCAGTGACCGCTCTCCGGTAGGCGGCGGTCTCCTCCGGGCGCTCCAGGAACAGGTTCGTCGTCGTGCTCTCCAGGTAGGTCACCAGCCGGAACTCGGTGAACTCCATGAACCTGGACGACCCGGCAATCGCGGCGTGCGCGCCGAGCGCGGCTGGCACCACCCGCACCGTGACGTGCGAGCGCACCGACATCCGCAAGAAGTGGTGCAGCTGGTCCGACATCACCGCCGGGCTACCCACCAGGGTGTGCAGCACCGACTCGTGCAGGTCGAAGGTGAACCGGGCCGGCCGTTCCTGGTTGAACAGGAGCTGCCGGGCCAGCCGGGCGGTCACCGCGCGGGTTGTGACCCGGCACACCCAGGAACGCCGCGACGTCCAGCGCGGCGCTCCCGCGCTTGCCGGACAGTATTCGCGACACCCAACTATCCGACCAGCCGAGCACCTGCGCGGCCTGCTTGCCGTTCAGGTCGGCGCCCTCCATCGCCTAGCGCAGTCCCTCACCCAGCTCCCGGCTGCGCACCGTCGACGCATGATACCTTCTCTCGCTGCGGCCCTCGTCCCGTTCTCGGCATCTGACACCAACAGTCCCTCGGCGGACGCTATGGCGTGTACCGGCAGGCAAGCACGCCCTCTGCTCCCTCGGCGCGTTGTCCTCGCCGCGCTCGGGCTCCGGTCGCTTACCTCTTGCCCGCTCCTGTCGCCGGGAGTATTATCGAACACATGTTCGATAATAGCTGTGTGGACTGGCCACCGCCACCGGTTACCGCTCCGCCGGAGGAGATCATCGATTGCCTGGTTGAGGAGTGGCCTGGGGTTGGGGAGCCGGTGCGCTGGTCGGAGTATGTGCCGGATGGTCTGTTGGCGGACATATTGTCTTACCCCAGCGACAGTGACCTGGCGCATCGGGAGTTCGAGTCCCTGGAGCGTGTCGGGGCTTGGGAACGGGTCATCGCGTGGGCGCAGGCCCGGCAGGCCCGTGAGATGGCCTCGTTCATCCGTGATGCCAATGCCCGCAACGCGGCTATGGGAGCGCACGAGGTGCAGGCTCATGAGTCGGCGGTGGCCGAGGTTGGCTTGATGCTGGCCGTCTCGGCGCGCACCGCGGCGTGCCGAGTGGGCGACGCGTGGTCGACTGTGCACCCGGTTGCCGGGCACGCTGGCGGCGCTGGAGCAGGGTCGCATCACTCTCGGTAAAGCACGCATCATCGATGAGGAGACGATGAACCTCGCCGAGAAGCACACCGCGGTGGTCGAGCACTTGGTGCTGACCAAAGCGCGGAAGCAGACCCCGGGACAGCTGCGCGTTGCGACTCGCCGGGCGGTGCTCTCGGCTGACCCGAGAGCCGCGCGGAAACGGGCTGAGCGGGCCCGGCGTGAGCGCGGGGTGCGGATGTGGCCGGAGCCCGATGGGATGGCCACCTTGTCGGCCTACCTGTCCGCCGCCGAGGCCACCGGTGTGTTCGCCGTGCTCGACGAGCACGCCCGCCACGCCGGGTCCCCAACAGATGAACGCGGCATGGACGCCCGCCGCGCCGACGCCCTGGTTGATCTCGTGCTGATCCCCACCGGATACCGCAGTCAGGGCACTCGCACCGCCGAGGACCACACCACCGAATGGCTGGGAAACGGCTCGGACAGCCCCCACGATGATGCCCCAGCCCCAGCCCCAGCCCCAGCCCCAGCCCCAGCCCCAGCCGCCACCGGCTCGGCGGGCTGCCGCTGTGCGTGCGGGCGATGCCGCCGCGGCGGGGGCGTGGACGTGCGGGTCACCATCCCCTACACCGCGTTGCTGGGCGCTGAGGACCAGCCCGGTGAGCTCGCCGGCTACGGGCCCATCCCCGCCGCGGTGGCCCGGGACCTTGCCGCCGGGGGCACCTGGCGGCGCATCCTCACCGACCCCGAATCAGGCAGCCCGCTGGACTACGGCACCACCCGCTACCGCCCACCAACCCGCCTCGCCGGCCTCGTCATCACCCGAGACCAGACCTGCCAATTCCCAGGCTGCCGAGTACCCGCCCACCGCTGCGACATCGACCACACCATCGCGCACGACCCAGCCCAGGGCACCGGCCCCACCAGCGAGACCAACCTCGGCCCCAAATGCAGGCGACACCATCAGATCAAACAAGCTCCAGGCTGGTCGGTCACCCAACACCCGACGGCTGCACCACCTGGGCAACCCCCAGCGGGCATCAGTATCACTCGCAACCCCCGCCTTTGACCGACCCCGAACCACTCGCCACCCGACCAGCACCCGAGCCAGAGGAGCCCCCGCCCTTCTGAGGGCTTCGGAAAGCAGATCATGCGCCGAGCCGATCATGTCCCTGCGATCGGCTCGGCGCGCAGCAGCGCCGCGACGGCGGCTGTCGCGTGGCGCGCGGCGGCGGTGTCCACGTCGTGGTGGGTCACCGCCCGGACCAGGTCGGGTCCCAGCGCACCCATCCGTACTCCGTGTTCGGCCTCCAGCCGTTGGCAGAACCGGGGCGCGTCGGCCAGCCGGAACACCACGATGTTGGTTTCGACGGTGTCCGGGTCGAGCGTGATGCCGGGCAGCCCGGCGAGTCCCTCGGCGAGGATCCGGGCGTTGGTGTGGTCCTCGGCGAGGCGGTCCACGTGGTGCTCCAGCGCCCACTGGCAGCCGGCCGCGACGATGCCGGCCTGGCGCAGCGCCCCGCCCATCATCTGCTTGTGGCGCCAGGCCTGCTCGATCAACTCGGCCGAACCGGCCAGCACGGCACCCACCGGCGCGCCCAAGCCCTTGGTGAAGTCGATCCACGCGGTGTCGAAGCCCCGAGCCCACTGCGCGGGCGGCACCCCCGAGGCGACCACGGCATTCATCAGCCGCGCTCCGTCCAGGTGAGTGCGCAAGTGGTGTCGCGTGGCGACCTTCAGCACCGCGCGCACCTGCGCCAGTGGCCACACCCGCCCTCCGGCCAGGTTGGTGGTCTGTTCCACGGACACCAGCCGGGAGCGCGGTGTGTAGCGGTTCCCGGTCGGGAACAGCGCGGCCTCCAGCGCGTCGGCGGTGAACATGCCAGCCTCGCCGGACACCGGAGCGAGTACCGCACCGGACAGCGCAGCCGGACCGCCCGCCTCGGCGACGATCGGATGAGCACTTGGGTGCAGGTGCACCGCGTCGCCGCCGGGCCGGATGTGCAGCCGGAAACCGATCGCGTTGCACATCGTGCCCGACGGCAGGAACACCGCGGCGGGCTTGCCGAGCAGCGTGGCGACCCGCTCACACAGGGCGTTGACGGTCGGATCCTCGCCGCGCTGCTCGTCGCCCACCTCGGCGGCCGCCATCGCCGCGCGCATGGCCTCGACCGGCCTAGTCTGAGTGTCCGAGTACAGGTTGACCAGCATCACCGGCAACGCTAGCCGAGACGCCCAGGGGAATGATGGTGAGCGGCTGGCAACCCTCAACCAGGCGACACTCAAGCATGCGGCAGCGGAGGATCAGAAGAGGGGCATGGTGGGCGCAGGGGCGATGCTGGTGCACGACGTGCGGATCTTCGACGGCGTCGAGGTCATCCCCCATGGTTCGGTGCTGGTCGAGGACGGGCAGATCACCGCGGTCGGGGATCTTTCGGACGCGCCGCCCGGCACCGAGTTGATCGACGGGCGGGGCCGGACACTGCTGCCGGGCCTGATCGACTGTCACACGCACTCCTTTCCCGGCACGCCGATCCAGGCCCTAGCCTTCGGAGTGACCACCGAGCTGGACATGTTCTCTTGCCCCCGGCTCGCCGCCACGCTGCGGGCGCGCGCAGCCGCCTGGGACGGCATGGCCGACGTGCGCTCGGCCGGTACCGGGGCGACGGCGCCTGGTGGCTACCCGTGGTCGCTGGTGGAGCGCGGCGTCTATCCCCCGTTCCCTACGCTGAGCCGGCCGGAGGAGGCGGCGGGATTCGTGCGGGATCGGCTGGCCGAGGGATCCGACTACCTCAAGGTGATCGTCGAGGACGGGTCGGTGTACCAGCGCCGGCTGCCCCAACTGCCGCCGGAGGTGCTCGCCGCGCTCGCCGCGGCGGCGCACGCCGCCGACAGGCTGGCGGTGGCGCACGTGAGCACGCGGGCGGACGCGGCGCTGGCGGTCGAGGCCGGGGTGGACGTGCTCGCCCACGCCTTCGTTGACGTACCCGCGGACGCTGAGTTCGTCGCGACCGCGGTCCGGGCCGGTATCGCGGTGGTGGCGACGCTGGCCATGCTGGAGGGCGCGTGCGGCGGTGTCGGCGGCCGGGCGCTGGCGGCGGACCCGCGAGTGCGGCCCTATCTTGAGGCCCGGAGCTTGGGTGGGCTCACCGCGAAGGAGCCTCCAGATCCGGCGGGGGGAAGCACAGCCTCTGGTACTGGAAAGGCCGCACGGCTCACGGTCGCCTTGGAGTCGGTGGCGGCGCTGCGCGCTGCTGGTGTGCCGGTGCTCGCGGGCAGCGACACCCCCAATTCCGGTACGGCGGCCGGTGCGAGCCTGCACCGTGAGCTGGAGCTGCTGGTGCGGGCGGGACTGACCCCGGTGGAGGCGCTGGCGGCGGCAACCGCGGCGCCGGCCCGGTGCTTCGGACTCGCCGGGCGCGGGCGCATTGCACCGGGTTGCCAAGCTGATCTGCTGCTCGTCGACGGTGACCCGACCACCGACATCCTCGCGACGCGTTCCATCGTCTCGGTCTGGCGTCGCGGCGTGCGTTTCAACCGAGCGGTCTACCGTCGCGGCCTTGAGATCAGGGCCGCTTCCGCGCGGTGACGGTGCGCACTGGCGGGTACATGCGCCAGTTCAACCCCGATCGGTGGACGTCGGTGAGGCCCGCCCCGATGGCCGCGGCCGCGTACTCGGCGGTCCTGGCGAAGTCGATGACGCCGAGCCGGCCACCGGGGCGCAGTACGCGCGCGGCCTCGTGGATGGTCCGCGCGCGTACTGCCCGGCCACGGAGGTTGTGGATCGCCACGCAGGCGAGCACGACGTCGACCGAACCGTCCGGGAGTGGCAACTCACTCATGTCACCGTCGATCAGCGTCACTCGGTCGGCGACGCCGAGGATCCTCGCGTTGGCCAGGCAACGCTCGCGGCTCGAGCCGGCTTGGTCGATCGTCCGCCACAGATCGATGCCGATGCTGGAGCCACGCGGTGCCCGCGTCGCGGCACCCAGCAGCATCAGCCCGCTGCCGCAGCCAAGGTCAAGCACCGTGGCGTCCTCGTTCAGGTCCAGCCTTGTCAGCAGCCGATCACGGACGACGACCTTGCCGCGCAACGAGCTGTACATCATCGCACCCGCGACCAGCAGCCCCACTGGGGTCATCCAGTAACCCACGCCTCCGAGATCGATGCGGGCTCCCACCTGCACAGCGAGCAGCACCACGCCGACGATGCCCAGGGCGCCGTAGGCGGCCACGATCGGCGGCGCGTCCACACCGAAATACGGGCGGTCGCGCCCAATACGCCGATCCGCAGTGCGCCGGGTCACTGGCCTACCTCAGCTTTCCCGTAACGGTCGCCGTGTGCGTGACTGTACTGTCAGTCGTCGGCCACCGATACTCCAAGCTGTACCCCAAGCTGGCGCAACCACTCACCCGTCAGTTCGTTCCACCGTGGCGAGCGCCCCCAGCGCGTCGAGCAGGGCGCTCCCGTGGGGCACTCCCAGGCCCGTGCACGGGTTCCAGCCCGGGCCGGCGTGGTAGGCGCCGTTGTCGCCACTCGTGATGTCTCGAAAGACTCGCTTGCCAGCAAGCTGTTGGTATAATAGGGGGTTGAGCCAGCCGACGCGCTGGCCGAGCCGCTGGTTGGCCAGCGCGACCAGCCCGGCCATCAGTGGCGCGACGGCGCTGGTACCGCCGACGGACCGCCACTGGCCCCCGACGACGATGCGATACGCGACATCGCAGTGGGCGTTGCCGGCGACATCCGGAATCCCGCGTCCCACCCGGTTGCCCCGGTTGGCTGACGGCGGCACGCCAGCGGCCGACTGCCACGACGGCGGGCCGAAGACGTCGCTGATGCCGCCGCCGGTGCCGCCGCCGAACTGATCCTGCCAGACGACCTCGTCGGTGATCGCGCCGCCGTTCACGGTCAGGCCGCCGTTCACTATCAGGTGGGTGCCGCCGCAGGCCAGCGCGTGCGGGCTGGTCGCTGGCAACTCGGTGTGCGCGAGCCCGTCGTTCTCACCCGCTGACGAACCCTGGTCGCCGGTCGAGCAACAGACTGTCACTCCGAGCAGGGCCGCGTCGGCGAATGCCTCATCGAATGCCTGTTGGGTCTGCGGAGTCCAGCGGCGCTCCGCTGCGCCCCAACTGATCGAAAGCACCGACGGGTTGTGCTCGGTGTCGTGGATCGCGGTGGTGATGGCGTCGAGGAACCCGCGGTCGGTGTTGGGCGCGAAGTACACGACGTAGTTCGCCTTGGGCGCCACCGTCGTGGCCACCTGGATGTCGAGGGCCACCTCGTGGTCGGCGGATTCGTCCTGACCGCCGGTTGGCCTGCTCGCCGCGCCGGCTACGGATACGCTAGTGATCTTCGGTAGCGGCGAGCCCAGCTCCGCGCAGTACGTGCGGAGGTCGTCCTCGCGGTAGCCACCGCCGAGCTCGATGATCCCGACACACTGGCCGCCGCCGCCGCGCCCCACCGGGAAGGCGTACAGCTTCGCGACCTGGGCTGCCGTCAGCTGCTGGAGCGACGGGGTGGTGGAAGCGTCGGCCGGTTGCGCGCGCCTGTTGTGCGGCCGGGCCTGCGGCCGGTCATCGAGACCGAACACACCCTCGATCACCTGTGCCAGCTCCGCTGGCACCCGCACTGCACCCTGCCGCCCGCGGTAGTGGCCGCCCTCGTGCTCGTAGAGCCCGAACTCGACCCCGAAGGCCGACGCGAGCGCGGACAAGGTCCCGCCGAGCACCACCGTGCGTCGCGTCGCGTCGCGGGACACCACGTCCAAGCCATGTTCCCGAGCGAAGGCCGCGACGCGCTCCAGGTCGGAGGGGTCGGCGCCGTGCTGGTTGGCGAACTCCTCGCGCGTCAGGTGCCGGGGCAGCCGCTGTTGCGCGCTGGCGCTGATCGCCTCGGCCGCTGCCGCCGGGCGGGCCGCCGAGCGCCGACGCACCAGGACGGTCACCTCGGCGCGCAGGTTGCCCTCCGGCCGCCCGACCAGCCGGGCTCGCGGTGGGGTGACCCGTTCGCTGCCCGGTACCGACGCCCACTGTTTTTTCGTCATCTTCCTGGCTCCCTCGCGTCCAGTGCCCGAAAAGACTCCCGGAATTCCCGGAACGCGACGACCGCGCCATCGGCGGCGTCGTAGCCCGGCGCGGTCGGCTCGATCAGGTGCTCCCAGATCGGCACGTCCTGCTCGATCCCGGCGAGACTGTGCTCCATCAGGTAGTGGTAGAGCCACTCGCGGCGCTGCGCCGGCATCGCCGCGTGCGTCGCGGCAGGGATCGCCAGCGAGAACCGGATGACGCAACCGCCCTCCGGACGCGGCGTCGCGGCGGTGATAGCCACGTACGGGTGGTCGCCGCCGAGCTGCGAGACCACGACGTAGGGGCTGAACGCCCGCGCCACGAAGGGCACGGACACGGTGCGGGTACCCGTGTGTGTACCCGTGCCGTTCGTGGCGCGGGTGTGCTGCCACGGTGACGCGGGCAACACGAAGGTACCTGTGACCGCGAAGGTGCCGGTCTGTGCTGTTTCGTCGGGAATAGTCGGTTCTCCCGCGAGGATGGTGAACGATGGCTCGTTGGCGATGCCGTGCACGGGTCTGAAGTGTGTGGCGTCGAAGGCGTTCTCCACGACGAGATCCGCGCGTACCGCGACGGAGCGGGTGGAGCCGGGTACGAACAGGTGGGATGCGGCGAGGTCGTGGAGGAACGCGCCGAAGCCGTTGTCGGGACCGGCACCCAACTGAACGAAGACCATGCCGCCATAACCCAGCACGGGGTGCTCGCGCACGCGGTAGCGGCCGGTGCCCACGCCGAGGCCGATCCGCTTGCCGTGGAACGGGCAGACGATCGCGTCGCCGTCGAGTCGCCCGCCGTACCCGAGGTGCGCGCCGCGGTGTGGGCAGGCCGCGTCGAAGGCTCGGATGCCCTCAGGTGCGCGGGCGAGGATCAGGGGTGTCGGTCCGATCGCGACCGGGGTCAGCTCGACGTCCAGCTCGTGTTCGTAAGCAGCCTGGCACCAACCTCTGTACATGTCTTCTCCGGTAGGTCGACAACCAGGACCCTGGCCGTGGTGAGGGCGTCGAAAGCTGGCCCATTGGCTGACCATGTCGGCGATGTGCCGTCAGCAGCGACTGTGACCAAGCGGAACTGATCGGCCGTCAGTTCCAGGGGTGGGCGGTAACGGCGGAAGTGGACGACCGCACCCATGTCGCGCGGCTCGATCCGGTGGACCGCCGGGCTGATCCGCGCCCGCGCTTGGCCCCGCAGCTCGGCGAGCTCATCGTGGGACAACATGGTGCTGTCGCCCGGTGTGACGAGCACCCGCACGCCCGCGAGAACACCGGCGCTCACCAGGCCGGCCACGTCGGCTGGCAGCTCGCGCCCGTGATTGTCGTGGACGTAGAGCGTGTCCGGCCGCGCGAGGTGATCATCGGGGCACTCCGCGTAGAGCAAGGCGTGCACCAGCTGGCGCAGCCGGCGCTGGTGTGGGGTGTCCTGCGCGTCGCGTTCGGGCGGGGTCGCCGCGCTGACGGCGGACACCGGGTCCGCGCCGAACACGCTCCACCCGTCACCCGCGGCGCCCCAGGCGAGCGCCACTCCCGAACCGGGGCCGGCGTACCGGGCGAAGCAGGGGGGCGCGGCGCGGGACCGCGCCACCGCCTCACCCAGGCCCCGCCGCGCCGCCAGTGCCGCCAGCCGGTCGGCGAGCGCGCCGCCGACCACGTCGAGGAGATCCTCGGTCGGCGCCGGTCGGCGGCCGACGACAGCGACGACGACCCGCCATGCGAGTGCTTCGGGAACCTCCGCGCAGAGCCAGTGCAACGCCGCGCGGAGCCAGCAGCGGTACGCCTCGCCGACCTTCCCCGCCTCGGCCGCGACCCGCCCGAGGCACGCGTTGGCGTGCACGGCGTCGCTCTCGGAACGCAAGCCCTCGACGGTCGCGAAGGCGCCGTGGTAATACCGTTCGGCGGCGTGGTAGGCACCCAGCCGCCGGTACAGTCGCGCCTGGTTGATCGCGTTGACGTACATGAGCTGGTAGTCACGCGGGATGAGCTTGGCCGCCCGCGCCTCGATCTCGCGCTCCCACCCCAGCGCCTCCTCCGGGTGGCCCGCCTTCATTCGGGCGAGTGCGGAGATGTTGAGCAGGTACAGGTATTCCCGCTCGTCCGCTGGATCGGCGAGCAGCTCGCGGGCCTGCGCGAGGTAAGCCTCTGCTGGATGCGCTTGGGCTGGATGCGCTTGGGCTGGATGCGCTTGCGGGGCCTCCGGCGCCATGGCCAGCCCCCAGCCTTTGGCCTGGAGGAGGAATCCCCGCAACGCCGGGGGCAGCTCCGGGGACGGGTCGGGTGATGCCGCCGCTTCGGCGTACCGGAACAGTGCGATGCGCATGCCGTCCAGCCAGGCCCGTAACGCGGCCTGCTCCCGTTCGCCGCGCGCGAGCTCGACCGCGCGCCCAGCCAGCCGGAGGGCGACGCCGCCGCCGCCCTCCCGGAACGTGGCCCACGCCTGCGCGCACAGCAGCCTCGGGTCGGCGCTCGCCGCGCCACCGTGGGCTTGGGCGTAGGCACAAAGCCACGGCACGCCGCACGCGCGTGCCCCCAGCTCGTCGTAGCCCGATGGCGGGGCGTTCTCGGCGGCGTGCCGCCATTCCGGTGGGATGACAAGGCGCCCGCCCCGCAGCATCGGGAGACTCACCAGCCGGGTCGCGTCGGCACGCAGAGCGAGCACGAGCATCGGGTCCAGCAGGCCCGGCACGAGACCGAGCGCGGGGTCACTGGATGGTGCCGTGGTCACGGCGGTGTCGCTGCCCGGGGTGGGGCGGCTGTCCGGGAACGTCGCCGCCCACGACGCTGGCAGGGCGGGCGCGCCGGCTTCGGTCGCGACCAGACGCACCATCCCACCGGCCCGTCGCAACCGGGCCGCCAGCGAGTGGACGAAGGCCGCGTCCTCGTCCTCCCACCCGGCGACGGGCCGGGACACGGGAACCTGGGGCGCGAGAACCCGGGGCACGAGAACGAGAACGGTAGTCTCGCTCGCGCGCTCGCCAAGCGCGGCCATCACCTGATCGGCGAGGCGGGTCGCCGCTCGCCTACCTGGGTCGCCGGCCGCCTCGACGTCGATGCCGGCACTGATCTGCTCGGCGCAACGCGGCAGCGTCCCTGGCTGCTCGATGTCCAGGCCCGAATTCGGGCCCGGGCGCGGCAGGGATGGGGCGAGACCCAGCTGGTCGCCCAGTTGACGGGCCGCCTCGTGGCCGCGCCAGGCACCGAGGCTGAGGTCCACGAGCAGGCAGCGGTCCGGGCCGCCGTGGGCATCGAGCAGCTGGCGCAGCGCGCCGAGTGTGGTCGCCCTGGCCGCCTCGAACGGGACGCGGCCGGCGGCCGCCGGCGCGGGAACGGGCCTGAGACTAGTCACCGCGCGGCTCCGCGGCCTGCTCCCCCGTGTCCGGTCGTCCCAAGTCCGGTCGACCCAGGGCGAGGGCATACACCGTCGAGGCGCTCACGCCGTCCAGACCCAGCAGGTCGTCCAGCTCGTGGTCGAAGTACCCACCGAGGTTGAGCGCGCCGAGCCCGAGCGCGCCCGCCGCCAGGTTGAGGTTTTGCGCGACATGCCCGGCTTCCAGCAACGCGAAGCGGTAGCCGCGGTCGGCGTACTTGAACGTGACCCGCTCGAACCACGCGGTGAGAAACACGAACACCGGCGCGTCGTAGGCGATGGCCCCTTGCACGAAACAGGACGCGATCTCGCGCGTCATGTCGCCCTCACTCAGATGGCGCAGCTCGTCGCGGACTGGGTTGTAGTGGTACAGCCCGGCCTCCAGCCCGGCCACTCGCGTGGTATGCAGGTACAGCTCCAGCGGGTACAGCCCACCCGGCGACGGCGCGGCCCGCCACGACCGCACCTGGCCGGTCTCGGCTGCGGGCCGGGTCACGCCGCAGGCGTGGTACAGCAGGCTGGACAGCTGCCCCAGTGGCACGGCGTCCGGTTGGAAGGCGTGCACGCTGGTGCGACCACGCATCACCGGCCCCAACGGTGCGCTCAGTGGCGTGCGGTCGCGGGGCAGCGGCACGGCCCGGTACTGCTCGTAGGACAGCGACTCCGGCAACTCCCGCATCCGGGCCGCCACCGCGGCGTCCGGCAGGCCGAGGAAGTGCCGACCCACCTTGGAGTTCTCGTGGAACAGGCCCCACAGCTCGTCGTCCGGGGCGGGTGGGTGGGTGAGCTCGGTCCACAGATCCCTGCTCGTCACTGCGTTGCTTCCCCCTTCAGTACCGGTTGTCGGTTTCATGGATGTCGGGTTCAGGGATACGGGTGCGGGGCCGGGTTGTCCCCGGTGGAAAGGCTGATGCCGGGGTGGCCCAGCCGTTGCGGCACGGTCCACAGCCGCCGTCCGCCCAGGGCGCGAAGCCGGTGGCCCAACTGCAGCGGGTGCAGACCCGGGACGACGGCCCGCATGACCGAGAAACCGAGCCCACCCACGTCCGGCGTGGTCAGATCGACGAGCAGGACCCGCTCGCCGACACCGGTGATCCGATTGACGAGCAGGCGCAGATCCTCATCAGGGTCGCCGGTGCCCGGGTTGGGCAGGTCGTCGTAGTCCACCCGCTCCGGGGACGCGAACAGGTGCTCGGCCAACGGCAGGTTGCGGTGGTCGACCCAGAAGTTGAGGTGATCCCGCTGGCCCTGGACACCGGGGTGCTCCGGCGGGTCGGGCGCCAACCGGGCGCTGTGGGTGGCGATCAGCTGGGAGTACCTGCGGGTGTGGGCCAGTTCCTCCAGGCTCTTGCGGGTGGCATCGGGCAGGCTCGGCGAGGTGGATGCCGCGACGACCAGCGCGGGCGAGCCGTCGTGGTGACCGCGCAAAACGGACAGCACTGTCGGAACGCCGTGGTCGAGCGTGATGTTGAACATCACGACGGTGCCCGCGGCGCGCTCGAACCGGGCGACGAGGTCATAAAGCTCTTCCGGCAGCGTCTCGACGCGGATCCGCGGCGGCGCGAGCATGGCCTGCCACGTGATCGTCACCGCGTCCCGCTCGATCACTTCGCAGATCGCACCGATGCTGGCCTCCTGCTGGCTCAGGTGGCACGCGAGCCCAGTGGAGATCGGCTGGACGATTGGCGCGTCGTTCGCCTCCGTATAGAAGGCGTAGGGCATGTAGACGCGGGCGGCCGGCAGGTACACGCACTCGCCGGTGGCCAGCTCCGTCGCGGGCGTCCAGCGCAGCGCGGTGTCGTGGGTGAAGCGGACCGGCGCGAAGCCGGGCTGGTCGTACTGCTCCTCGCTGTAGAGCGCGAACTCCTCCGGCGCCACACACGGGAACGGGGCGTCCCGGTAGGACGTCCTCGGCAGCTCGTCGAGGACGTACCAGGCCGAGCAGTAGCGCTCGATCGCCTCGCCGATCGCCTTGGCCACCGCGCTGTCCCGGGTCGCGGCCGCACCGCCGGTGACGCGGAAGTTCTCCCGCCCGGTCAAGGACAGGGTGTTCGCGGCCTCGGCGCCGTAGTGGAAGAAGGCCGGGCCACCGGCCTCCTTGCGGATCTCCGTGACCGAGCCGATGATCCCGACCCTGGGGTCCACCAGGTGGTCCACGACCTCAGCCAGGCGTTGTGGCGGCGGGTTGATCGTGCTTGTCACCACCGTTGCTCCTGCTCTGTCGTCGGGAGTCTCTGTCACTGTTGGGCGCTGACGCGGACCGCACCCGCCGAGTGCGTGTTGCTGGGACTGCACACCGGGCACCGAGGCACCCGCAGGATCTTGCGGACCGTCACCGCTGGTTCCGCCACGTTGACCTCCACCAGCGTCCCCACCTGGCGGGTGGGAGGCCGGCCGCCGCCGAACCACTTGGACAACTCAACGGAGGCCAACTCGGCGAGCACGGTGGCTGCGGCCGGATGCAGAGCCGCGAACCGTTGCCCCTCGAAGGCGGCTTCCGCAACGGCGTGGCGCGCGGCGGGGTCGTCCAGGTGTGAGCTCTCCCGGGCGCGCACGCACTCGTAGCAGGGCGTCTCACCCGGCAGCACCAGTGGCCCGACCGTGCCGAGGAGGTCACGCTGCACGACTGGCAGGAAGGGGATGCGGCGCTCGACGCAGAACCGGTTCCACAGGCGCAGGCACTCTGATGCGTCGAAGTCGGACGTCGCGATCACGCAGTGCAGCTGGTCTGCGTCGGCCCGGTCCAGCCAGTCGGCGTGCCCCACCGCGGCACCGGCGCAACCGGAGTCGTTGTCGGTCGTGCGGCGTTCGGCGCCGCGCAGCGGCGGGTAGTCGAGGACCGCCACGTTCGTCGCGCCGATCGCGGTGAGCGCGCGGACCAGGTGCTGTGAGACCGCATTGACACCCACCACCGCGATCTGACGCGAGGACAGGGAGTGCGCGACATCAGCGCCGCGCTGCCCGAAGTGCCAGTAAAAGATGTCGAGCCGGCTGTCCCCGACGGAGGTGTCACCCGTGCTGGTGTCATCTGGGCCGGTGTTCTTCTCGGTGGGTGTCGGCGAGCCTGCGGGGACGAGCAGGCGGCGCGTGCGCAGCTGGTCCAGCAGGCGCGTGACCGCCGGTCGGTCCGGCTCGGCGAACCGCTCGCAGACTTCCGCCACAGTCGCGCCCTGCCCGCTGGCCGCCGCCAGGATCGTCTCGACGGCTTCCCGGGACCGCTCGCCGTCGATCCTGACCTCGGTCGCGCCCCGGCGCAGGATGACCGCTGAGCGCATCGAGATGAGTTGCACGGGAAGCGCGCACAGCCGCGGCTCCACCAGGTGATCGGTTGTCACGTCCTGACGTCCTTTCCAGTGCGGAGGCTCCGCGTGAGCTCACCACGTCGCTACGTGTCCCCGGCCCGGTTCCGCCCCGCCGACGGACACGTGCTGTTGACGGAACTCGCCGGTCCGGCCGCGGAAGAGCTGGTAGAGGTTCCGGTAGGCGGCGTGGAACTCCTCCGGGGGCAGCCGGGTCGCGGTCACCGCGTGCTGACAGTCGAATAGGTCCCAGTTCGGCCGCCCATTCGCCTGCCGCGCCACCACGTCGTCGAACGACGCGAGCAGCTCGGTGCCGGGCAGCGGGGTGAGCACGGTGAAAGTGGGAAACCGTATTCGGTGGTGCTCGACGAATCTGGCGAGCCGATGGAAGTCCCGCTGTCGGTAATCGGTATTGACGACGAACTGGGCGAATATCTCGATCCCGAGCTCTTCCGCGACCCGCAGCCCCTCTTCGATCTGCGCGAGTTTGATCTTCTTGCGGTACTCGTCAAGATCCTTCTCAGTCACGGCGTCGATGCCGACGAAGATACGTTCGAGGCCGATCTCCCGCCATGCCGCCAGCACCTTGCGGTTGCGCAGCAGCGAGTCGATCCGGCAGTAGGCGAACAGGCGTTTGCGAATGCCCGTGGTGGCGATGGCCTCGGCCAGCTTCGTCATGCGTGGGCCGTGGATGAAGGCCTCGTCATCGACGAGGAAGACGAAGTCCTCCTGGATCGTGGCGAGCTCGGCCACCACCGCGTCAATGTTCCGCATGTGGTAGCGCCCACCCATGAGTTGCCAGAGCGAACAGAAGCTGCAGCGAAACGGACAACCAACGGTCGTCCGCAGCAGGGCGACAGGCCGCATCCAGTCGATGAAGTACAGGTGCCGATCGGCTGCGGTGCCGGACCGGTCCGGCACCGGCAGGGCGTCCACGTCGAATGGCGCCTCCGGGCCGCCGAGGGTGAACACGCCCGCGACTCTGGACCACAGGCCTGGAATGCCCCCGACCTCCTCGCCCCGTTTCAGCCGGCTGAGCAGGGTCTGGAACGGCCCCACGCCCTCACCGCAGACCACGTAGTCGACCTCGCTGCGGAAGAAGTCATCCGGCAGGAAGGTGGCGTGGTGCCCGCCGACAACGGTTCGAGCGCCGGGCAGCAGCTCGCGGACGCGCCGGCAGACCGCGAGCGCTGCGCTCACATGCATCGAGTACGCCGTGACACCGACCAGGTCGGGAAGGTAGTCGGCGAGTACCGTGTCCAGGTCATCGGGGTGCAACCGCAGGTCGAGAATTCGCACGTCGTGCGAATCGGCCTTGGCTGCGGCCGCCAGGTACTCCAGGGCCAATGGTTCCGACACCGCGCCCAGGTCGGCGCCCCAGTCCGGCTCGGTAAGCGCCAACGGCCAGATGAGCAGAATACGCATCAATTCCCCCGATGAGCCTGTAGTTGTTCGCCTCCGCCGGCCATGGCCAGGCGGAGGCGAACAACCCGCCCGGTTGAAGGTTCGATCAGGTCACGACGTCCGTGTTCTCCAGCATGGACCCGGAGCAGCAGCACGGAGTGCAGCAACAGCACGAGACGTAATCGGCCGCCTCTGCGGCACCAGCCTTGGCGCCGGCCGAGCCCAGAGCCGCCCGGACACGTTCCGGTGTGAATATCTTCTGGATGGAACTGACGTCATGCAACGTCAAGTGCAAGGGCGCGCCGGTGGTGGTCGATATTGCCTTCGCGGACGGCAGGTGGCTACCATCGTGGGATTTGTGGAAAGCGTCAATAGCTCCTTTTGTGTCTCTGGTCCCCCACAGTGCCAGTAATTGTCCCTTGGTGAGTTGTCGGACTTCCGGCGAAAGTCGATCGATCTCGTCCTTCGTTGCCCCTATCTCCTTGGCGAGGTCGACAAGAGTCGTGGTTTCTGGCTCATTGGGCATGGCGAATGACTCCTTCGCTGAGCAGGTCGTGATAGCCGAGAGGAAACGCGATCGCGATGTCCGCTCTACCGCGGGTGAATACCATCAACGCTGGGAGCTGGACCAGCTTCAGGTGGAGCCTCATGAATGGATTTCCCCGCCAGGAGGCTAGCTTGCTGGGCCACGTCGTCAAGAGTTGTGTGCCGACCAGCTACTGTCAAGGATATGCGCAGAAAAATCAAGAGCGACCTGCGGTGGCGTGTGTGGGGCGTCACGTAAATATCAGCGATCTTAGCTGGACCGCGCCCGACGGCAGCCGTTTTTCCTGCTGCTCGACGAGTCATCCCACGCGTCATTCACAGTGCGGTGACGCGTCATGCACGCCTTATCGCTGGTCGCGCTTAGTTGTTCCGAAAACACTCTTGACGGCATAGCCGAGTGGGCTAGCCTAGCGGAGGGGAAAGGTGATCGAATGACTCCGCTTGAGCTTGTCCAGCTTCCGCCGCTGATGGCGCTCACCAGTGGCAGCGAAGAAATTGTGGTCGCGTTGCTCGACGGGCCTGTCGTTCTCGACCATCCTGACCTGCTTAGTGCCCGCATTCACGATATCCCGGGGGGAGTGGGTGGTCGGTGCCGCCAGGCTAGCAGCAGCGCCGGTCAGCACGGGACGTTCGTAGCCGGTATTTTATCAGCGCGCAGAGGCTCGGCGGCACCGGCGATCTGCCCTGGTTGCAGTCTGTTGGTGCGTCCCATTTTTCCCGAGGAGATGACCGAGGGCGAGCTGCTGCCCAGTGCGACCGCCCAGCAGCTGGCCGCCGCGATCGGTGACTGCGTCGCAGCGGGGGCGCGGGTACTGAACCTCAGCGCCGCGATGTCCTCGCCGTCGACCAGAGATGAACGACAGTTGCGCGATGCGCTGGATTACGCGGCCAGGTGTGGCGTACTCGTGGCGGCGGCGGCGGGTAACCAGGCGACGTTGGGGAGTAGTGCGATCACCCGCCATCCCTGGGTGATCCCGGTCGTCGGCTATGGCCTCACTGGGCGGCCGATGGCTCAGTCGAACCTCGGAAGCTCGATGGGCCGGCGCGGGCTGGGCGCACCGGGCGAGGAGGTGACCAGCCTCAGTCCGCGGGGTGCGCCGCGCACTCTGGCGGGAACGAGCTTTGCCACCGCTTTTGTGACCGGCGCGATCGCGTTGCTGTGGTCGATGTTTCCCGCCGCGGCCGCCATCGAAGTCAAGCACGCTATCACCACCACGTGCCCACGGCGGCGTACCAGTGTTGTGCCGCCTTTGCTCAACGCCTGGGCGGCGTACTCGATTTTATCGAGAACCCAACCACGAAAGGCAACAGCATGAACCGCGAGCACCCGCCGGACGGTCCCGTCGGCCAAGATCGGCGCGAGCCGCGCCGGGTACGCCTTCCCGGGTTCATCAGCGACGAGGACGTCGGCCTCGGGGACGTCCTCAAGAAAGCAACCTCGATCGTGGGGATCCGACCGTGCGGTGGCTGCGCCGAGCGGGCCAGGAGACTCAATAACTGGATGGTCTTCTCCAAACGCCGCTAGACCACGGAGAAAGGAAACAGGCAGTGGGTCAACTTGAGGTCGCCGAGCAACTAGTCCTACCACCACAACCTGCACCTGGTGAGCCCATTGCCCGATCCTCGGCGCCCGCCATCCCGGAGTCGCCTCTTCCGGCGCCCTTCGTCTTTGCGCTGGGGCAGGTCGATCCGCGATTTTCCAGCCCAGCGGTAGAGAAGGAGTTCGCCCAGGTGACCGGGCGGGCCGACACCGCCGGGCAGACCGACAGGCAAGCGTTGCAAACAATTCTCGCTGATAGGGCAAACCGCTATCTTGCCCGCCAGATGTGCTGGGTTTTCACGATCGAGGGCCTGGAGACCTACCTGCTGGCTCCGCGTGATCCGGCAGATTTTGAGTTGCTGATCGAGGCCGTCCGCCCCAGGCCTCATCCCAGCGACGTCGATGTGGTCATCGGTGTGCAGGGCCCCATCTCGCCACCGGAGGCGTGCAACGGGCTGATGGTCCCTATCGTGGTCTTCGACCAGCTGTACTCCTTCGATCGTGACGAGCTCATCCACCAGATCCCTCGGCCGGCGGACAGTCCCGAGGAGGAGTTCCGGGCTACGGCCACGGAGCTGTTCGACCGGCTCATGCAGGTGGCTGACAATGCTGGGGCGACCGATGAGCACCGCGCACTCAACTACCTGGCGGTTCGCTATCCGGCTATCTACGAAAAGGCGGCTGAAGCTCACGGCGCCGAGTCTGCTCTGACGGCGGTGGAAGCTCGACGCTCTCCTCTGAGCAATTCACGAACAATTGTCGAGGTGATATTTTCATACACCCATCGACGTACTGATGTGACCGAGAAGTACTTCGTCCGGGTAGACGTCACCGAGGAGTTCCCCTTCCTCGTCACCAAACTCTCCACCTATTACGACCGTCCCTGAGGACAAAGATAAAAGAAGGAGCGCTGATCATGTCTGTGCCAGGATTTTCCGCCCACCTGTCGATTGGGAGGGCTACCGCAACGGGTGCAGTGCGGCTGGCGGCCGCCCCGAGTCGTGCGGATGGTATTACGCCACAGTGGTTTGGGCACCCATGCTTCCCTGTCGGCGACAATCAAGCGTGCGTCGATTACTGCAAATCGAACTACAATGCGAGAGGCGGTTACTGTGACGGGTTTACCTGCCGCTGCATCTATTGAGGTGACCGATCCCTGCTCGGCGTGATCGGGACAACGAAGCTCCTGTTGGTCACAGGTAACCGCCAAGTCGCCTGTGTCCACAGGAGCTCGGGGAGCCGGGGAGTCTCGCCCCCGGTTCCGGTATCGCATATTTCACCAGAACTCGCAGAATCTCATGGAGTAACAAAATGGCTAAATTGGATGACGTGACCCTGGTTCAGACCCTCGTCAATGCCGGGTTCAAAGACGACGGCATTCTACGTAATGCGCTCGCCGTCGTCTTCGCTGAATCCGGAGCCCGCTGCGATGCCCAGAACACGGCGGGCAACAGGCCGCCCTCCACAGACCGCGGCCTGTTTCAGATCAACAGCCACTGGCATCCCGAAGTAACCGACGCGTGCGCCTTTAACTGTCTGTGCAACGCCAAGGAGGCCTATCGCATCAGCCACGGAGGAACAAACTGGCACCCGTGGGCGACCTGGCCCGCGGCGGCGCACCGGCACTACCCGGATGCTGATCGCGCCATCGCCGCCTGGCACAACAGGGCGCACGCGCATGCCGAGGAAACGCCGTGAACGTGCGTATAACCGCAAAGGCGCTTCGGTAGGATAGTATCCACAGGCGGAGACGTCAGGCAACAACTGGGGTCAGGCGGTAGGTGCGACATAATCCGGCAAGAACGGGGGCAGTCAAACTTCGCGAACCCCTGCGGGGTTCTCAACGGACATGATACGTCTGGTGGGTCGGTCCGGGGCGGGGTTATCGGCGATGACTACCCGTATAAAAACGATGCTCCCGACGCGCCCGGCGGTGACGGTTGGGGTTTCGACAAGCGGGAATGCACATCGTTTGTGACGTACCGGATGAACCACCAGTACGAGATTCCGTTCAAGAACAACATGAAGGGCCACTTGTTCGGTAACGCGGACACGTGGGCGGACAATGCGCGCAATATCGGCTATCGGGTGGACAGCGTCCCGGCGGTCGGCTCGATCGCCGCGTTTGGGCCTGGCGTGTCGGGGGCCGGCTCTCGCGGCCATGTTGCTCTCGTCGCGGTGGTCAATTCCAACGGCACCATCACGATCGAGGAGTACAACTGGTGGGATCCGTACCCCCATAATTACGGCAGCCGGACGATCCCAGCCGATCACCCGACCTCCTACATCCATGTCGCTAACTAACCTCGCTCTTGAGCTTGACGGACCGCGTCGGTTGAGACTTCGAACCCTTCGAGGGTGCGGTCCGCCACGCTATGGGTGACCAGAACGGCAATGTGGAAGGAGCTTCTCGTGGATGATGGCAGCGCAGTCCCGGTTGCGCCGGTTTCTCGTCGTCCCCCGCTGGATCGCCGGGCTGAGGATCAGGTCATCAAGCGGCATGGGTTCCGGGCGAATCAGACTTTCCAGCCCTTGCCACCGTCCACTGGTGCCTTCCCCTATCGGCTCGCCCTCGACGCTGTCCTGGGTAACGATGCCGTGGCCGCGATCCGAGACGCCGGCAAGCTGGTCTTACACATGATGGGCGACACCGGCGGGGTGAAATCCCCCCAGCCGCAGCAAATCGTCGCCGCAACGATGGAGAAAGACTTCACCGCCCCAGCCGGGGGTCGGCCGGCATTTCTGTACCTGCTCGGCGATGTCATCTACTACAATGGCGAACGAAGTGAGTATTACCCGCAGTTGTATGAACCTTACGCCACCTACCCCGCGCCGATCCTGGCGATCCCGGGGAATCATGACGGTGACCCGATCACCGACGGTGAGCCCTCGCTGGCGGCATTCGTGGACAACTTTTGCACCACGACCCCGCGCCTGGCGGCCGAGGCTCAGGAGACCCACCGGGACACGATGGTCCAGCCCAATGTCTTCTGGACACTGCGCGCACCGTTTGTGACCATCATCGGGCTGTACACCAACGTCCCCGAGGGCGGACGACTTGACGACCACCAAATCGCCTGGCTGCGGGCCGAGCTCGCCGCTGCGCCCCGCGATGCCTTCCTGCTGGTCACCTTGCACCACCCGCTGTACTCGGCCGACGCCCACCACGGCGGCAGCGCCCATCTCGGTGGCGTCCTGGACACCGCATTCCAGGGCGCCGGGCGCACCCCGGACGCGGTGTTCACCGGGCATGTGCACAACTACCAACGCTTTACCCGGCCGTTGGGCGGCCGGCGGGTGCCCTACGTGGTCGCCGGTGCCGGCGGGTACTGGCACCTGCACCCGATGGCCCGCGACCAGGCCGGTAACCGCCTCCCCAAGCCATGGCCGGTACCTGACTCCGACGTGACCCTGGAGAATTACGTTGACGACCGTCACGGCTATCTGCGGCTCACCGCGTCGGCCACCACACTGCAGGGCGAATACGTGACCGTTCCCCGACCCCAGGAGTCCTGGGACAATGGCCCCGTCACGGTTGCCGATTTCTTCTCCCTCAACCTGTGATGAGAGGTCTCCCGTGGCTGACTATGCCGTGTGGTCACCGAACCACTCGGGGCGCGGTGGCGACTCGGTGATCTGGCTGGCCGTGCACACCGCTGAGGGTGCGACCACGGCCGCATCATTGGCGAGCTATCTCGCCAACCCGAGCAACCAAGTGAGTTACCACGCCGTGTGCGACGACTCCACCACGATCCAGTGCGTCGACTACGCCGAGGAAGCCTGGGCGATGCTGGGCGGAAACCCCCGTTCGGATCAGGTGTGCTGCACCGGGTTCGCGGCCTGGTCCCGCGACACGTGGTTGCAGCACCAGGGGATGCTCGACCGGATCGCCCGCTGGCTCGCTGAGCGCGCCCGGGTGCGCGGCATCCCGCTGGACCACATCGGGTCGGCCGGGGTCGCGAACCGCGCCCCCGGCGTGATCGGGCACTGGGACTACACGATCGGTGCCCGCGATGGCACCCACACCGACCCGGGGCCGAGCTTTCCCTGGGACTACGTGATCGACAAGGCGCGGCGGGCAGCCGGCCTTGGCGGGAACCGGACAGGAGATGACCTGATGAGCCAGGGAACCTGGGACCCCTGCACCAAGGACAGCGGCGGCAACATCGTCCCCAAGCGGGGCTACCTGTGCGCCCCCGTGGGCAAGGCCAGCAGCCTCATCCAGCGGGGCTGGTTCTCCCTGGCCACCGGTTGGAACGCGGGCGCTGACCGCCACGTCGCGTTCTACGACGACTCGGGCACCCAGCTGCCCGCGCGGGGCGACGGTCAGGGCGCGCTGCCCGCCAACGGACGGCAGTGGTGGCAGATCCCCGATGGCTCCACCCAGATCCAGGTGGAGTACCGCTGCCTCAACCCCGTCGGCTGGTGCGTCGAGCTCGAGCCCCGCTGATGAGGGGAGAGGCACGGATGGTCCAGCACCTCCGGGTTGCGGCCCAGCGCGGCCAGTTCTTTCCGCAGTTGTTGCGCGACGGTTGACTTGCCAGCTCCGGACGGTCCGGTCAGCCAGATCACCACACCATGCATTCGGTCCTTGTCCTCCTACTCGATGTCGGGACTCGAGGCGTTCCGCAACGGCCCCGGGCGATGGTTGTTCAGTTAGCCTGGGCTAGGCCCATCACCCATACGTCATCGCGGTGTCACGGGACGCCGCTGGCGCCCCCGCTACAGGCGGAGCGCGCGGAGCGGGATTGACACATATCGGGTAACCGGGCCTCGGGCGGCGGCTGCCGAACAGGGACTTTACGCGGTGGCGACACACCGCGAACGAATCCGAGACGCCGCGAACACGGGACTGGCTTGGCACATGTTCACGCCGATGAGATTGCGTGGCACAGTCGATTCTCACATGCGGGAGGACAGCGGGACGCCGGGGGCGAATGGGGGCGCATCACACATCGCTCAGCGCTGGACCCTCCGGCACCGCCATCTCTTTGTCTGAACAGGAATGGAGTCACGTCGTGGGTAAGAACAGATTTTTGGCTCGGGTCTCGGCTGGGGCCCTTGTGGTCACCGTCGTGGCCGGGGGAGTGTTGTTCGTCGATGGCGTGGCCACCGCCGCGCCGCCGGCCGCCTCCAAGGTCACGGCCACCAGCACCACGCTGGTCGTGTCCCCGGCCTCGCCGGTCGCCCAGGGCAACCCGGTGACGCTGACCGCGACGGTTACCCCGGCGGCGGCCGGTACCGTGCGGTTCCAGGACGGGGCCGCTGGCATCGGCGATTCGGTGATCGTCAGCAACGGCACCGCCGCGGCGTCCATGTCGGCGTTGGCCGCCGGGTCGCACCAGCTGACCGCGGTGTTCACCCCCAGCGCGCCGGCAACCTGCGGCCCGTCGACGTCGTCGCCGGTGACCGTCAAGGTCACCGCTCCCGTCACACCGGCGTCGACGACGACCACGCTCACGCCGACCCCGAACACCCCGAGCCCCCAGGGCACCCCGGTGATGCTCATGGCGACCGTGACGCCCGATATCACGGCGGGGACGGTCCAGTTCCAGGACGGGACCATGGCGCTGGGTTCCCCAGTGCCGTTGGTCGGTGGCTCGGCCACGATGCTCACCTCGGAGCTGGCGCAGGGCACGCACTCGCTGACCGCGGTGTTCACCCCCACCAGCCCCGCGGTCAGCGGCCCGTCGACCTCGCCAATGGTGTCGATGACGATGACCGGGCCAGCGGGAGGAGCGTTGCTGCAGGGAGCCCTCACCAAGGTGCAGCAACTCGTTCAGGCCATCCTTGGGTAGCACTTGACCAGAGTGGCGATCAGCGGGCGGCCCCGACCGGATGGGGCCGCCCGCTTTGCCCTGCGGTGCCGGTTGCGGTCAGGTTCGGGAGCTCTGGGTCTTGGTACAGAGGGACATCCCGGTGGCAACCGCCTTGGCTGGCGCGGATCCGGTGAGCTCCTGAATCAACTGGGCCAGTCGGGCTGACGGTGCGACACCCAGTTCGCGCTGGAGGAGTTCTCGATAGTGTTGGTAGTGCGTCAGCGCGCTGGCGGTGTTGCCCTCAGCGAGGTGCACTTCGATGACGATCCGGTTGGCCGTCTCACGGGTCGGCTCGATGGCGGTGGCCGCCAGCGCTGTCTGCAGGGCATTGAGGTACCGCTGCTCGGTTAGTAGCTGCCCGGCGAGGTTCTCCAGAGCGTGCAGCCGGAACTGTTGCCAGCGCCCACACTCGTACTGCAGCCAGTCTTCTGACCATTCCGGAAGTAGCTGACGGGTCAACACCTCGACCAGCGCTAGGTGGTCGCTGATGCTGTGGCAGCTCGCTTGAGAGTCCGACAGGTGACGATGTTGGTCCAGGATCCGTCGCAGGTCGACATCCACTGTGGAGGCCAGGCGCAACCGCGGGCCAGCGGAGTAAATCATGGTCGTGGTGCCGAGGCGCCTGCCTCGCCACAGGGCCGATCGGAGGTTGGCCGCCGCCCGCCCAGGGATGCTGTCGGGCCACAGGAGCCCGCCCGCAACAGTCCGGTGGATGCCGGAGTCGCGCAGCGCGAGCAGGGCCAGCAGTCGCTGGGACCCGAGGGGCAGCGCCACGCTGTACCCTCCGTGGACGCACTCGAAGCCCCCGAGCAGTGTGAGCTGTACGCCACTCGATCCCTCGCGCATTCCGCTGTCCTCCCGTAGGTGAATTTCGACTGTGCCACGCGCTCTCATTGCTGGGAACGTGTGCCGAGTCGGTCCTGTGGTCGCCGCGTCCAGGATTCGTGCACGGTGTGTCGCTGTTACATAACGACTACATAACGGCCCTGGTGGCAGTAGAATCGCCGCATCCGCTGTCGCGATCATCGCGACAGCGTGTCGCGATCTGTCATTCACGCTTGTCGGAGTACTCGTCGGGTCTGGTCCGGCGTGTCTCGTTGATCTCAGCGCCGGATTGTTGATCCTCGTAGCGAGGTGCCCGCAAACCGGGCACTCCGAACAGTGACGAGAGAGGTGGGTGCAAATGAACGTGCAAATGAACGAGTCGGTCGCCGAAGGTGGTTTCGAGGGCATCGCCACCCTGGAAGACCTCGGAAGGTACCTGCGGGAGCTGCGCGAGAAGCGGCGCGTGACCCAAGAGAGCCTCTCCACCAGGACCGGGGCTATCGCTCAACGCAAGATCGCCCGATCGCGTATCTCCGAGATCGAGAATGCCAAACGTGACCGGGTCGCGGAGCGCGAATTACGCACCTATCTGTGCGGGCTCAAGTGTGCGCCCCGTCACATCGACCAGATTGTCGCGGTGCTGGCACAGTGCACCGCGACTCCAGTGAGGGAATCCCCCGCTGGCCCGGCTGTCACTGGTCCGAGCTCAGCCGCGCTGGAGGCCCTTCTGGCATCTCTGCCGCAACCGTCTGGGCGCCACCCTCGGCGCCACCGCATCGCGCTCGTGCCTGCTCTCGCTCAGGTTGTCGTGGCTCTCGCGGGGCTGGGCGTCGGGTTCTTCCTGCGAGGGGAAAGTGGCGGCCAACCGACGGCCTCGGGTGGCCACTCCGCCTCGTCGGTACCGCACAGCACCCTGCCCATGGCGCCTGACGCCGTCAACGTCATCAAGGACACGACATTCCCGGGCGGCACCCCGCTACCCGACAACCAACGGTCCCCCGCGATAACGGATAGCTGGAACTGGCTCGCGAGTCGAGGGGCCGCCAACAGTCGTCATGCTCCCGGTCGTGATGTCGCCCAGCATGCGAATACACAGCCGCTGATCGCGGCGATGTCCGCCGCGCCGTGCGGTGTCGGACTTGCCGAGTGGTTCCGGTCAGGACCGGCGCTGCCAGGACTGATATCCCCGGGACAGGCACGCCCGGGACCGGCACGCCCAGGATCGGCACGCCCAGGATCGGCACGCCCAGGATCGGCACGCCCAGGATCGGCATCCGCGGGACCGACATTCCAGTGCCGAGGTCGCGACATCGCCGGGTCTGGCGTCCCTGACGTAAGTGGTGCTGGGTGAGGTCAACCACATTCGGCCATGTGACAGCGGCACTGTCGCGTATAGTACAGTACTCCTGTCACATCACGTGGGATCACTGCACGTGGGGATCGCTGAGTGGGGATCACGGGTGGTCGACGAGCTCACCATTGTTGAACTGGCCGCGCGCACCGGGATCAGCGTGCGCACCATCCGCTTCTACGCCGGGATGGGTTTGATCCCGCCACCGGCGGTACGCGGCCGGCTGGGCCTGTACGACGAGCGCCACGTGGCCCGCCTGGAGCTGGTCCGAGACCTGCAGGCGCTGGGGTTCACGCTGGCGGCGATCGAGGGCTACCTCGCCCGGATCCCACTGGAGCGCTCCCCGGAGGAGCTCGCCCTGCACCGCGCGCTGCTCGCCCCGTGGCTGCCCGAGGAACCCGCGACGGTCGACCGCGCCGAGCTCGACGCCCGCGCCGGGCGCACCCTGGCCGACGATGAGTTGTCCCGGTTGGTGACCCTGGGCGTCATCCGGCCTGACAGCACCCCCAGTGACAGCACCCCCAGTGATCGGGCGCAGACATGGACGCTCACCAGTCTCGACATGCTGGGCTACGGGCTGAGCCTGCTCGGCACCGAGATGGACTTCGCGGTGCAGCTGGCCTCTAAACAGATCATCGAGCGGCACACCAGCGCGTTGGCGACCGAGCTGGTGGAGTTGTTCCACGACACCGTGTTGCGTCAGTACCGTGAGCATGGGCACCCGCCCGAGCGGCGCACGTCGCTGATCGCCCTGCTGGAGCGGCTCAAACCGATCACCGTGGACGGCGTGGTCACGAACTTCCAGCTCGCCATCAACCGTGCGATCCGCAAATCCGCGGTGTCTTCGAAAGTCCCGCACCCCAAGACCGGGAGCCCGTCATGACTGAAGCGTTCCTCTACGAGACTCTGCGCACCCCGCGCGGCAAGGGCAAGTCGACCGGGGCGCTGCACGGCGTCAAGCCGATCTCCCTGGTCACCGGGCTGATCGACGAGTTGTGCCGCCGGCACCCCAGCCTGGACCCGGCGCGGATCGATGACATCGTGCTCGGGGTAGTCGCTCCGGTGGGTGACCAGGGCGGAGACCTCCCGCGCGCCGCGGCGCTGGCCGCCGGGTTGCCCGACACCGTCGCGGGGCTGCAGGTCAACCGGTTCTGCGCCTCAGGCCTGGAGGCGGTGAACCTCGGCGCGATGAAGGTGCGCTCGGGCTGGGAGGATCTGGTACTCACCGGCGGTGTCGAGTCGATGTCCCGAGTGCCGATGGGCTCCGACGGCGGCGCCCTGGCGATGGACCCGGAGACCGCCTACGCCGCTCGCTTCGTCCCGCAGGGCATCAGCGCCGACCTGATCGCCACCGTGGAGGGCTTCACCCGCGCTGACGTCGACGCCTACGCCCTGGAGTCGCAGCACCGCGCCGCCAAGGCGTGGAGCAACGGGTACTTCCAGCGCTCGGTGGTCCCGGTGCGCGACCGCACCGGCACCACCGTGCTGGAGCGGGACGAGCACCTGCGCCCGGACACCACCATGGCGGGCCTGGCCGCGTTGGCACCGTCCTTCGCCGAGGTCGGCGAGCAGGCCGGATTCGACGCAGTCGCGCTGCAGCGCTACCACTGGGTGGAGCGCATCGAGCACGTGCACCACGCCGGCAACTCCTCGGGGATCGTGGATGGTGCCGCGCTGGCGCTGGTCGGTTCCGAGCGGGTCGGGCGGGATCTCGGGCTGCGGCCCAGGGCCCGGATCGTGGCCGGCGCGGTCACCGGTGTGGAACCGACGATCATGCTGACCGGCCCGGCGCCGGCCACCCGCAAGGCGCTGGCCAAGGCCGGCCTGACGATGGACCAGATCGACCTGGTCGAGGTCAACGAGGCCTTCGCCGCGGTGGTGCTGCGCTTTATGCGGGAGCTGGACGTGCCACCGGAGAAACTCAACGTCAACGGCGGCGCGATCGCGATGGGGCACCCGCTGGGCGCCACCGGCGCGATGATCCTGGGCACCTTGGTGGACGAGCTGGAGCGCCGCGACCTGCGTTACGGCCTGGCCTCGCTGTGCGTCGGCGGCGGCATGGGCATCGCGACCATCATTGAGAGGGTGTAGCTAGTCATGACTGAGAGCATTCGATGGGACATCGATGCCGACGGCATTGTGACGCTGACTCTGGACGATCCGGGGCGTTCGGCTAACACGCTCAACGACGGCTATGTGGCGTCGATGGGGCAGACTGTGGACCGGCTGGAGGCCGAGCGGGACTCGATCACCGGGGTCATCCTCACCTCGGCGAAGAAGACCTTCTTCGCCGGTGCGGACCTCAACACCCTGCGCCATATTTCACCGGATAACGCCCGCGAGTTCGCCGCCTACCTCGCGCTGGTCAAGGGCCAGTTTCGGCGGCTGGAGAAGCTGGGCCTCCCGGTGGTCGCCGCGGTCAACGGCGCGGCTTTGGGGGGTGGCTTGGAGCTCGCGCTGGCCTGCCACCACCGGGTCGCGCTGGACGCGCCCGGCTCGAAGCTCGGCTTCCCGGAGGTGACGCTGGGGA
Organism: Pseudonocardiaceae bacterium; assembly: GCA_039924425.1. Lineage (GTDB taxonomy): Bacteria > Actinomycetota > Actinomycetes > Mycobacteriales > Pseudonocardiaceae. Next base: position 34,186 of record JBDTAX010000064.1, read on the forward strand.
TACTGCCCGGTCTCGGGGGGGTGGTCCGCACGGTGCGGATGCTGGGCTTGGTGACCGCGCTGACCCAGCTGCTGCTGCAGGGCCAGCAGCTGCGTCCCGCGCAGGCCAAGGTGCTCGGCATCGTCGACGAGCTCGCCAGCACACCTGAGGAAATGTTCCGCAAGGCCCGGGAGTGGATCGCCGCACACCCGCGAGCGCAGCAGGCCTGGGACGTCAGGGGTTACAAGATCCCCGGCGGCACGCCTGCCACTCCGGCGTTGGCGCAGCTGCTGCCGGCGTTCCCGGCCACCCTGCGCAAGCAGCTCAAAGGCGCCCCGATGCCCGCCCCGCACCACATCCTGTGCGCCGCGGTGGAGGGCGCGCAGGTGGACGTGGACACCGCGCTGCTGATCGAGGGCCGCTACTTCATGGACCTCGCCACCGGCCAGGTCGCCAAGAACATGATCAAAGCGTTCTTCTTCGACCTGCGGCACATCACCAAGGGCGGCAGCCGGCCCGACGGTTACCCGCGGCGCACCTTCAGCAAGGTCGGCGTGCTCGGCGCGGGGATGATGGGCGCCGGAATCGCCTACTCGTGCGCTCTGGCCGGTATAGAGGTGGTGCTCAAGGACGTGGATCTCGCCGCAGCGCAGCGGGGCAAGGGTTACACGGCGAAGATATTAGACAAGGCGGTTGCTCGGGGTACGTCCACCGCGCAGGCCCGCGCTGAGGTGCTGGCTCGGATCACCCCGAGTGATGACGCGGCAGATCTGCGCGGCTGCGACCTGGTGATCGAGGCGGTGTTTGAGAATCCCGCGCTGAAAAAACAAGTCTTCGCTGAGATCCTCGACGTGGTCGATCCCGAGGCTCTGCTGTGCTCGAACACCTCCACGCTGCCGATCACTGACCTCGCGTCGGCAGTGGACCGCCCAGCCGATTTCCTCGGCCTGCATTTCTTTTCTCCGGTGGACAAGATGCCGCTGGTGGAGATCGTCCGCGGCCGGCGGACCTCGGACGCCGCGCTGGCCGCCGCCGTGGACGTGGTGCAGCAGATCCGCAAGACTCCGATCGTCGTCAACGACAGCCGCGGCTTCTTCACCAGCCGGGTCATCGGCACCTTCATCAACGAGGGCGTGGCCATGCTCGCCGAGGGGGCGCCACCCGCGTCCATCGAGCAGGCCACCCTGCAGGCCGGTTACCCAGCACCCGTGCTGCAGCTGGTCGACGAGCTGACCCTGACGCTGATGCGCAAGATCCGGGAGGAGACCCGGCGCGGTGTCGAGGCGGCGGGCAGCACCTGGACCCCGCACCCGGCCGACGCGATCGTGGACACGATGGTGTTGGAGTGCCAGCGCCCTGGGCGCTCCGGTGGCGCCGGGTTCTACGACTACGAGGCGGGCAGGCGCACGCGGCTGTGGCCCGGTTTGGCCGAGCGGTTCGGCCCGTCGCGCCCGGAGGCGATCCAGACTGAGGCGATTCCGTTTGGGGACATGAAGGAACGGTTGCTCTTCGTCGAGGCGCTGGAGACGGTGAAGTGCTTCGACGAGGGTGTGATCACTTCGGTTCCGGACGCCAACATCGGCTCGATCATGGGTATCGGGTTCCCGCCGTGGACCGGTGGCGTGGTGCAGTTCATGAACGGCTACTCCGGCGGCCTGACCGGCTTCGTAGCCCGCGCCAAAGAGCTGGCCGACCGCTACGGTGACCGGTTCACCGCCCCGCCCTCGCTGATCGCCAAGGCCGACGCCGGGGAGTCCTTCGACTAGTCTCGCCGAGAGCCTTACCTCTGGGATGGGAGCGGATAGCGTGGCCACGTGAACCACAGCCCTACTCCCAGCCCGGCCAGCCGTGACGCGGAGGCCGCCGTGCCCTACCCGCTGCGGGTGGCGGCCGCGCTGTCCTGGCGGCTGCTGGCCGTCACCGGGATGGTGATCGTGCTGGGCTATGTGGTGAACACCCTGCGGGTGGTGGTGATCCCGGTGGCGGTGGCGCTGCTGCTCACCGCGTTGCTGGGGCCCGTGGTGGACTGGTTGACCAGGCACCGGGTGCCGAGGGGACTCGCCACCCTGGTGGTCTTGATCGGCGGACTGGCGCTGATCGGCGGCCTGTTGGCGTTCGTCGTCCAGGCCTTCGTGGCCGGGTTGCCCGCGCTGGTGACCCAGATCTCCGCCAGTGTCCAGCAGATCCAGGTGTCGCTGCGCCATCCTCCCTTGGGCCTGTCCCCGGTGAAGTTGCAGAACCTGCTCGACTCACTGAACCTGTCGCTGTCCAGCATCGGCAACGCGATCACTTCGGGCGCGTTGTCCACCGCGGTCACCCTCGGGCAGTACCTCACCGGCGCCGCGCTGACGCTGTTCATGTTGATTTATTTCCTGTACGGCGGCCGGTCGATGTGGCGCTTTGTGCTCGGTGCGGTGCCGCCCCTGGTTCGCGCCCGGGCCGACGTCGCTGGGCAACGCTCCTTCGGCGCGCTGGTCGGCTTCATCCGGGCCACCGCGCTGGTGGCGGTCGTCGATGCGACCGGCATCGGGACCGGGCTGGCGGTCGTTGGCGCCCCGCTGGTGGTGCCGCTGGCCGCGCTGACGTTCCTGGCGGCATTCATCCCGGTGATCGGCGCGGTGGTCTCCGGAGGGCTCGCGGTACTGGTGGTGCTGGTGGCCAACGGGCCGGTGTCGGCGCTGATCGTGCTCGGCGTGGTGATCGGTGTGCAGCAGCTGGAGGGCAACGTGATGCAGCCGCTGCTGATGGGCCGCGCTGTGGAGCTCAACGGTGTGGCGGTGGTGCTGGCCGTCGCGGTGGGCTCAGTGCTCGCCGGCATCGCCGGTGCCCTGCTGTCCGTGCCGCTGCTCGCCGCGCTCAACGCCGGAATCCGGGCACTCATCAGCGGCGACGCCGAACCCAGCACTGCCGCGCCGGATGGCGTGATGTCCGCCGGCTCCGCCTTCCCCCCCGCCGACATCCCCGCCGACCCTGTGGACAACCCGCCTGTGGACAACCCGTGAGTGGCGATGCGGGCCAGGAGTCGCATCGCCACTCACGGGCCTATGGCATGATCCAAGGCCATGTTGGCCGCCACTGACGTGATGGCTCCGCTGTGGCGGGGTGTGGTTGTGCTGCGGGTCATCACGGCGGCTTTCGCGATCGCGGTGATTGTCGTGCACCACGACGGCTTTGCCCGGCCCGGCTTGGGGTGGGCCGCACTGGCCGGGATCGTGCTGTGGACCGGGTTCACGTGTGTGGCCTACAGCCACGACGGCACCCGCCGGATCGATGTCATCGTGATTGACCTTGTGGTGACCCTTGCGCTGACGAGTCTTTCGGCGTTGGTGCTGTCCCCCGGGCAGCTCACCGATGTCACCCAGCACACCCCGCTGCTCACCACCGTGTGGGCCAGTGGTCCGATGGTCGCCGCCGCGGTACGCACCGGCTGGGTTGGCGGAGCGCTGTTCGGCCTCGCTGCCTCGGTGCTCGACATCTGGCTGCGCGGGGTGTTCACCACCAACCTCGCCCGCGACACCATCCTGCTGGTTGGGACGGGATTTGTGCTCGGGCTCGCCGCGACGGCCGCGCGCCGGGCGGACGAGCAGCTCCGCAGGTCGGTTCGTGCGCAGGCGGCCACCGCTGAACGGGAGCGGTTGGCCCGGTCGGTCCACGACAGCGTGGTGCAGGTGCTGGCCCGGGTGCGCGCCCGGTGTAGCCAGCTTGATGGGGAGGCCGGTGAGTTGGCCCGGCTGGTCGGTGAGCAAGAGATCGCGCTGCGGTGCCTGTTCGCGGCGAGCCCGCCTGACGCCACTGGTGAGCGGGACCTGGCCGGCGCGCTGCGGTCGTTGGCCGGTCCCCGGGTGGAGGTCGTCGCGCCCGCGACGGAGGTCCCGCTACCATCCGCCGACGTGGCGGAGCTGGTTGCGCTCGTTCGCGAGGCGTTGGCCAACACCGCCCGCCACGGTGGTCCGGAGGCGAGGTCATGGATCCTGGTGGAAGATCTCGGTGCTGAGGTGGTACTCACCATCCGTGATGATGGCCCAGGAGTCTGTGACGGGCAGCTCGCTGGCGCTGAGAGTGCGGGTCGGATGGGAGTGTCGCGCTCGATCCGGGGCCGGGTGGATGACCTGGGTGGCATGCTGGTTCTCGATACCGGCCCGGGGCGGGGCATCGAATGGGAGGTGCGGCTGGCCCGCAACCGCATCCGCCCGCGCCGTGGCGCGGTGAGCGCCGGGGCATGATTCGGGTCATGGTGGTCGATGACCATCCGATCTGGCGCGCCGGGGTGGCCCGCGACCTCGCCGAGCAGGGCTTCGAGGTGGTTGCCACCGTAGCCGACGGTGCCGCCGCGCTGCGCATCATTCCCGCCGCTGCGCCCGATGTCGTGCTGATGGATCTGCACTTCGCCTCCGGTGGCCCGTCCGGCGCTGAGGCAACCCGGCGCATCATCGAGCGCTGGCCGGACATCCGGGTGCTGGTGCTGTCCGCCTCCGGCGAGCACGCCGACGTGCTGGCGGCGGTACAGGCGGGCGCGGCGGGTTACCTGATGAAAGCGGCGTCGGTGGCTGAGCTGGTCAACGCCGTGCGCCGGACCGCCGAGGGGGACGCGGTGTTCTCCGCCGGCTTGGCGGGTTTGTTGCTCGGCGAGTACCGCCGGATGGCGTTGCACCCGCGGACTGACGCGCCGCGGCTGACCGACCGGGAGACTGAGGTGTTGCGCCAAGTGGCAACCGGGCGCACCGCCCGGCAGATCGCCGAGTCGCTGGTGATCAGCCACCGCACGGTGGAGAACCACGTGCAGTCCACGTTGCGCAAGCTGCAGCTGCACAACCGGGTTGAGCTGGCGCGCTACGCGATCGACCATGGCTTGATCGACCAGTAGCTGGCCGCACGTCAGGTTAGCCTGACAAATGGTGTCATGGGACCGCTGGGAGTCGTATCCTCCACGTGGCAGCTAGTCCAGCCGGCCGTGCGGGCCGGTGATCAGCCGCCAGCGGGGAGGACCGTCGACCGGTAGTCATCACCGGGGGGTCGGGTGACACCCGGTCGACGGCCTGCACGCAAGCGGCCAGGGGGAGGTGCCGCTTGCGTGCTCAGCTTACCGGGCGGTTGCCCCGCAACCCATCGGTTCGGCTGATGGTCATGTGGAGCCGAATCCTACGGCTGGTTCACTGATGGTTCCAGTGTGCGTGATGGGTCTGCCTGTTGACAACCACTTCGCACACAATGACCACCATCTCGGGCGAGCACGGTCGCCCCCGGTACGCTCACACACCCGACGTCACGGGAGTACTGGCAGGGACGGTGGGTAACGTGGAGTTCGAGCTGGAGCGGGATGCGTTCGCCGAGGCCATCGCGTGGACGGCGAAGGGCCTGCCGGCCCGTCCGGTCGTCCCGGTGACCGCGGGTGTGGTGCTTGAGGTGACCGATGGCGCGATGATCGTCTCGGGTTTCGACTTCGAGGTGCTCAACCGCATCGAGGTGCCGGTCACCGACAAGTCCGCCGGGCGGGTGCTGGTGTCGGGCCGGTTGCTCGCCGAGATCGCCCGCGCGCTGCCGCCCAAGGACGTGCGGGTCGCGGTGGAGGAAAACCGGCTTGCGGTGCGCTGTGGTTCGGCCCGGTTCAACCTGCCGCTGCTGCACATCGAGGACTACCCCGCGGTGCCGGAGTTGCCGGCCACCTCGGGCAAGGTACGCGGCGACGTCTTCGGTACCGCGGTCGCACAGGTCACCATCGCCGCCAGCAAGGACGAGACACTGCCCATGCTCACCGGGGTGCGCATGGAGATCGGCCCCGAGGCGCTGACCCTGGCCGCCACCGACCGGTACCGCCTCGCTGAGCGGCGCATCCCGTGGACGCCGACGGGCACGGTGCCTTCCACCGCAGTGATCGTCCCGGCCAAGACGCTGGCTGATGTCGCCAAGTCGCTCGGCCCGGCCAGTGAGGTGGTGCTGTCGATGGGCGATGCCGCCGACGCGGGTTTTCTGGGCTTCTCCGCCGGTGGCCGCCAGACCCTGACCCGGTTGCTGGATGGTGAGTTCGTCAAGTTCGCTTCACTGTGGCCCACCGAAGCCGCCACCACCGTGGAGGTGCAGGTCAGTGAGTTGATCGCCGCGCTTAAGCGGGTGTCACTGGTGGCTCAGCGGTACGCGCCGGTGCGGCTGGCCTTTTCCGAGGGCACCGTACAGCTGTCCGCGCAAGCCGAAGATGAGTCCAGCGCCGAGGAGGAACTCGAGGTCCGCGTCACCGGTGAACCATTGGCAATCGGGTTCAACGCCGGATATCTGCTGGACGGGCTGGCTGCGGTAAGCACCCCGAGGGCGACGCTGTCGTTCACCGAGCCGTCCCGCCCCACCGTCATCACCCCGGTCATCGGCCCAGTCACCGATCAAACGGATGAGCCGGATAGCGGGGATGGCTCTTTCCGTTACCTCGTCATGTCGATGCGGTTACGGGGTTAGCGGGCGGATCGGCGGAACAGCCAGGATCGCCGTCCTGTCTCAGCCGGCCGGATCGGTTTCACTCGGGTAGCCGGTGCTCGAGCCGGAACTGGCGAGGGCGCCGCCAGGTGAGTCGGTGGCTCGATCTCGGTGCGGCTGCGCCAATCGGCGAACTGGACGATCGCCTCGGCGGGCGCCATGACCGGGATATCGAGCGTGCCCGCGTCGCGCACTGCGGGGTGGCCCGCCGGCACCGAAGAATCGGCGATGACGACGGTGACTTCAGGGGTGAGTCGGGAGCGAGTTATCGCTCCGTGTGCCTCCATCAACCGGCGCAGTGCTCCGAGATCGGCGGAATTGCCGACATACAGCACGTGCAGCGGTTCCTGGGCGGTCGCGTGACGACCCACCGCGTCTCCAGTCTGTCGACGTTAATCTTTCTCGCGGGGGAGTGCTCAGCGAGTCATTACTGACTGCGCACGCCGTGCGACGTATAGCGATGCTACTCCGTTTTTCGCAGCGGGCTTGCCGCCAGATGGGTTGTTGACTGTTAAACAAGTCTCACACAGGCCAGGTCGCTAGTGAGCGATGCGGGACATCCGGGAGCGCAGGGTGGCGTGGGCCGCCGCGGCGTCGATCCGGGTCGAGGTGCCGTTGCGGAGGATCTGGTCGCCGGCCACCCAGACATCCCGGACCGCGTGGGCGCCGGCGGCCCACATCAGGTTGGCGAGCAGCTGGCTGTCCGGCACGTCCAGTCCGGCCGCGAACGCCGGGGCGTCGGCCCCGATGTGCACCAGATCGGCCCACCCGCCCGCGCGCAGTGTGCCCAGGTCAGAACGCCCGAGGGCGGCCGCCCCGCCCCGGGTGGCCAACAGCAACGCCTGCGCGGCGGTCAGCGCGGCGGCGTCCCCGGTGGCCAGCCGGGCCAGTCGGGCGGCCAGCCTCGCGTCGTCCCACAGATCCAGGGAATCGTGGGAGGCCGGGCCGTCGGTGCCCAGGCCGACGGCGATCCCGGCGGCGCGCAGGTCGAGCAGCCGAGCGACGCCGGAGGCGAGCTTACTGTTGGAGCCGGGGCAGTGTGCGACCCCGACGCGGTGCCGGGCGAGCACCGCGATGTCGGCGTCGGACAGCTGCACGGCGTGCGCCGCCAGCACCCGCGCGCCGCCACCCAGCACCCCGAGCTGCTCCAACAACAGTGGCACCGAGCCGTATTGCTCGCGAATCGCGGTGTCCTCGCCGGTGGTCTCGGCGAGGTGGATGTGCAGCAGCGCGCCGCGTGCTCGGGCGGCCTCGCTGGCCGCGGCCAGCGCCTCGGTGGGCAGGGTGTAGGCGGCGTGCGGGCCGTAGCCCAGCTCGATGCGCTCACCCGGTCCGAAGCGGATCCCGTCGGTGTCGATCCAGCGGCTGATGTCCTCCAGCATCTGCTCCCAGCTGCCTAGCCGGTCCCAGCCCGGGACGGCGATGATGCCCGGTGTCACCACCGCGCGGCTGCCCACGGCGAGCACCGCGTCCACCACCGCGTCGCAGTGGAAGTACATCTCCACGCTGGTGGTGATCCCGGCACGCAGCATCTCCAGGGTGCCGACCAGCATGCCGGCCCGCACGTCCTCGGCGTCCAACCGCGCCTCGGCGGGCCAGATCACCTCGGTCAGCCAGCGCATCAGCGGCAGGTCTCCACCCAGTCCGCGCAGCCCGGTCATCGCGGTGTGCGCATGCGCGTTGACCAGCCCGGGCAGCAGGATTCCGGTGAGCGCCAGCTCTGGCCCCGCTGCGGCCGGTGCCCCGTTCGAGGGCCCGACGTGCCGGATCCGGCCGGTGTCGTCGACGTCCACCACCGCCTCGCGCAGCACGCTGCACCGCTCGTCGCAGGGCAGCACGACCGGCGCGCTCAGCCGCATCACGGTATGTGCACCAGGTTCATGGTCCCCGATCCTGCCGCATGGGCCGGCACGTCCGGAATTGGTGGGGCAGGCTCTGCCACAATGCCCCGGTTGCCAGGCTGTGCGGACGTCGCGGGGCAACGGGGAGGGACTGTGGCGGATCTTCAGGTTCGTGGTGAAGTTCTGGATGGCCTGGTGGTGCGGCTGTCGAAGGTGTCTGAGCGGTTGTCGGGTGCCTGTAACGCACTGCGTTCGCTGGACGCCTCGGCGTTCGGCGCGCCGCCGCTGGTCGGCGCGGTACACGACTCGACGGATGGCGCTACGGCATCACCCGACTCCGTCCTACCAGTGCTACCACGTCTTCTCATGCCCCTGGGACGCCGTCCGTTTGCTGGAGCTCACCACCGACCACAAGAAGCTGCGAGCGTTGAAGCGGACCAGCACCAGCGCGCCGACTCGCGGGGTCAAAGCTCGAGCCGGTTGGGCCATGGGCTTCTATCTCGGCATGCTGACCGCACCGTTCATGCGTGCCGCTCTAGTCATCCATGTAGACCCCGAGCGGGCACAGTTCCCGACATTTCGCTCGCACCAAGCCCTGGCCGTGACGCAGTCGGAGATCGGCACCCAGTCCAGCGTCTGGGTGGTCCCCACCCGCCGGCCCGCCGAGCTGCGCGAGATCATCCGGGCCGTGTCCCTCGCCACACCGCCTGGCTACTAGCACGGTTCAGGGTTTGCGCCCGACCGCACCGACCATGAGGTGCTGAACGGGTTGCAGCGGCTTGGTGGTCCGTGGGCCGTCGGGCCGCCAAGCGGCACACGGAGTCAGACCGGGCTCGACCAGTTCCACGCCCGGGAGCATGCCCTCGATCGCGGCGTGGGTGCGAAAGAGTCCCGTGCCCAGCGGGCTTCGGCGGAAGGCTTCTTCCAACTTCCGGGCGAGCTCGCTCAACTCGGGGGTGGTCTCGGGGTCGGAGAAATGGCTGATCGCCACGTAGGAACCTGACGGCAGAGCGTCGATGTATTCGGCCATGATGCGCCGCGGGCTGGGCTCACCGTCGTAGTGGTGCAGCGTCCCGAGTTGGAACAGCGCGATCGGCTTGGCGAAGTCGAGGTACTTGCGCACGACCTCGTCATTGAGAACCTGGTGTGGCGTGAAGATGTCGGCGGCGCTGAAGTGGGTGTGGTCGTTCACCTCGAGCAGTGCCCGGCCGTGCGCGAGCACCACCGGATCGTTGTCGACGTACACCACGTGGGCACCCGGCTGGATTCGCTGGGCGACCTGGTGTGTGTTCTCCGCCGTGGGCAGCCCCGACCCGCAGTCGAGAAACTGGGTGATGCCGACCTGGCCGGCGAGGAAGCGCGTCACGCGGATCAAGAAGGTTCGGTTGTCCCGCGCGGTTTGGCCCATCTCGGGTGCGACCTGCTCGATCCGCCGGACGACCTCACGGTCGATCTCGTAGTTGTCCTTGCCGCCGAGCGATGCATCATAGACCCGGGCGATGCTCGCCTTGGTCGCATCGACGTAAGGCGGTACGACATCGTCCGGCAGCCGGGCGTCGGTACCGGGCATCGCGCGCCTCGCATGTCGTCGCAGTACGGACCTAGGTCGCAGCGAGCTTAGGGGTGCGCGGGCGCGCGGTAAACCATGGGGTTCGGCGCTGGATGGAAAGGTGCGCACCGGGAGTCGTACCACCGGTGTCGGGTCGCCTATGTAGTATGTCCACCCGTATAGTCCAGCGGTGGGTATCCATAGGTCAGCCACCGGACGGCAGCGCGAACGGCGGCGGCCGTAGCAACCGAAAGCGGGCCCCCGCTGTTGTGCGAGGGGCCCGCTTTTCGAGCTGGTCGGTGCTTAGTCGTCCCAGCACCACCGGCGCCAGCGGTCCCAGTGCCCGCGATGGTGCCCGCGGTGGTGCTCGTGGTGCTCCTCGCGGCGTCCACGGCCTCTGTCGTCGCGGTCTCGGTCACCATCGCGACCAGCGGTCATCGGCGTGAACACTTCTGCAACTCGCATTGCGATCCCTTCCCTCGGTGGGGGACGGAGTCTCCCCGACGCGTCCCCTCAGATCAGTTATCGCTGCGCGCCACCGGAAGGTTTCCAGCTTGTGTCAACTCCCAGGTAATGCCCAGGAAAGCCGCAGCACGAACCAGATCACCGCCGTGACGCCGAGCACCACCAGCGACCCCGCCGCGATGGTCAGTTCGACAACGGTCGCGGCGTGGGTGGGTCAGAGTCTGGGTGCGCCAGGCGCTGGCGCCGCGTGCTGGCAAGCGGTACCCAGAGGGGTGATGGCCCGGAGCTGGCCGCCGTCTACGCGGCGGCCTGGGAGTGTCCGGTTGGTGCTCAACGACTTCGGTCCGACGGACGTGCCGGACGTGACGCCGCGCTCACCGGAAGCGCTGGCGAGCTTGACTGACGAGGCCAACGAGCACTGTGGCCAGGCGCACTACTCCCTCGCGCGCCATGACGTCGGTAGTTTGCTCGCCGAATCGCAGGCCTGCGCCGTGACCGTGCCGGCGGCGCGGAGCTCACGAGCATGGCGGCTGGCCGAGGGCGCCACAGTCTATGAGGACGTCACAGCGGCTCTGACTGCTATTGCCGTACTGGGTAGCCGGGAGCGGTCGTCGTCGCTGCACTTCGACCTCGCTCGCGTGCTTGCGCAGGAGGATAGTCCGCGCGACGCGGACGTGATCCGACACTTGGACACCGCTGACCGCATCGCACCACAGCGGATCCGCGGCGACCCTTGGTCCAACTCGGACCGTCGCTGATTATGTCGTAAACCCCAGCAGATCGTTACACCTGCCTGTAATTCAGAGGGAGACCGCGTGTCGGAAGACGCGAAGACGCGAGTTCTGTGCGCGCAGGAGGAGTCGGGGATCTCTCAGTCGGGGTGTCGCAGCATCGGCGCGTGCTCCACGACCACGGGACGCCCGCGGTCGGACGCTTTGAGCCGCCCTGGAGGCAGGTGTCTCACCGCGTTCTGCTCGCTGCGCCGGTGCGACGTGGCGCCTGATGCGAGCTGGGTGGGCGTCAACTCACAGTTCGTCGATCTCGTCGGGCGCGGTCTCGTCCGCACGCCGCCGAAATCACGAGCGGGCGCGCGGACGGTTCGGCCAGTGCGCTGGTCTCGGTCAGATAGTGGCACGGGAATGGCACGAAGGGTGGATGATTGTGGTTAAGACAAAGGTCCAGGTCTCCAGAGGACACCCTCTGAGCTGGACCGTTGTCGTGGAGCGGGTGACGGGTGACCCGCGTCTAGAGCTTGGGAACCCCATAGTGCTGCCCTGGTCGAGGCCTTGACCTGCGGTCGACCGTGGTCAGGGGTGACCCAGATGACCCCTACTGACCCCCTCTAATGGCACGCGGGTGGCACGACGCACGGTGGCGCTTGGGGCGCCGAAGGTGACCACGAATGATCTTGAACGCTGGGGCTGGTGTGGCATCCCGTCGACCCGGGTGAACTGGCACCCGAGGGACACAAGCCAAGATCGCTGTTGACCGTTTGCTCCCCGGTTTCGCCGGTCCACCGGGCCAGAGCCCGGGCGAGCAGGGTGTGTCGGGGCTCGGGGCTGGACACTCGATTGTCGTCTTCAACGAGCGCGGGGGCCAACTCTCGGGCGATTAGTTGATGTAAGTACCGGTCTGTCCCCAGACGGCGACCGGCACGGCTACCCAACGACCGCAAGACTGTGGCCTTGTGGCACCCGGAAGAGAGGGTCACCGAGGCCTGACGGCAGCAGGCGTCGCGCCTACACACGAAGACGCGGGCCATAAGACGTACAGAAAGTCCTCACGGTACCCGAAGGCGGGACATGCCAAACTTGGAGAACATTAACAGCCTTGTTACAGGAAATCCTGAACGACGTCGTCTGATTAGGTGCATAATCGGTCGGTCTGAGATCACCAACCCGGAGAGCGCCGCCAGGTACCGCCGGCCCCCCGGTCTCCGGTGGCGCCGCACCGCAGTTGCCGTCGTCCTTTACCAGCTCCACCCGTACGGAAAGCTTCTGGTTCGTACGATCCCGTTACTCACACGACGCGACGGTGTCAACCACACGGAGGAGTTCCTATGACTGGCGCTGAGCACTACCTGGAAGCCGAGAAGTGGATTACGAGGGCCATGGAGACGGATCCGCCAGAGCGGCTGGATGCCGCCCTGTTGTTCGCACAGGTTCATGCCACTCTCGCGCAAGCAGCGGCGACGGCCGTCGGGGCGATCGAGGCGGGGATGCCTTCTGCCGAGTACGACTCCTGGTCGAAAGCGATCCTGGAGAGCCGCAGGCCCAGCCAATGACGATCTCCGCCCCCGTTCTGATCCATCGGTCGGGGTGGACCCATCTACCGTGGGGGATCACTTCCACTTAGAGGCCATCCCGCCATTCCAGGGCGGCCCCGAACCGCTGATTCTCGGACCGTTGTCGTCGTTGTTCGTGGACCTGACATGAGTTCTCAGTGAACTGTTTCGTTGTGGTGGTCTTGTTCATGGTTGTGGTGGGGGCTGGGATGCTGTGTGTCGTGTCGCGGCCACGGCGGGTGTTTGTGAGTCATACGTCGGAGTTGACGCGGTTTCCGGTGGGGCGGTCGTTTGTGGCGGCGGCGCAGCGGGCGGTGGCTCGGGCCGGGGACGCCATTGCCGAGATGGCGTATTTCGGGCCGCAGGAGGAGTAGTCGGCGCAGGTGTGCCGGGATGCCGTGCTGGCGGCGGATGTGTATGTGGCGGTGGTGGGGTTTCGCTATGGCTCGCCGGTGGCTGATCGCCCGGAGCTGTCGTACACGGAGTGGGAGTTCCAGGCGGCCAGCGAGGCTGGATTGCCGCGGTTGGTGGTGCTGTTGGGTGAGGAGGCTGAGGGCCCGAGAGATTTGTTTGTTGATCTGCGCTACGGCGCGCGGCAGGAGGCGTTCCGTCTCCGGCTGACCGACAGCGGGGTGACCACGGCGACGGTGGCGCAGGCCTGGCCTGGCCTAAAGGATCCGGCTTACAGGCCAGCTCGTCCGCTCCACCTCCTGGCACCAGCGTCGAGGGAGCGGCGCGTCTCGGTTGAGCAGCGGAAACGCTCTCCCCAACGTCTGACGGCCCAGAGACGGCCCCAGTCGGAACCAACGACCTTCTAAATTCAAGATCGACTCTGCTGACTGGCTATGAATATGACGCAGCACTACTCGCTAGCTGTGGCGTTAGCAGAAGCGAACGCTCAACAGTGCCCGACAGTTGTCATAGCGTCGCAGTCGAACCTGGAGATAAAGTAAGGTATTGATCTTGCGCCCATCCTTGCTCGCCCTCGTCGGTATGAAGGCCGCTGCCGGCGACCTTCGTGATCGGCATCGCCGCGGCGAAGGTGAGCACCAGCGCCTCGAACAGCAACGTGAACCCCGACCCTGGGTGCGCCCACGGCACGTCCACCTGGCGCACGCCGTGCTCGGGGCAGCGCACCCGCGGCAGGCGGGCGTGCAAGAGCGGCCCCGATGCCCCGGCACAATCACGTAGCACCGCAGCCGTTGATGGCTCAGCACCGCGCTCGCGCTGAGAACGCGGGCAGCCACCAGAACGCGGGCAGTCACCAGAACGCGGGTAGTCACCAAGACATCGTGCCGAACCAAGGAGAACCTCATGAACGCACCGGCCCAACTATCCCCAGACCCGACCTTCTACCGCAGTCCCGCTGAGGCCGCCGCCGCACCGGCTGAAAAGCTCGCCTATGTCGTCGCCTTTGATCGCTTGGCGCAGCGGCCCGACGCGCTGACCGTGCTCGACGTCGATCCCGGCTCGCCGCGGTATGGCCAGGTGGTGGGCTGGGCGGAGCTGCCCACCCTCGGTGATGAGCTGCACCACTTCGGCTGGAACGCCTGCAGCAGCGCGCTGGCCCACGCCGGACATGACACGCACGGCCTGCAACGTCGTTACATGCTGCTTCCCGGGCTGCGCAGCTCGAACGTGTACGTCTATGACACCCAGCCGGACCCGAGCGCCCCCACCCTGGTCAAGACGATCGACGCCAAGGAGCTGGCTGA
>JBDTAX010000065.1:0-24799 GCA_039924425.1 Pseudonocardiaceae bacterium
GGCGCCGGTGGCGGAGGAGAACACCCGCTGTGTCCCATCCAGCGACGTCACCTGCGCGGTGAGGGTCAGCCCGGCGCCCGAGGGCACCGCGTACGCGCCGACCGGCACCGAGCAGCCGCCGTGCAACTCGGCCAGCAGCGCGCGCTCGGCAACCACCGCGGCGTCCGTGGCGGGATCGCCGTAGGCGTTCAGCATGTCCCACAGTTCCGTGTCAGCGGCCCGCAGCTGAATGCCCATGGCGCCCTGGCCGGGCGAGGGCGGGAAATCCTCCAGCGGGAGCAGCTCGGTGATGTGCTCCGCCAGCCCGAGGCGCCGCAGGCCGGACGCCGCCAGGACGACCGCGTCCAGGCCGGTCTTGAGCTTCGCGAGCCTTGGCGGCACGTTCCCCCGAATGGGGACGACAGTGAGGTCCGGGCGCAGTGCTGTCAACTGCGCTATCCGTCTCGGCGATCCGGTGCCCACCCGAGCGCCGTGGCGCAGGCCGGCCAGCGTCGAGCCGCACAGCGCGTCATGGATGTCCTGCCGCGGCGGTGCCACCGCGAGCACCAAGCCCTCAGGCATCGTGGTCGGCAGGTCCTTCAGGCTGTGCACAGCGATGTCGATCCGGCCTTCCAGCAGCTCCCGCCCCAGCTGGTTGGTGAACGCGCCGCTGCCGGTCTCGCTCGCGCCGCTGACCTCGCGCAGCGTGCTCTTGCGATCCCGGTCGCCGTCGGTCAGCACGACCCGGTTCCGGAACTTCACGACTGGGCACGCGGTCAACCGGGCCAGGAACTCCGCGACCATCGCCTGCGCGAGACGGCTGCCACGAGCTCCCACCACCACGGTTTCCATGCGGGAAGGCTACGCGATGCCCCCCGAGTTCTCATCCGTGTTTCCGGCCGTCTTTCGCGCCGTCTTTCCGGGCCAGCCCGCGCAAGCCGTTGGTGAACGCTTCGGCGGTGACGGCGTTGTCCAATAGCGCGCGTTGGGCCAGGAAGACGGGCCCCAAGGTGGTGAAGCGGGCGTGCAGCTCACGGTGGTTCGCGGCCAGCCGGCTTGTGAGTTGCTTCGTTGTGGAGGTGGGTCGTAAGTCCAGGATTCCCGAGCTGTCCGGTTACCTCGTGGAAGCCGCCGCCGGGTCGTACTGGGCTGCTATGATACCCCAGGCGGGGTCGGACTTCCTCGCGTTGCTGGGCGATCAGGTCGCGGTCCGGACCCGGTTTTTCGACCGGGCTCTCCTGGATGCCGTGGGTGGCGGGTGCGCTCAGGTGGTCCTGCTGGCGTGCGGGATGGACACCCGGGCGTTCCGGCTGGCGTGGCCGCCGGACACGCGGGTCTTCGACGTCGACTTCGGCGAGGTGCTCGCCTTCCGGGACGCCGTCCTCGCCGCCCGCGGCGTCACCCCGCGCTGCCAGCGCACAAGTGTGCTGGCTGACCTGCGCCAAGACTGGCCGACAGCTCGTCGGAGCTTGTCGCGCTGTGGCGGGGCGGGCCGCGTGGGGATCTCGCCGCCTGGCTGGCCACCGCCTCGCGCTAAGCGCCGATGATCAGCGACGAGCGTGTCGCTGCTGGGGATCTTGTCCGAATCGGGGCAGCATGGCGGGGGTGACTGTCAAGCACGCCACCGCCAGCGTCTTCCTTTTCGCCCGGCGTAACGACGCCTGGCGCATCGGGCTCATCCACCATCCCCGGCTTGGGAAGTGGATGCTGCCCGGGGGGCACGTCGAAGCTGACGAGAACCCCGCCGAGGCGGCGCTGCGTGAGGTCGCTGAAGAGACCGGCCTCGCCGCCCGGTTGTTGCCCGGCCCGGGATTCGATGTGCCCGACGGCGCCGACGACCCCTCGGTGATCGTGCCGCTGTGGATCGTCGAGCAGCATGTGCGCGCCGAACGACGTGAACCGGAACCGCATGTCCACGTCGACCACCTCTACCTCGCGCTCGCCGAAGCCAGCGCGCCCGCACTCGACGCCGAACTGCCGTTCGAGTGGTACGCCGCCGGCCAACTCGCCGCCGTGGGCATGTTCGCCGACACCCGTGCTCGCGCCGCATACCTGTTCGACCGGATCGATGTCCTGGCAGAGCCTGCGGTCAGTGTTGGAGTCGGCGTACCCGATCGAGCTGAACGGTGAACTCCCGCACCCGCCGGTGGCGCTGTTTCCAGAGCACGGCGAGCCAGCGCAGCGCGCAGGTTCGCCGTGCCGCTTCGAACCGCCGCCTGTTGTGGTGATCGACTCCGAGGTTGGCTTCCAGCTCACGCCAGGTGTCGTCGGGGATGGCGCGGGAGCTGATGTGCTCGATCTGGTCGGCGGCGTCGAAGGCGACGTCGCTGCGGCCGGAGAATTCGAAGTCGACACAGCGCGCGGTGTCACCGTCGTGCAGCCAGTTCAGCAGGTTGGCGTCTCCCCGGGAGAACACGTAGCCGGCTGGAACAGTCAGGATGTCCGAGTCTCCGCTGTCCTCCCAGCGACGTAACAGGGCGAGTATGTCACTGGTGTGCGGGTCGTCGGCGTGGTCGGCGAGCTGGTTGCGACTTGCACGGCGGCGAGGATGGGGTCGGGCAGAGCGGGGGCTGCGAGGAACTCGCGGATCATGCGCTCGACCGTGAGGTCGACGTCGGTGGCCATGTCGCGGTCGCCCTTGGGCCGGATGTGCTTCGGTTGGTGCGTACGTGCGCTGCGGCCAGGTCCATCGTGGCGGAGGTGCCAGGCGGCGGCGCGGAACATGGTGAGCACGCAGAAGTCGTCCTGCTCACGGATGTAGAGGGTGTGCTGGGGACCGAACAGCGTGTGCCGGACACGATCAGCCAAAACCCCCAGTCATCCCGAGAAACGAGGCACCCATGGACGACAGTTAGCATGATCGGGCCGGACGCGCACGAGGTGACCGTCGGCAACGCCGTCGCCGAGGCCGAGGCCGCGTGGGTGCACGCCTTGCTAGCCATCAACCGCGTGGCCACAGTCCTGGAGGGCCGCGAGTGAGCGGGATTCACGCACGGTGATCATGAGCCGGGGTCGATCGCGCCGCCGGTTGGCTGGTCGATCAGAGTGAGGAGTCATGGGTCGGTGGCGTAGCTGCCGCTGTGCCAGCGGTCGGTGATCGGGGTGGGGAGCTGGTGGTCTGCGGCGGTGTTCGGTGGGGACGGCGGGCGGAGGTCCATGAGCGCCCCGGGGCGGCTTACTGGTGCAGCATCGACGCCACACCGGCGTTGCCGCGGTCGTGGTTCACACCCCGCACGATGGCGACCGGGACGCTGCGGCCGCGTTGGCCCAGGACGATGCCGGCGGCGGTGGAGATCCCGTCGAGGAGGTGGCGGGCGGAGGCGTCCGGGTCCAGGGGAGCAGCCAGGCCCCCTCCGTGCCGTGGCGGTCGACACCGCGGCCGCGATTGTGGTCAGCCGGTCGTGGCGGCGAACGGCCCGCCGGTGCCGAAGGCGAGCCGCGCGAAGTTCTCGCCGATGCGGCGGTGTCCCGCGGGGTCGGGGTGGACCTCGTCGGGCAGCGGCAGTTCGGCGTAGTCCTTCTCGCCGTAGAGGTCGCGGCCGTCGAGGTAGTGCAGGTTCGGGTCGTCAGGTGCCCGTTGCTCGACGATCCGGGCGAGCGTGTCGCGGATGATGGTGAGCGTCAGGCGCCCGGCGGCGCGTTCGGCCGGGTCGCCCGTGGCCGTGAACCGCAAGGTCGTGCCGTCGAAGTCGGGCGCGAGCGGGCCGGGGGTGTCCTCCTGGATCGGGCACAGGATGGAGGAGACCACCAGCAGCGGCGTGGTCGGATGCCCCTCGCGGATGGTGTCGAGGAAACCGTGGACCGCGGGCGTGAAGGCGCGCAGGCGCATCACGTCGGCGTTGACGACATTGATGCCGATCTTGACGCTGACCAGGTCCGCGGGGGTGTCGCGCATCGCGCGGGCGGTGAACGGGTCAAGCAGCGCGCTGCCACCGAATCCCAGATTGATCAGCTCCACCGCGCACTGGGCGGCGGCCAGGGCCGGCCAGATGGCGCTCGGGTGGCCGGCGTTCGAGCCATGGCTGATGGAGCTGCCGTGGTGCAGCCACACCCTGCGCCCGCGCTCCGGTGCCGACTCGACCGGGGCGTCGGTGCGCAGGGCGATCAGCTCGGTGATCTCCGTATGGGGGAGCCAGATCTCGACGTCCTTGTCCCGCGCGGGCAGACCGGTGAACCGGGCGGTGCCGGGGGGCCCTTCGCTCAGTTCGACGGACTGGGTGGCCATGTCGATCGTGCGGACCCTACCGCCGGTCACCGTGGCCTGGGCAGTGAGGCGGCCGTCGATCAGCAGGTCGTATACGCCGTCCGCCGGGGTCGGCAGACCTCGGTAAGCCCTCTTGGTGGGCAGCGTGTCCAGTTCGATGGTGGTGGCCCGGCTGCGAAAGGCCAACCGCACGCCGGAGGGCTGGGCCTCGGCCATGGCGAGTTGGTCGTCGGGGATCTGCAGGCGAGCCCGAGCGGGCAGCCGGTGCGGCAGCAGGCCGCCGTGCGCGGTGACTTCCAGGTCGAGGGCGCCGCGCAGGATGTCCGCGGTGACGGGTGTGGTGATCCAGTCGTGCTCGGTGTTCATCGCCTCAGCCTTTTGATCAAGATTTCCGGATTGCGCAGGTGCGCCGGTGCGCGGCGCGGCCGTCTGGCGGTCAGAGTGTGGTCCAGTTCGCAACAGGGCGTCGAGGGAATCCACGATCCAGGTCCAGGATTCCTGCGGGTCGATGGATCCGCCAGTCCGAGGTCGGGGAGATCCTCCGGGGCCGGCGGGTGAGCGGCTACCGGGTGCTGGCGCGGATCGCTGACGGGTTGGGGATCCCGCGTGCGTGGATGAACCTCGGCCCCGCCGACGGTGCTGGCGCCTACCCTGGTGGGGTCAGGCGTAGAGAGCTCACCGAGGAGCAGATTGAGGAGATGCGCCGTCGAGCGGTGATGGCTTTCGCGGGGATGGCTTTCGCGGGCCGGCCATTGGGCGAGCTGGGGCCGCAACCCCAGCTGCCCGCGCCGGCACCGATCCCGCTGCCGTCCCGGATCCTGGTGGTCCACGTGGCGAAAGTGCGTGACCTCACCCGGAAGCTCCGGGAAACCGGCCGCACTTATGGCTCCGACCCGGAGGTGAGCAGCGCGACCGCTGCCTGGGCCGCTCGGCTGCTGGATATTCCGGGCGCCGAGCCGGTCAAGCAGGCTCTGACGGCGGCGGTGGCCGAGCTGCACCTCCACGCCGGCTGGGCCGCGTTCGACGCGGGACTCCATGACCGCACGATGCATCATTACACCTGCGGGCTGGAGCTGGCCATCGTGACCGGGGACACTTACCTACAGGCCACCGCCTTGAACTATGCCGGGCTGGCCACTGTGGAGCACGGTCGCCCCAATAACGGACTCAAGCTGCTGCAGTTCGGTCAGCTCATCGCGAGGGGCATCCCCTCGGATGACGAACTTGCGAGGGTCGGCTGGCAAGGTTCCCGGGCGGCCGTGCAGGCCTGTGGGCAGGTGTACTCGGCGACGGCCCTGTCCCTGATGGGGGACCCGGACGGCGCTGACGCCAAGTTGGCGACGGCAAGGGAGTTGCTGCAGTCCACCCCCGCGGACCTGAACAGTGACCCGGACTACCTGGTCGCGAGCCTGGAGCTCGAACGCGGGCGGCTGGATGCGGCGCAACCATTTGCTACGGCGTTGGCGCGGCGCTGGGAGAGCGGCAGCCAGCGGGCTCGCACCCACACCAGCATCCTGTTGGCCACCATCCATGTCCGGGCCGGTGAGCCCGACGGGTTGCGGCTGGCCCACGGCGCGATCACCGGCGTGACCAGGCTCAGCTCGTTCCGGGCTCGCCAGCGCCTCAACCCGTTGGCGAGCGCCCTCGAAGCCCGCCCCGGTGGCGACCACCGCCAGCTCGCCCGCATGGCCCGCGACGTCGCCACCACCCGCGCCTGAACTCGACGGCGTGGTCAACCCCGACGGCAAGCGCTTGGGGCCAACGGCCCGGTAATCCGGAGGTGGTTGGCGCAGAAGTGTGGCAGCGTCTCACCTGGGTTGCGCGGGACGGTGACGAACGATCAGTTGTTGGAGGGGCCGGCGTGGGTAAAGACCAGCGACGCCTCTACACATGCCCCCAATGCGCCGGCGCACAGTTGATCATGAAGTGGAAACGCGCTGATCTCGAAGACTCACCTGAGGCAGCGGAGATTCAGACGACGGAGATCTGCCCGACCTGTGATGGCTCTGGACAGATTCTCGGACCTTCGGTGTAGGGCATCCGCCTAGACTGGCCCTATGCCGCGCACCGCGATCCTTTATGCTCGGTCATGCTGGCGTGACCAGCTCGATCGACAGGTCCGGGAGTTGGAGGACTGGTGCGATCGTGCTGGTGTGGTACCGGTTGACACCGTCGCGGAGGTCACGCTGGGCTTGCGCGCCTCGAAGCGGTGCCGCAAGATTCTCGCCGATGTGGCGGCCGGTCGGGCCGACCTCATGGTGATCCGAGACGTCACCCGCTTGTCGGAGAGCCCCGGTCAACTTGAAGAGATCATTGATGAGCACCGGCATCGGATCGCCATCAGCCGGGACGACCTGAGTCCCTCCCGGTAACGGGCCGACTGTGTCCGCTCAGGGCTCGACCACAGCGATTCGCAAAAGAATGACCGTCTTCCGCTCGGCGACCACCGCGTATGCGATCAGCCCGTAAGCGAAGCTGGTGCGGTAGTTGTCGAACTTCTCGTAGTAGGTGCCGTACCGTGTAGGATCCGGATCCCCCGCCAGCTTTCCGACCAGCGCCATGACGGCTCGGCGCACTGCCGGGGCCAAGTAGTCGAACTGCTCTCTGGCGTACTCGACCCACTCGGTGTCGAAACGTCCTGGCTCCGGCGTCACGCCTCGCCAGCCGGCCGGTGGTGGGCGAACATCCACTCGCCAGCTGTGTTCTTACGGTACACGTCGTGACTGCCGTCGGGCTGCGGGCGCCAAGAGTGGCCGCCGAGGCGGTCGTGACCGCGCTGGGTCGACTGCCTGCGCCGCTGCACGCCAGGCTGGTGCGCTCGATCTACCGGCGGCGGTTTTTCAGTCTCATCACATTGGTGTTGCCAGGGCCGAGACAAGCGCATTATGTGTGGGGAACGCGGATTGTCTCAGTGTTCCCGGTGCTGCCGCTCGCTGACGGCGTCGGACTAGCCGTCGGTTTCCTGACCTGGGGAGACATGATCGGTGTCGGAGTGACCACAGACCCTGGGCTGCGCCTCGGCGCTGGTCAGGTCGGCGCTGGTCAAGTCACCGACGTGCTGCGGCGGATCGTCCAAGACCTGGAGTGAGGCGTGTCGAACTCGACGTCGACGATGTTGTTCGTCGCGGTGCCGGCCGCGGTGGCCGGGGCGGCGAGTTTCGGGCTGGCCAGCGCGGTCCAGCAGCGCGCCACCAAACAGGTGCCGACCACTGGCACGCTCGACCCTCGGCTGCTGCTGGATCTGATCCGGCGACCGGTGTGGGTGCTGGGGGTGGGGACCGTCATCGTGGGCCTGAGCCTGCAGCTCGTCGCTCTGGCATTCGGCCCGCTGGTGCTGGTGCAGCCGCTGCTGGTGACCGGTGTGCTGTTCGGCGCGGTGTTCTCGGCGCTGCTGGCCCGCCACCGAGTGGACCGGCTGGTCGTGCTCGGCGCGCTGGGGTGTGTAGCCGGACTGTCCGCCTTCCTGCTGCTCGCCCACCCGACAGCCCCCAGCACGCAAAGCCCTGGCTACGGGGGGGCGCTGGTGGTCCTGGCCATCACGCTGGGTGTGCTCGTCCTCGGCTGCCTCGCCGTCGCCGCCCGGTTCTCCGGGGCAGTGCACGTCGCGGCGCTGGCGGCGGCCACCGGCTTGCTGTACGGCATCACCGCCGGGCTGATGAAGGTGGTCACCAGCCAGTTCCGGGCAGGTGGATTCCCCGGTATTTTCGGGCACCCAATGCTCTACGTGGTCTGCGCGCTGGGCCCGATGGGGTTCCTGCTCAGCCAGAACACCTTCCAGCGGGGCACGCTCATCGCCCCGGCACTGGCCATCATCACGATCGTGGATCCGCTGGTCGGGGTGGTGATCGGGGTGAGCTGGCTGGGCGAGCGGGTGAACAGCTCGCCCGCTGTGCTCGCCGGTCAGGTGATCGCGGCGGTGGTCCTGATCGGCAGTGTCGCGCTGCTGGCGCAGCGTGGCGCCCGCCTGCGCCGGGAGATCGAACAGGCGGCGCGGCAAGCGGCCACCACCTCGCCCCGAGCCGCCTGCGGATGATTGCCGACTGGAAAGCCCTGGTCACCTGCGGGTCGTCGGGCATCGGCGCGGCCATCGCCGAAGGGCTCGCCGCCGCCGGCGCTCAGGTAGTGGTACTCGGCCGAGACCCCGAGCGGCGCAGGCCGCAGCGGGCGTCGACCTGCCGACGCGCTGGTCGCGCTGAACCTGCTCGCGCCGCTGCGCCTGGCCCGCGTGGCGCTGCCGGGGATGCGGGCCTTCGCGGCCAGCGTCCGCCATGAGGTGGTCGGCGAGCCGATCGGCGTCACCACGCTGCTGCCCGGCGCGGTGGGCACACCGTTCTTCGATCACCGTGGGCAGCCCTACAATCGCCGCTTCCCGCGCCAAGTCGATCCACAGACAGTGGCATCGGCGCTGTTCCAGGCGTTGGAACGGGGCGATGTGGAGGTGTTCGTACCACGCTGGCTGACAGTCGCCGCGCGAGTGAAGGGCGCGACACCTGAGCTTGTAGAACAGGCCCAGCGGGGCCAGCACCACCTCAAGCAGGTGCCGCGCCACCTGGCATAACCGGCCAGACAGCGCTCCCAGATAGATGACCTGCGCTCGTGGATACATCGCGGTGGGGGGTAGCCCGGGAGCTGGGTGGCCGCCACCGGGGGTGGGCCAGCACTTCAGCCCCGGGCCATGTCGTTGAATCGGCTGTAGTGCAGTTGATGCGCAAGGGTCACCGTCGTGGTTGGCCCGTTGCGGTGCTTGGCGAGGATCAGGTCCGCCTCCCCAGCTCGAGGATCCTCCTGCTCCCACGCATCCGGGCGGTGGATCAGCATCACCATGTCCGCATCCTGCTCGAGGCTCCCAGACTCGCGAAGGTCGGCCAGCATCGGCTTTTTGTCGGTGCGCTGCTCTGGACCACGGTTGAGCTGAGAAATCGTGACCACGGGGACTTCGAGCTCCTTGGCCAGCAGTTTGAGATGCCGGGAGAACTCGCTGACCTCCTGCTGGCGTGACTCGACCTTCTTACCCGAGGTCATCAGCTGCATGTAGTCCACCACGATCAGGCGCAGGTCGTGACGCTGCTTGAGCCGCCGCGCCTTGGCCCGGATCTCCATCATCGTCATGTTCGGCGAGTCGTCGATGAACAGTGGAGCCTCGCTGATCTCACCCATCCGCCGGGCCAGCCGGGTCCAGTCGTCGTCGCTCATCCGGCCGGATCGCATGTCTGACAGCCGAATCTTGGCCTCGGCCGAGAGCAGTCGCATCACGATCTCGGTACGGCTCATCTCCAGAGAGAAGATCACACTGGCCATGCCGTTGGCGACCGAGCAGGACCGGGCAAGATCCAATCCCAGGGTCGATTTACCAATCCCGGGACGGGCCGCAATGATCACCATCTGGCCGGGGTGGAGCCCATTGGTCACCGCATCGAGGTCCACGAAACCAGTCGGTACGCCAGCCGAGACGCCACCCCGGGACGCGATCGCGTCGATCTCGTCCATGGTGGGCTGCAGCAGCTCCTCCAGCGCGACGTAGTCCTCACTCATCCGCCGCTCAGTGACTTCATAGATCGCCGCCTGAGCACGGTCCACGACCTCGTCCACGTCAGCGCCGTCAGCCCCGTGATAGCCCAGCTGCACGATGCGAGTGCCAGCTTCCACCAGACGCCGCAACACCGCCTTGCCGGAGACGATCTCGGCGTAGTACCCGGCGTTGGCCGCCGTCGGCACGATCGAGATGAGCGTGTGCAGATACGGCGCCCCACCAACCCGAAGCAGCTCACCGCGGCGTTCCAACTCAGCGGAGATCGTGACCGGGTCAGCCGGCTCACCGCGCCCGTACAGATCGAGGATACAGTTGAAGAGTGCCTGGTGGGCAGGCCGATAGAAGTCTTCAGACCGCAACACCTCAATCACGTTGGCGATGGCGTCCTTGGACAGCAGCATCCCGCCGAGCACTGACTGCTCGGCGGTGATGTCCTGCGGCGGCTGCCGGTCGAAAACCGACCCGCCGCTCTCCAGCCGCACCCCACGGTCATCCACCACCGCCACGCCCGAGCACCTCCCCTTACCCCAACCACCGACCACCCGAACTCTGTCGAACACATGTCCTACCCGATGGCACCGACAATTCGGATGGACCCACCGTGCTTGCTCAACCCCGCTTGCTCAACCCCCGCTCGCGCAACCCATCAGGCGGCCCTAACGTCGCCCGTCGCCGGGAGGAACGGGAAGGCACGGCAGAACCTGGGGACAGCCTGGGGACAGCCTGGGGGCGGGGTGCTCGGCACCACTGGCGCAACACTGAACGACTGTGGACAACCTGGGGAAATTTAGCGGAGATTTTGATGTTTGAGCTGCTCAAGACCCCGTGGGTGGATGTGGACAAAAATCGTTTGGCGTCGAATCGGCGTGTCTGGCGCCGTCCGGTGAGTCGGCGCGGCGCGACGGGAACTTACGACGGGTCGCCCCAGGGCGTGGCGCGCAGGTTCCGCGCATATCGCTGGCGGGTACTGAGGGCTTTGCGAGGGGGCTTGCGAGGACACGGAGCCACCTGTGCGGCAGGCTTGTGGGCATGGCCCCGCCGGCTGTCTTGCGCCGACGGTTGCGCTCTGCGAAACTAGTGGTTGACACCGCATCGCGGTCACCACCCACGACCGGCGAAGCACCCGCGACACTGCCGACCAGAGGCAACCGTCGATCGAGCCCCTCACGTACCAGGGTTATACCGGTCTGCGTACCTGGCAGAGTCACTCAGTGGCAGCGTCGCCCGGCATGCATGACGAATTAATCCCCGGCTGGTTGTCGGTGGAGCCTTACATCCCCCCGTTTCGGCTCCCGGTGACCAGTCGGCCCCCTGGCGCCGCCGTGGCAACACAACCGGCGGCGCCAGGTCTCTTACAAACCTCGTCGGCCTCAGCCGGCGGTGGTGACTGTGAAGGGGACGGTGACCGACACTTCCGGGTGCAGGCGCACGGTCATCTGGTAGGCACCGACGGATTTGATGTGGCCACCGAGGTCAGCCGTCCGCTTGTCCAAGAGGGGGCCCCCCGCGGCGCGGAGCGCATCGACGACATCAGCCACTGTGACCGAGCCAAACAACTTTCCACCGGATCTGGCCGACTTGGCCGTCACCACCACGGTACCCAGACTCGACAGTGCGCCAGCGACCTCCCGCGCGTGGTCAAGGTCGCGAATCTGCCGGGACTGCTGTGCCCGGCGAATCGTGGCTACCTGCATCTCCGCGCCCCTCGTGGCCGTGATGGCCAAGCGACGGGGTAACAGGTAGTTGCGGGCGTAACCGTCCTTGACCTGCACCACATCGCCGGGCCCGCCGAGTGGGGGGACGTCAGCGGTAAGGATGATCTTCATGTGTTCGCCTCTTCCCGTTTCAGCGTGCGGTCGAGGTGTAGGGCAGCAGCGCAACCTCGCGGGAGTTCTTCACCGCGATCGCGACGTCCCGCTGGTGCTGGCTGCAATTGCCGGTGACCCGGCGAGCTCGGATCTTGCCACGGTCGGAGATGTACTTCCGCAGCAACGAGGTGTCCTTGTAATCGATGGCGGTGTCCTTGTCCTTGCAGAAGATGCAGATCTTCTTCTTCGGTTTGCGCACCGGGGGCTTAGCCATGGCTGAGGTACTCCTGAGTGGGTCGCGGCCGCGAGTCAGTGGGATCGCAAAACGGGGGCCTGTAGCGGGTGATCAGAATGGGGGTTCTTCGTCGTAGCCACCGGATCCGTTGCCGGATCCGGCCGGCGCCCCGGCCGGCGGAGCGGAGCTCCATGGATCGTCAACGGGGCCGCCGGACGAGCCGTATCCACCGCCACCCGAGGCACCACCTTGACGGCTGGCCTTGTTGACCTTGGCGGTGGCGTACTTCAACGAAGGTCCGACCTCGTCGACCTCCATCTCCATCACGGTGCGCTTCTCGCCCTCCCGAGTCTCATAGGAACGCTGCCGCAGCCGCCCACTGACGATCACGCGCATGCCTCGGGTGAGCGATTCAGCGGTGTTCTCGGCGGCTTGCCGCCAGATGTTGCACCGCAGGAACAGCGCCTCGCCGTCCTTCCACTCACCGCTTTGGCGATCGAGAGTGCGTGGCGTGGAGGCCACCGTGAAGTTGGCCACCGCCGCACCGGATGGAGTGAACCGCAGCTCCGGGTCAGCGGTCAGGTTTCCAATCACCGTAATGACGGTCTCGCCGGCCATGTCAGCCCTTCCCCGAGTCCCGCCGCAACACCTTGGTGCGCAGGATTGACTCGCTGAGCGACAGTTGCCGGTCGAGCTCAGCCACGGTCGCGGGCGTGCAGGACAGGTCGAGCACCGCGTAGATGCCCTCGGTACGCTTGGCGATCTCGTAGGAGAGCCTGCGCTTACCCCAGACATCGACCTTGTTGACACTGCCGCCCTGTGCCGTCACCACGCCGAGAAACTGGTCCAGCGATGGTGTCACGGTGCGCTCGTCAAGCTGCGGGTCGAGGATGACCATCATCTCGTAACGACGCATGAAGACCACTCACCTCCTGTGGGCTGATCGGCCGCGGACTCTCCGCGGCAGGAGGAAGCCGGCTGAGCCGGCAATCCAGTTACTGCCGGCTGAGCCGGCAAGACAGCTACTGCCGCGCGGCACAAGACCGACGTGGCAACGTCGCAAGAGGATAGCAAGAAGCCGCCCCGCGAGGACAATCGCGGGGCGGCTTCTTAGCCGAAGTTCAGGATCTCCAGAACTTCAGGCCGCTGAACTTTCAGGATCTCCAGAACTTCAGCGCCGCCCGAGAACCCAGCCGCGCAGCAAAGCCGCGGTGACACTGGCCAACATCAGCACCGCAACCAGAACGGGAAGCGCAATGCGCTCCACACCGCTGGCGGGCAATGCCGTCGCGCGGCCGGCCGCAGCCACGTCATTGGCGGCCGCACTCTGCTTGCCCACTGGCGAACCATTGCTGACCTGCGAAGTTCCGAACAGATCCGCCGTCAGCATGCCCGTCGAGAGCCGGCCCAGCGCCCCGGGACGACCGATCGCCAGCAGATCAGCGTAGTCGTAGTGGGGCAGACCACTGTTGTAACGGCCCAGCGCGAAGGAGAAGTCACCCGGCATCACCGGCCCGGCGAACGGACCGAAGGTCGGCGAGGCCAGCGCTGGCGCTGGCGCCACGCTGGGTTGCGGCCGACTGACCGGTGCCGCCTGCGGCGACACGCTCGGCGCCCGCGACACCGGAGCCGGGGCCAGCCCGAGGGTCTGACCCACCGGGCCCACGAGCGCAACGACCGGGGCGATCACAGGCGCGAGCGGGCTCGCGGCCGGCGCGACGGGCTCGGCGCTGATCTTGCACAAGGGCGCCAGCGGGCCCATCACCCCACGCAGGGCTGGCGTAGCGTCGAAGGTGCTCGACCCACTGGAAGGCACCGCGCCGACGTCAAGCACCGAGAGACCTACCTCCCGGACGCCGACTCGCTGGCCGGGGTCCCCTCGGACCATATCGCCACACCCGCCTACCAACATCGGTGCGGGAGCTGCCGCCGCAACGGGGGCGGGGGAGGAAAATGGGGCGGATGCGGCGAGGGCCGCCAAGCCCCCCCCGAAGGCGCTCGCTGCGCACAGTAATGTGGCTGCTCCGGCAACCGTGGTCACCCTAGCTCGTGTTCCCATAGGTGCCTCCGTGTCCCTCACATGTCGCTCCGTACCTGGTTGTTCCTTAGGGTAACGACCTTAGAGCCTCTCCGTGACGAAAACCAGCGGTTTCAGCAGATCGTGGTTACGCTGTGCACTCACTGTGTACTGTGTGGGTCCAAAGATCGACCCCAAGCGACCCCGCTAAGCTACTGGCATGCGCATTGGGGCCCATATTGGCGACAACGATCCAGTGAGCGCGACTACTCAGCGTAATGCCGAGGCGGTGCAGTTCTTCCTCGCCGACCCGCAGGATTGGCAGGCTCCCGGGCCGCATCCGCAGGCAGCCCAGCTACTCGGCGCCGACTTCGAGGTGTATGTGCACTCACCGTACGTCATCAACGTGGCATCACTGAACAACCGCATCCGCATACCGTCACGCAAGCTGGTCGCCCAGCACGCCGCGGCCGCCGCCGCGATCGGCGCCCGCGGCTTGGTGGTGCACGGTGGGCACGTCACCAAGGGCGAAGATCCCGCGCAGGGCATCGAGAACTGGCGCAAGATGTTCGCCCGGCAGGCGACGGAGGGCGGTTTCAGCACCCGGATCCTGGTGGAGAACACTGCGGGCGGCGACAACGCGATGGCGCGGCGGTTCGATTCGTTGGCTCGGTTGTGGGACGCGATCGGCGACTACGACGTCGGATTTTGTCTGGACACCTGCCACGCGTTCGCTGCGGGCGAGGATCTGGCCGATGTCGTCGACCGAGTCACGGCCATCACTGGCGGGATCGACCTGGTGCACTGCAACAACTCGCGTGACGAGTTCGGCTCGGCTCGAGACCGTCACGCGCGACTGCGTCACGGCACCATCGACCCCGAGCAGCTCGTGGCCGTCTGCGCCGCCGCAGACGCCACCATAATCTTAGAAACCGACCCCAAAACCCACACCGAAGACATAGCCTGGCTCCGCGACCAGCTCCGATAGCCCCGACATGGAGACATGTCGGGGCTATCGAGTCGATGTCACCCCGATATGTCTCCATATCGGGGCGGGCGAGGCGGGTGGGGGGTCGTTCAGGACGCCGGCGTGGGGGTCGTCTTCGGCTGGGGTGCGGATGGGGTCGTGGGCTGGGCGGCGGATGTCTCGGAGCACTAGAGCTGCCAGCAGCAACACCGCCGAGTCCCGGATCAGCACCGCGCCCAGGAACGGCTCGATGGGCAACCCCTTCTCCGCCGGGCCGAGGTAATAGGCCATCCGCGGCGCCCAGAGCAGCGCATCAACAGCCATCCAGGCCAGCACCGGTTTCCACCGGGGGATCGCCAACACCGCCAGGGGCACCAGCCACAACGAGTTCTGCGGGTTCCACACCTTGTTGACGAGCAGAAACGCGCACACCACCAGGAAGCACAACTGAGCCAGCCGAGGCCGCCGCGGCGCCGTCAGCGCGAGCGCGCCAATCACCGCGCAGGCCAGCCCGAACAGTGTCGCGCTGACCAGGTTGAGCGTCACAGGGGTCTGACCCGCTTGCGCCGCCCCACCGAAGCCGGGCCAGCCGGTGAAAGTGGACACCACGGTGTACAGCGTGTCCACGCCCGCATCGCGCCGGTAACTGGCGCGGAAGAACTCCGCCCAGCCGGACGGAAACAGCACCGCCACCGGCAGGGTGACCACCACCCAGGCCAGCGCCGCCGCGGCGGCGGCCCGGAGCCCGGCCGGCAACTGCCCGGCCCGCAGGCACAACAGCAGGATCGGAAACAACAGCAACAGCGGATAAAAATCCGTGGCGGCGCCCAGGCCGAGCAACACACCAGCAAGCGCTGGCCACCGCCGGGCCCACGCCAGCAGCCCGGCGGTGGCCAGCGCGGTGCCCAGCACATCGAAATTGGTAAACGCGTGCACCACGACCAGCGGGGACACCGCGGCCAGCGCGCCGTCCCACGGCCGTCGCCGGGACAGGGCCACCAGCGCCCAGACCGTCACCAACCACGCCGCGGTCAGCCCCACCGCGCTGACGTCGAAAAACACGACGGCGGCTGCCGCGCTGGGCAGCCAACCGGAATTCGCGACAGTCACCCAGCTCCGCGCGACCGTGGCGGCGGCCCACTGGTACAACCCGGTGAGCACCGGGTATTGCCCGTACCGCACCTGCGCATCGGACCCGCCCTGGTGCTCGACCCCCGAAGCCGCGTACGGGAACCCGGCCAACCCGGAGCGGTCCAGCCGCTGCGCGGTGTAGAGCGGGACCGTGTCGGTGTAGCACATCGCCTTGTACTGGTGCCCGCCCCGCCAGTCCACCTGCAGGCCACCAGAGCTGTCCCGGTAGGTCTGCAAACACGGCGCCTTAGCCAGCCAACCCAAGGCCAAAGTGATCGTCGCGAAGAGCAAGACCACCCTCAGGGGGGTCCAGAACCAGTGCCGACCCAGCACCGCGTGCCGACCCAGGGGACCACCCACCATCCGGCTGGCCCGTGCCGGCACCGGATCGGTCCAGCTGGGCACCACCCGCGCCACTGGCTCAGCCGCCTTGATCACCAGGTCCCTGATCACCCCGTCCATGGTCTCCCTGGCCTTGACCACCCTGGCCCTGATCACCCGGTGGCGGCTCGTCGCAGAAGGGGAAGCAGGCGCGGCGGTGTGGTCTGGTCGGCTGCGTCCCAGGATCCATCGGCATGGGCAGGAAGTCGTCGTTCGGTTCACGCGTGTCCGATGGTGGCGCGATACGCGGCTCACGGGTGCGCATCGGTGGCGGTGGGGCTTGGACGGGTGGCGCAGCCGGACCAATCAGAGTGAACGGGGGAAAGGTCTCGAGCGGGGTGGCCATCACGTAAGAATCCATGAACCGTTGCCAGATCACGCCGGGTACGCCGCGCCCGAAGACGTCGCGACCCTGGGCATCCTTGATCGCCGAGTTGGCCGGATCTCCCACCCAGACTGCGGTGGAGATCGACGGTGTGTAACCGACAGTCCAGGCGGCGGAGTTGCGGCCGGTGTCGCCGCGCTGGTGAGTGCCGGTCTTGGCGGCCACCTGCCGGTTACCCGCCAGCGGGATCTGCGAGCTGCGCGCGACGTCGGTCAGCGTCGCGGTGACATTGCGGGCCAGTTGCGAGTTGCGCTCGGGGTCGGTCAGGTCGAAAGCGGGTTGCGTCTTGTCAAGATGATGATATTCGACGCTGCCCTCGGCATTGGTGTAGTCGCGGACGAAGAACGGCGCGCGACGCATCCCGTCAGCGGCGAAGGTCGCGTAGGCGCTGGCCATGTCGATCGTGTGCACCGGGTACTGGCCAAGAGTGATGCCGATCCCGGGCGCACCGCTGTCGGCCTCGGCCATGGAGCGCTTGCCGTTGATCTGTTCCGGGATTCCGGCCTGGATCGCGGCGTCCCGGATGGCTTGCGCGCCGACCTCCTGGGCCAGCCGCACGAAGGCGGTGTTGACCGACTTGGTCATAGCCTCGTGCAAGGTCAGCTGGGGATAGTTGAGACTCTCCGAGTTGGCGTAGGAGTGACCGTCGATGACCACCGGGGACTCGCCGGCGTAGACCGAGTTCATCCCGATGTCCCGCTCCAGCGCGGCCAGCATGGTGAACGGTTTGAACGCCGATCCCGGACTCCACGCCAGCCCGCCGGCCAGGTCGAAGCCATCCCCGTCCGATCCGCCGTAGTAAGCGAGCACCGCTCCGCTGCGCGGATCGATCGCGACCAGCGAGGAGTGCAGGTTCTTCGGCTCACCACTCAGCTCGGTGAGCACGGTGCTCCGGGCCAGCCGCTGAGCGCGGGGGTCGATGGTGGTGATGATCCGGCCGCCGCTCACGGCCAGCTGCTCACGGGTGATGCCCTGTTTGCCCAACTCGTCCATCACCCGCTCGACGATGTGCTCCCGGTCATCGGTCGGCTCTCCTGGAACCTGACTCGGCGCCACGGTCGGCGGGTATTGCTGCGCGGCTCGATCAGCTGGCGACAACCAGCCCTTCTCCACCATGCCGTCCAGCACGAAGTTCCATCGGTCCTGCGCCTGCGGCAGATCCTTGGCCGGATCCAAGCCAGACGGGGACCGGATCACGGCGGCCAGCACAGCCGCCTGGGCGACAGTCAGCTTCTGCACGGACGTTGCGAAGTACGCTTGGCTGGCGGCCTGGATGCCGTAGGCCCCGCGGCCGAAGTAGATGGTGTTGAGGTAGTCCTCCAAGATCCGATCCTTGGATTCCTGCTTGGTCAACTTTGCCGCGACGATCACCTCGCGGAATTTCCGGAATAAGCTGTACTCGTCGTGGCCGGTGGCCACCTTGATGTACTGCTGAGTGATCGTGGAACCGCCGCCATCACCACCGGTGAGCTGATTCCACGTCGCCCGGATGATGCCCGTGATGTCGAACCCGGGGTTGGACCGAAAGCTGCGGTCCTCGGCGGCCAGGACCGCATCCTGCACGTCCATCGGCACCTGAGTGAGACTGACCGATATCCGATTGCCTTCCTCAGGCACGTAGCGGCCGAGCTCAGTGGTCCCGTCGCTGGCCATGATCGTGGTCACTTGCTTGCGGTCCGCCGCCAGCAGAGCGGGCGAGGGCACCGAGAGAAACAGCCAGCCAGCAAAGATCGCCAGCATCGGCAGCAGGATACCCAGCAACAGGCTGCTCAGGGCGATGTTGCGGGCCCATCGCCAGCCCGCCGAGCGCCCCGGCTCAGGTACGCCGGTCCCGGTTGGGTCGGCCGCCGTTGCGGGGGCAGGCATGCCGTCGTATCGGTGGGTGAAGAGCTCGGGCTCCGAGCGTCGGCCACTGCCATCTCGCTGGTCACTCACGCGTTGTCCTCCCAGACCGGTACGCGAGTCGCGAAGGGTGCGCCACTTCAGGCACGCCCAGCTAAGCAGCCCGGGTATGGGTTACTCCGCCGCGGTTGCCCGACGGGACCGCCTGGTGCTCACACCGCTCGTTCCCAGGACGTACGACTGCACGAGGTGGTTCCAGCTGCATGTCCGGCACACTTCGACGACGTGCACGCTGAACTCCTCGTACCGCGCAGCTAGCTGGTTCAGCTCCTCGACAGTCCGGGCCGACCCCGCCACCTGCTTGAGCTCGTCACCGTACACCCACGAAACCAGGGTCAGAGACTCCTTACGACACACGGGACAAGTGACCGAGCTGGGCTCGCCATGGAACTTCGCCGCCCGCAGCAGGTACGAGGTTGCGTCGCAGACGTCTGTGAGGCTGACCCGGCCGGCGTAGACCTCGGCGAGCAGCGCACGGCGCTGCAACGCGTAGTCCACCACCTGCCGAAGGTTCCGCACGCTCAACAGCGTACGCAACCGATGCCTGATCTACCCTCGGGCGTTCGGGCGGCGCTACCCGCTTGCGATGTATCGACGCGATATAGTGGGGTCATACATCGTATGGATCCAGTGGGAGGTGCCGCATGCTGGAGCTAGCGGTGCTGGGGGTCCTGCATGACGCTCCGATGCACGGCTATGAGCTGCGCAAACGGCTTACTGGCCTGCTAGGGGCGTTTCGCGCCTGCTCGTTCGGGTCGCTGTATCCCACGCTACGCCGGTTGCAACGCTCCGGTTTCATCGTGGAGGACGACGAGCCCGTGGCGGATCCGCGCACCAACCGGGGTGCGAACTGGGCCTGCCGAAGCCGGCGGGTGTACCGGCTCACCGCCGACGGCAAGGAGCGCTTCACCACCTTGCTGACCGACGCCGGCCCGCAGACCTGGGACGACCACGGGTTTGGCGTGCACCTGGCGTTCTTCTCGCGAACACCGGCCGAAGTGCGGATGCGCATCCTGGAAGGACGCCGCCGCCGGGTCGAGGAACGTCGAGAGGGGCTGCGCGCCACGCTCGCCCGGGCCGGCGACCAGATCGACCGTTACACCCTCGAGCTCCACCGGATGGGTCTGGAAACCAGCGAGCGCGAGGTGCGCTGGCTCAATGAACTGATCGCCCATGAAAAAGCCAATCCGAACGCAATCACATCATGACACCGAAAGGGCGGACCATGACTGAAGGCCGTGACGCCGGTCCCGGCATCCGGGTCGCCATTGTCGGCGTCGGCAACTGCGCTGCCTCCCTGGTACAGGGCGTGCATTATTACCGCGACGCCGACCCCGCAACCCGAGTGCCCGGCTTGATGCATGTGCGGTTCGGCGACTATCACGTCGGTGACCTGCGGTTCGTCGCCGCGTTCGATGTCGACGCTAAGAAAGTCGGGCGTGACCTGTCCGAGGCCATCGTGGCCAGCGAGAACAACACCATCTCGATCTGCGACGTGCCCCCGCTGGGGGTCACGGTGTGCCGCGGGCACACCATGGACGGGCTGGGCGAGTACTACCGGGACATCATCACCGAGTCCGACGAGAAGCCGGTCGACGTGGTCACCGTGCTGCGCGAGTCCGGCGCTGATGTGCTGGTGTCGTACCTGCCGGTGGGCTCGGAGGACGCGGACCGCTTTTACGCGCAGTGCGCCTTGGATGCCGGAGTCGCGTTCGTCAATGCCCTTCCGGTGTTCATCGCCTCCGATCCGGGGTGGGCGGCGAAGTTCACCGCGGCCGGTGTGCCGATCATCGGCGACGACATCAAGTCCCAGGTCGGCGCGACGATCACGCACCGGGTGCTGGCCAAGCTGTTCGAGGACCGCGGGGTGGAGCTGGTCCGTACGTATCAGCTCAACTTCGGCGGCAACATGGATTTCTTGAACATGCTGGAGCGCAAGCGACTGCTGTCGAAAAAAATCTCCAAGACGCAGTCGGTGACGTCGCAGGTGCCGCACGAGATGGAGAAGGCCGCGGTGCACATCGGGCCGTCGGACCACGTGCCGTGGCTGGATGACCGCAAGTGGGCCTACGTGCGGCTGGAGGGCCGGGCGTTCGGTGACGTGCCGCTGAGCATGGAATACAAGCTCGAGGTCTGGGACTCACCCAACTCCGCCGGCGTGATCATCGACGCGATCCGGGCGGCGAAAATCGCGAAGGACCGGGGCATCGGCGGCCCGATCGTGTCCGCGTCATCGTATTTCATGAAGTCACCACCCGAGCAGTACTCCGACTCCGACGCGCACGCCGCTGTCGAAGCGTTCATCCGCGGCGAGGTGGATCGGTGACCGGCTGGCTGCCAGCCTGGAGCCTGCCGGCCTGGAGACGATTGTGGCGGCGCAGGATGAACGGCAGTTTCATCGACTCCCATTTGTCGACAAAACCCATCTTGCTCGCCCCTGTCAAGCGCTCCTCAAAATGGATGGGCACTTCGACGGCGACGTACCCGAGGCTTGCGCATCGGTAGTTCATCTCGACCTGAAAGCTGTACCCATCGCTGCGCAAACCCGGCAAGTCGATCTCAGCGAGCACATCCGCCCGCCACATCTTGAACCCAGCTGTGACATCTCTGATGCGCAATGCGAGGATCGCGTTCACGTAGAAGTTCGCGAATGCCGACAGGAACCGCCGATCGCGCCCCCAGTCGCTGCTCAGGCTCCCCCCGCTGACATAGCGACTGCCAATGACGACCCCAGCGCCGAGCGACAGCAAGGTCCCCAGCATTCCGGGGATCGCCTCGGGAGGATGTGACAGGTCAGCGTCCATTTGAGCGACGTAGTCGAAGCCCCGCTCCAACGCCACCAGCATGCCGGCGGCGTGCGCCCGCCCGATTCCGCCCTTGCCCGGCCGGTGCAGGACGACCATGCGATCCTGGCCCTGCTGGTTCTCGGCCGCCGCGAGGTCATCGGCGATGGCACCTGTCCCGTCGGGCGAGTTGTCGTCGACCACAATGACCGTCAGCCCGGGCAAGGGCAGCGCAAACAGGTGTTTCACCAGGACCGGAAGGGTATCCGCCTCGTTGTAGGTCGGGATCACCACCGCAAGCTTGCTGCGGCTCCACTCTGGCGGAAGTTCGACACTGCGGGGACTCGGGTTCACGTCATGCACACCGTCTTCACCTGGGGACTCACCTGGGGTCACCAAGGTAACAGACGGCACCGACACCTTTACTGATTTACGCCACGACTGCTCAGAGCACGACGTTGACCAGCCGACCGGGCACCACGATGACCTTGCGGGGCTCCGTTCCGTTGATCAGAGCGGCGCTGCGCACCTGCGCCAGCGCGGCGGCGCGCACCTCATCCGGACCCGCCGAGGTGGGCACCACCACCCGGGAGCGGACCTTGCCGTTGATCTGGATTGGGTACTCCACGGTGTCCTCGACCAGGTAGCGCGCTTGCGCCCGCGGCATCGGCTCGTGCGTCAAGGACTCCGCATGCCCCAGCCTCGACCACAACTCCTCCGCGATGTGCGGCGCCACCGGCGCCAGCAGCAGCACCAGCGGCTCGGCCACCGCTCGCGGGGTGCCCGGGCCCCCGCCGTACACCTTCGTGACGTGGTTGTTCAGCTCGATCAACTTGGAGATCGCGGTGTTCAGCCGCAGTGCGCCGTAGTCGTCGCGGACTCCAGCAATGGTCCGGTGCAGCGCCCGCACGGTGCTCAGGTCAGGTTCGGCGTCCGGATCCAGCGGGGTGTCCACCACCCGCGGCTCGCCGGTGTTCTCATCGACCAAGTTGCGCCACAAGCGCTGCAGGAACCGGTGCGCTCCGACGACGTCCTTGGTGGCCCAGGGCCGCGAGACGTCCAGCGGGCCCATCGACATCTCGTACACCCGCAAGGTGTCGGCGCCGTAGGCGTCGCTCATCTCATCCGGCGAGACGGTGTTGCGCAGGCTCTTGCCCATCTTGCCGTACTCCCGCCGGACCGGCTGGTCACGCCAGGTGTACTCGCCCGCAGGTGTTTCAGTGACCTCGTCGGCGGGGACGTACCCGCCACGCGCGTCGGTGTAGGCGTAGGCCTGGATGTAGCCCTGGTTGTACAGCCGCCGGTAGGGCTCCGCCGAGGACACGTGCCCCAGGTCGTGGAGCACCTTGTGCCAGAACCGGGAGTACAGCAGGTGTAGCACCGCGTGCTCCACCCCACCGACATACAGGTCCAGGCCGCCGGGGTCGTCCGCACCGTGCAGCTCCGGCCGGGGGCCCATCCAGTACCGCTCGTTGACCGGATCGCACATCGCTTCGGAATTGTGCGGGTCGATGTAGCGCAACTGGTACCAGCACGATCCCGCCCACTGCGGCATCACATTGGTGTCCCGGCGGTAGGTCTTGAGACCCTCCCCCAGATCCAGTTGCACGTGAACCCAGTCGGTGGCCCTGGCCAGCGGCGGGGCCGGTTCGGAGTCCGCGTCGTGGGGGTCGAACGTGGCCGGCGAGTAATCCGCCACGTCGGGCAGCTCGACGGGCAGCATCGACTCCGGCAGCGGGTGCGGCCGGCCGTCCTCGGAGTAGACGATCGGGAACGGCTCACCCCAGTACCGCTGCCGGGCGAACAGCCAGTCGCGCAGCTTGTACTGCACGGTGCCCTCGCCAGCGCCGGTGGTTTCCAGCCAAGCGGTGATCGTTTTCTTGGCCTCCTCGACGCCCAACCCGTCCAGGAACGAGGAATTGATCGCCGGACCCGCACCGAGGTAGGCCTGCCCCTCGAATCCATCCGGTGGGGCGACGGTGCGCACGATCGGCAGCCCGAAAGCTTCCGCGAAATCCCAGTCGCGCTGGTCCTGCCCGGGCACCGCCATGATCGCGCCGGTGCCGTAGCCCATCAGCACGTAGTCGGCGATGAACACCGGGATCCGCTGGCCGGTGGCCGGGTTGGTGGCATAGGCCCCGGTGAAGACCCCCGTTTTGTCCCGGCTCTCCTGGCGCTCCAGCTCGGATCGTTGCGCGACGGCCCTGCGGTAAGCCGCGATCGCTTCCGCTGGGGTGACCGCCCCCCCGGTCCAGCGACTGTCCACCTCGGGCGGCCACTGCTCGGCGGCGAGCTCGGCGACCAGCGGATGCTCGGGTGCCAGCACCAGGTAGGTCGCGCCGAATAGGGTGTCCGGGCGGGTCGTGAAGGCCTCGACGTTGGTAGCTGTTGACGACCCTTCAGACCCCCGGTTGGTGGTCCTTGAAGGGCGTACATCGAAGCGGATGCGGGCACCGTGGGAGCGGCCGATCCAGTTGCGTTGCATGGTTTTGACCTGGTCGGGCCAGTCTAGGCGATCTAGGTCGTCTTGCAGGCGGTCGGCGTAGGCGGTGATCCGCATCATCCACTGCCGCAGGTTGCGGCGGAACACCGGGAAGTTGCCGCGGTCGCTGCGGCCCTCGGCGGTGACTTCCTCGTTGGCCAACACGGTGCCCAGCCCGGGACACCAGTTCACCGGTGCCTGCGACAGGTAGACCAGCCGCTGCGCATCAACGATCTCACGCCGCTCGTCGCCGGTCAGCGCACCCCAGGGGCGGCCATCCGGGGTGGGCCGGGCACCCCGCGCGTGCTCGTTCTCCAGCTCGACGATCGGGCGGGCCCGCCGCGCCTCGGTGTCGTACCACGCGTTGTAGATCTGCAAGAAGATCCATTGGGTCCAGCGGTAGTACTCGACGTCGGTGGTGCACACTCGGCGACGCTCGTCGTGCCCCAGCCCTAACCGGCGGATCTGCGCCAGGAAGAGCTCGATATTCGCCTCGGTGGTGGCCCTCGGGTGAGTACCGGTCTCGACCGCATACTGCTCGGCGGGCAGCCCGAACGCGTCGAAGCCCATGGTGTGCAACACGTTTCGCCCCAGCATCCGCTGGTAGCGGGCGAAGACGTCGCTGCCGATGTAACCCAGCGGGTGCCCGACGTGCAGACCCGCCCCGGACGGGTAGGGAAACATGTCCTGCACGAACAACTTGTCCTCGGGCACCGCCGCGCCGTCGGCGGGCCGCAACGATCCGACCGGGTTGGGCGCGTGGAACACGCCTTGCTCGGTCCAGCGGTCCTGCCAGCGGCGCTCGATCACACCGGCCAGGGTCGCGGTGTAACGGTGCGGCGGGGCGCTCCCGTCATCGGTACTACTCATGATCGTCCTTCCGGGCTCGGCCCTGATCGGCGACGTCTCCAGGAAACAGGAAACCCCCCAGGCACTCAGGCCGTAGGGGGTCCGCCGCGCTGAGGCAGTTCGCCGGTCAGCGCAGCCCGAGAAGG
>JBDTAX010000066.1:0-21507 GCA_039924425.1 Pseudonocardiaceae bacterium
CGAGCGTAATGGTGGTACGGCCGATTATCGGGCTTGTGCCGCTCAGGAGCGTTATGAGTCGCTCAAGGCGCGGCCGAAGGAGCGGAAGCTGGTGGCCTCGGCCCGATTGCATGACGCGGTGAACACTAGATTGAAACAGAAGTGGTCTCCGGAGCAGATCAGTGCGAGACTGGACGAAGAATATCCTGCCGACCCGGAGATGAACGTGTCGCACGAGACCATTTATCAAACACTGTACCTGCGCGGGGCGAGTTGCGGACCGAGCTGACGCTCGCGTTGCGGCAGGGCCGGGCGCGACGGAAACCCCGATCTCGGACGGCGCTGAGCAGGGGAAAGATCCCCGACATGGTCAACATCAGCGAGCGCCCCGCCGAAGCCGCTGATCGCGCGGTACCCGGTTTCTGGGAAGGGGATTTGATCATCGGGAAGGGCTGCAAGTCGCAGATCGCCACCCTGGTCGAGCGTACCAGCCGGTTCACCATGCTCGTCCGAATTCCCTACGACCGTTGCGCCGATCGCGTGGCGGCGCTGCTAGCCCGGAAAATGGAGACGCTGCCCGAGTTCCTGCGCAACAGCGTGACCTGGGACCAGGGAAAGGAGATGGCCCGCCACGCGGAGTTCACCGTCCTCACCGGCCTCCCAGTCTATTTCTGCGACCCCCACTCACCGTGGCAGCGCGGCACCAATGAGAACACCAACGGGCTGCTCCGGCAGTACTTCCCGAAAGGCACCGACCTGTCGTTGCACACCCAGGAAGAACTTGATAGAGTAGCGGCGGAACTGAATGGCAGACCACGAAAGACACTGGGCTGGCGAAAGCCGGTCGAAGTTTTCGAAGAGCTGATCGCGGAGCACTGTGTGGTCATGACCGATTGAAACCGCCCGCTCAAACACGATTTCATTCCATGGCCCACCGCAGTCCCGGCGGAGGTCGCTTGCCCGCCTTCGAATGCTGATCGCTCGGTGAACTGATGATCGAAGATTCCAGCGATCGTTAGGTGCCCTCGCCCAGAAAGATCATTTACTGCGCAAGGTTCCGGAGGTTAATAACTGGTAGCGCTGAGGCCTACATTCGGCAACAGTGTAAATGGTGGGGCTGGTGACCCTGCGAGGGAACGCAGGATACCAGGATAGGGAGGACGGCAGTGCCATGAGATGTCCGCCAAGATCAAGTTGGACATTATCAACGTTCCCGGAGGATCAACCCGCAGAACCACGACGTGCTGACTGAGAGAGCCTAAGATCTCAGCCTGCCCACTTCATTCATTTGTTGCGACAGCAATGCTCAACAAAGCGTTTAATCGAGCTGCTAGGTTTGTAATAGACCTGCCGCTCGGCGAGTTCAACCTGTATGCGGTTAAAATTGTCCACCAAGCCCGACAATAGTTCTTCATCTTTTGGTTCCGGCCCTATTGCCACAAGGCATTTACTCGTGACTGGAAGGGCGACACCATGCGAGTCACCGATGGCCATTTGAGTGGTCATCGTTCCATCGGGGTTGTATGCAAAAGTAAATGCCGGCGCGTCCGAGATGATCAGTTCTTTGCCTGCGGGAACATGTAGGACCTGAACGGCTACTTCTTCAAGTGTTGAGCACACTCGATAGAAGCTTCGCTCTAAACTTACTCGCAGAAGCATTCCAGTTTGCTCATACTCTTGCCATTTTTGAAAAGGCTGATCCAATACAAGCTCACGGGCTTCCGCCCCTGCTGGCTCCAGGCCATAGCGCCGACGAAACTCCCCCGAGAGCATCGCCTGCTCGTTCTCTAACATCTCTTTACGCAAAGCGCGCACGGCTTCAGCAAAGCTGCTCTCGTGTATTCTGCGGAAGTGGGGTGTGCGAACCAGGTGAAGTGCGATGCCCTGCTTGATGGTTTTTATGTTTTTTTCATCTCGATGAAGCGCGCCAGCCTCTGCTGATTCGATAGCAGTACCTAGCTTCTTCTCCACGCCATCCCAAAGTGCCTCAGCCGAACCAGACGCGTACTGAACGAACCCGTCAATCTTGCCGCACGCATCGAGCCCTTTAGGGTACAACTCTCGACACCGACGTTTATCAAAACGCGCAAGTTGCCACCCCTGACGTCTCCCCTTAAGCGATGCAAAACCCTTCAATACAACTTTCGAAACAACATGTTGACGCTTGACCGGCCTAATCTCCTCGGACGCGAGTGCCCGCATGGCCGCAACATAGTCAAAATCCGGTTCCAACGGAGGAAACACCCACTTGGCCACATGAGGAGGATACGCCGATCCCTGGTCCCGACCATGCGCTGGGGGTTCGTACACCGACACAGTTGCCACAACAAAGCCGCAGGTCGTGGACGGTGGTGGACCTAACGTGTCAGCATACGGACCACACGGTGCTGGTCGAAGGCCCTGAGATCACGGTCCGTCCTGTCGGTACCCGTCGCGTGACGGGTGGCCCTCGATGAACTCCGCTAGGATCATCGCTGGGTTGACGCCGTGCAAGCTATGGAGCTGGTCTGCACCGTCTACGGCGTGGACAGCACGGGTGATCATGGCCACGGTACGACCAATCCGGGTCTTCAGCACGACCCAGAGACACGTTGCCGGTACCCGTACTCCCCGTCAGCCGCCTCAATCGCTCCGCGCCGACCCATAAACCGCACCCCAAGCCCCCTGACGGCCTGAGCCCATCAGTCTGCCAAGCCTCGTCGTACTGGAACCTTGCGCGCGGCATTCTTACTGCTGATCATCTTGAACTGGATCCTCTGTCCACCGCCGAACTGACCGCTCTGCCGACCGACACGACGTCACGGAGACACGGAGCAGGCGGTAATCAACGTCACACCTTGACCAGACAACCACGGTCACAACCGCCATGTGACGCTTCGTCCCACGGTCAAATGACGGTCAAACGATCAAGAGGCCAGGTTCCCATCTAGGGAATCCGGCCTCTGACCTGCTACGATATTGTCGGGACGACAGGATTTGAACCTGCGACCCCTTGACCCCCAGTCAAGTGCGCTACCAAGCTGCGCCACGTCCCGGCCACGCCCTCGCGGACGCCTGCACAGCTTAGCGCAGGCGCCACAAGCTAGCGCACTGCCACCGCTTCGTTGAGCAGCCGGTGCAGCGCCGCCGCAGAGGGCACGCCCTCCAGCCGTCGCCCCTCGACGAGGAGCGTGGGCACGGTGGTGATCTCCAACTCCCGCGCGCGGCGGAGCGCCCGCTGGTGGGTCTGGGCGTGACGACCGGAGTCCAGCGCCGCGCGGAAGTCATCGGCGTCGAGCCCGAGCTCCGCGGCGACATCGGTCAGGACCTCTGGTCGCCCGATGTCGCGCTGCTGGACGAAGAATGCCCGGAACACCCGCTCCGTGTAGCGCCGCCCGAGACCACGCTCCTCGGCATACGCGAAGCCCTCGAAGGCGAGCCGGCTGTAGGGCTGCGGTGACACCTGGGGCAGCACGATCGGGACGCCCATGCGCTCAGCCATCGGGTAGACCACCTGCCGCCACGTCGACTGCAGGTAATCGTCCTCGGGCCGCAGTGTCGCCGTGGGGTTCGGTCGCAGCTCGAAGGGCCGCCAGGAGATCTGTACGTCATCATCTTCGACAGCGTCCGCGAGCGGTTGCTCCGCAAGATGACAAAATGGGCAGACAAAGTCAAAGAAAACCTCGATCGTGGTGGGCACACTGCGCCTTTCAGCCATTTCCCGCTTGTACCTCACACTGTGCTCCCCTCGCGGCGGACGACCAAAAGTCGTGACCGACATCTCCCACCCGGGTCGTCTCAGGACCGCGCTCGGCGCTCCCGGACCCGGACGGAGATGCGCACCGGGCTGCCGGTGAAGCCGAAAGTCTCCCGAAGCCGGCGTTCCAGGAATCGGCGATACCCGGCCTCGAAGAACCCGGTGGTAAACAGCACGAACGTCGGCGGTCGAATGCTGGCCTGGGTGGCGAAGAGCACCTTGGGCGCCCGGCCCCCACGCACCGGCGGTGGTGTCGCCGCGATCACGTCGGACAGCCACGCGTTGAGCTGCCCGGTGGGCACTCGCCGGTCCCAGGATTCCAGGGCGACGCGCAGGAACGGGGCGAGCTTGCCCACCGCTCGTCCAGTGCGCGCCGAGATGTTCACCCGCTCCGCCCAGCCCACCCGGGCCAGGTCGCGATCCCATTCCCGGGTCAGCTCGCGGCGCCGGTCCTCGCCCACCAGGTCCCACTTGTTGAACGCCAGCACCAGCGCTTGCCCGGACTCCGTCACCGAGGTGATCACTCGCTGGTCCTGCTCGCTGATCGGCTCACTGGCGTCGATGAGGACCACCACCACCTCGGCCGCCTCGATCGCCGCCCGGGTTCGCAGCGACGCGAAGTACTCGGTGCCACTCGCGGTCCGCACCCGCTTGCGCAGGCCGGCGGTGTCCACGAAACGCCACATCTCGCCGTCGAGCTCCACCAGCGAGTCCACCGGATCCACCGTGGTGCCGGCGACCTCGTGCACCACCGAGCGCTGCTCGCCCACCAACCGATTCAGCAAGCTCGACTTGCCCACATTGGGCTTGCCGACCAGCGCGACCCGGCGCGGCCCCCCGGAGCGAGTGGCGAGGTCCCTCGGCGCCTCGGGCAACACCGCCAACACGGCATCAAGCAGATCGCCGGTACCGCGACCATGCAACCCGCTCACCGGGTGTGGCTCGCCCAACCCCAACGACCACAGCGCCGCGCTGTCGGCGACCCCGCGCTCGTCATCCACCTTGGTCGCGGCCAGCACCACTGGGGTGGAGCAGCGGCGCAGCACCCGGGCCACCGCCTCCTCCGTCACGGTGGCGCCCACCGTCGCGTCGACCACCAGCAGAACCGCGTCCGCGGTGCGCATCGCGAGCTCCGCCTGCTCGGCCACCGCGGCCTGCAAACCGCGCGCGTCGGGCTGCCACCCCCCGGTGTCCACCACGGTGAACCGGCGCCCGTTCCACAACGCGTCGTAGGCCACCCGGTCCCTGGTCACCCCCGGCACGTCCTGCACCACCGCCTCACGACGCCCCAGGATCCGGTTGACCAGGGTGGACTTGCCCACGTTGGGGCGGCCCACCACAGCGAGCACCGGCTGCTCGAGCGTTACCTCCGCCTCGGCGTCAGCCGCCTCGACAGCATCAAGCGCTGACCATTCGGTCTCTTCGGACCAGGTCCCGTCGCCGGGCGCCAGACCGCTCATCCCACTCCCTCAGTTCGCGACGCACTCGACCGGTGGTCCAGACCACGGATCGCGTCCAGCTCGGTGACCAGCGCGGCCAGCCGGTCGCGCAGTTGGTCGGTGGCCGCGACCACCACCGCTCGCCCCTTGCCCGAGGGCACCGCGAACGGCTCGCCGACCAAGACGTCAACCCGCGGCCGGAACCGTCGGTTGCCGCCCGGAGGTCGGCGGGTGCCGCGGATCGCCACCGGCAGTATTCTCGCCCCTCCAGTCTGGGCCAGCCACGCGGCACCCTGCCGCGCGTTGGTCACATCACCGGAGCCTCGGGTGCCTTCGGGGAACACCGCCACCACCCCGCCCTGGCGCAACAACCGGACAGCGGCAAGCAACGGCCCGCGGTCAGGCTC
This sequence comes from Pseudonocardiaceae bacterium, assembly GCA_039924425.1. Taxonomy (GTDB): domain Bacteria; phylum Actinomycetota; class Actinomycetes; order Mycobacteriales; family Pseudonocardiaceae. Next base: position 5,562 of record JBDTAX010000066.1, read on the forward strand.
GCTGCGGCGCACCGCCAGCTGTCCCATCCGGGGCAACACCCAACCCAGCGGCCCGCGGAAGATCTCCTGCTTGACCAGGAACGAACTGCGCCGCCCCAGCAGCCCATACAACAGCGGGCCATCAACCACCGAACTGTGGTTGGCCACCACCACGATCGGCCCGCTCGTCGGGATCCGCTCCAGATGCCGGACCCGCAGGCGGTAACTCACGTGGAAGCACCAGGTCCCGATCCAGCGAGTGAAACCCTGCAGCCACGACCACGTCCCATCCGGTGGCCGCACCGTCACGTCCGGCCCCGAGCCGCCAGCACGACCAGCCCCCGGGCGAGGGCAAGATCGCGCAGCGCGCTCAGCACCGCATCGACGTCCAGCGCGGTGGTGTCCAGCTCGACGGCGTCCTCGGCGGCGCGCATCGGCGACGTGGTCCGGGTGGCATCGAACCGGTCACGGGCCTCGACGGCACGGCGGATCTCCGCCACGTCAGCGGCGCCGTCCTGGGCCGCTCGACGCGCCGCCCGCGCCGCCGCGGTCGCGGTGAGAAAGACCTTCAAGGGGGCGTCGGGCACGACCACGGTCCCGATGTCACGTCCCTCCACCACGATCCCGCCACCAGTGGCGATGATCCGGCGCTGCTGGGCGACGAGCAGCTCGCGCACTCGGGCCACCGCGGACACCGGGCTGACCGCGGTGCTCACGGCCGGGCCGCGGATCTCCCGGGAGACGTCCTCGCCGTCCAGCAGCACGCGGGAGGCATCAGGGTCGGTGCCCACCTCGATGTGACACCGCGCCACCACCCCAGAAACCACATCAGACACCGCTGTGGGCTCGACTCCCGCGCGCAGGACGCCGAGCGCGGCGGCCCGATACATCGCACCGGTGTCCAGGTACCGGGCACCCAACGACGCCGCCAGCCGACGGGCCACGGTGGACTTGCCGGTGCCGGCAGGCCCGTCCAGCGCCACCACGCCCCGCAATTCGTCGTCTTGCCGCACCCGGCGGACCTCCCGACTCGCTAGCGGCCGACCGCGCGGTTGAGAGCACCAACCTCGGGGCGGGACAGCACCCGAACCGTACCGGGGCGTTGCTCCCCGAGGTGGACATCGGCGATCGCGGTCCGCACCAACCGCAGCACCGGGTGCCCGACCTCCGCGAGCAGCCGGCGCACGATGTGCTTGCGCCCCTCGTGCAGCACCACCTCCACCAGGGCCTTGCCGGGCAGAGCCTGCACGACACGGAAGCCATCGACCGCCACCGGGCCGTCGTCGAACTCCACTCCCGCGCGCAAGGTCCGGCCCAGCGACCGGGACACCGGGCCGGGCACCTCAGCCAGATACGTCTTGAGGACATGCGAAGACGGGTGCATCAACCGGTGCGCCAGCTCCCCGTCGTTGGTGAGCAGCAGCAGACCTTCGGTGTCCGCGTCGAGGCGGCCGACGTGAAACAGGCGCTGGGCCCGGCCCGCCACGTAGTCACCGACACAAGGCCGGCCCCGGTCGTCGGACATCGTGGAGTGCACGCCGCGCGGCTTGTTCAGCGCCAGGTGCTCGATGTCGGCACGCAATTCCAAGCGCATGCCATCGACATGGATGACCGCGTGCTCGGGGTCGACCCGCACCCCCATCTCGCGCACCGTGGCCCCATCCACCTGGACCCGGCCACGGGCGATCATTTCCTCGGCGGCGCGCCGGGAGGCCACCCCGGCCTGAGCGAGCACCTTGTGCAGCCGGGGCAGCGCGGACACCTCAGAGCGCTCCATCGCCTCAGCGGGGGACATCGTCGATGGTGTCGATGTCGGGCAGCAACGGGGCGATCGGCGGCAGGTCCTCCAGTGAGCACAGACCGAGCCGCTCCAGGAACAGCTCAGTCGTGCCGTACAGCACACCGTGGGTGTCCGGGTCGGCCCCGATCTCCTCGATCAAGCCCCGGGCCAGCAAGGTGCGCATCACCCCGTCAACGTTCACCCCGCGCACCGCGGCGACCCGCGAGCGGGTGACTGGCTGGCGGTAGGCGACCACGGCCAGGGTCTCCAGCGCGGCGCGGGTGAGCTTGGCGCGCTGCCCGTCCAGCAACAACCGCTCCACGAACGGTGCGTGCACGTCGCGGGTGTAAAACCGCCACCCCTGCGCCACCTGACGCAGGTCGATGCCGCTGCCGGCGGCGGCGTAGCCATCGCGCAGCCGTCGCAGCGCCTCAAGAACCCGCGACACCGGCTGATCCAGTGCGCTGGCCAGCAGGTCCTCGCCAGCCGGGGTGTCCACCACCAGCAGCAACGCTTCCAGAGCGGCGTCAAGATCATCCGCACTGAGCAGCGCCGGCAGTGTCGACGCCAGTGTCTCGGTGCCGGCGGATGGTTCCATGAGCGCGGTTTCGTTCACCGGTAGTCCTCGTCTTCTTTCCCGTCCTGATCGGTAGCCTGGCCACCCGTCCACTGAACCCACAACTCGCCCAGCGGATCGGGCTGGTCGAAGACCACCACTGCGGCACGGTACAGATCCAGCAACGCCAGGAAGCGGGCGACCACCTCTCTGGTGTGCCCACAGTCGGCGACCAGACCGCTGAAGCTCGCTCGGCCCTCACGGGCCAACCGGTCACACAGCACAGCGGCGTGCTCCCGCACCGACACCCGGGGGGCATGCAGATGCTCCAGCGAGACCGACGGCGGCGGCGGTGCGGGCCGGAACACCACGGCCGCGATCTGCGCGAACTGCGCCGCGTCGACACCGAGCGACACCTCGGGCAGCACACCGGCGAACCGCTCCTCGATCGCCGCCGACCGCGGATAACGGCGCAGCGCCACCGCTTCGAGTTCCGCGAACAGCGCCGCGACCTTCTTGTACGCCCGGTACTGCAGCAGCCGCGCAAACAGCAGGTCCCGCGCCTCCAGCAGCGCGAGATCGGCTTCATCCTCGACGTCGGCGCAGGGCAGCAACCGGGCCGCCTTAAGGTCCAACAGGGTCGCCGCGACCACCAGGAACTCGGTGGTCTCGTCCAGGTCGAAGGACTCGCCCAGCATCCGGAGGTGGGCGATGAACTCGTCCGTCACCTGGTGCAGGGCCACTTCGGTCACGTCCATCCGCTGCTGCGAGATGAGCTGCAGCAGCAGGTCGAACGGGCCTTCGAAGTTCGCCAACCGCACGGTGAATCGACCAGCGGGAGCAGGGAATCGACCAGAGGGAGCAGGAGTGACCGGCGCAATCATCGCGCGATCACCTCGCGGGCCAGCGCCCGGTACGCGTTCGCGCCGGAGGATTTCGGTGCCCACTGGGTGATCGGCTCGCCGACGACGGTGGTCTCCGGGAACCGGACGGTCCGGCCGATCACGGCATCGAACACGGTGTCGCCGAAAGCCTCCACCACGCGGGCCATCACCTCGCGGGCGTGCAGGGTGCGCGGGTCGTACATCGTGGCGAGGACGCCGGTGATCGCCAGCTCCGGGTTGAGCCGCTCGCGCACCTTGGCGATGGTGTCCATCAGCAGCGCCACCCCGCGCAGGCTGAAGAACTCGCACTCCAGCGGGATCAACACGCCGTCCGCGCAGGCCAGCGCATTGATGGTGAGCAGGCCCAACGACGGCTGGCAGTCGACCAGGATGAAGTCATACTGCGCCCGCAGCGGCCGCAAGGCTCGGCCCAGTGCCTGCTCCCGCCCCACCTCGGTGACCAGTTGCACTTCCGCGGCGGACAGGTCGATGGTGCTGGGCAGCAGGTCCATGCCGGGCACCGACGTCGGCCGGAGAACCTCGCTCACCGGGACATCCGACTCCATGATCATGTTGTAGATGGTCCGGTCAAGCTGGTGCGAAGCCACCCCGAGCCCCACCGAGAGCGCGCCCTGCGGGTCGAAGTCGACCAGCAGGACCCGCCGGCCGTACTCGGCCAGCGCGGCCCCCAGGTTGATAGTCGAGGTGGTCTTGCCGACGCCGCCCTTCTGATTGCAGATCGCCACCACCCGGGCCGGGCCGTGCCGGTCCAGCGGAGGTGGCTGTGGCACCTCACGGCGCGGGCGGGCGACCAGCGGCTGCTGAGTGGACGCCCAAGTCGACATGGTGGGCAGCGTAGCCGCCCCCGTGAGTGGCGATCCGAGTCGCAACTCGCCAGGGGTGTCGCGGACACTCACGACCTCAACCCCGCGCTCGCGGATGGGCCGTCGCGTAGACCTCACGCAGGTTGTCCACTGTCACCAGGGTGTAGACCTGCGTCGTGGTCACCGAAGCATGCCCGAGCAGCTCCTGCACCACCCGCACGTCCGCGCCGCCCTCCAGCAGGTGGGTGGCGAAGGAATGCCGCAGGGTGTGCGGTGACACCGCGGCGGCGATCTCGGTCCGCGCCGCGGCATCCCGCAGCACCGCCCAGGCGCTCTGCCGGGACAACCGGGCACCCTGGGCGTTGAGGAACACCGCGGCAATGCCCCGCCCTCGCGCGGCGAATGCGGGCCGACCGCGCACCAGGTAGGCATCCAACGCGGCCAGCGCCGGTCGGCCCACCGGCACCAACCGCTGCTTGCCACCCTTGCCGCGCAGCAGCACGGTGCGCGCCGGGGCGTCGACGTCGTCCCGGTCCAGCCCGACCGCCTCAGAGATCCGCGCGCCGGTGGAGTACAGCAATTCCAGCAGCGCCCGGTCGCGCAGACAACGGGGTCCGCCCTCAGCGGGGAACACTTCGAGCAACCGCAGCACCTCATCCAACCCGAGGGCCTTGGGCAGCCGTTTCGGCGGGCTCGGGGGGTGCACGCCAGCGGCGGCGTCCAGCGGCACCAGTCCCTCCCGGAACGCGAACCGGTGCAGCCCGCGGGCCGCGACCAGCGCCCGAGCCGCGGACGACGGCGCCAGCGGCCGGTGTCCACCGGCGCCCTCCCGCAGCGCCGCGAGGAACCCGGTCACCTGCTCCTCGCGCACCGCGGCGAGCCCCGTGACCCCGTTCGACACCAGGTAAGCACCGTAACGGCGCAGGTCACGGGCGTAGGAATCCAGCGTGTTGGCTGACGTGCCCCGTTCCACCGCGAGGTGATCCAGGTAGCCCGAGATCACCGCAGCAATCGCCGACGGCAGCCCCGAGGTGCCGGCCGACGAAGCGAAGCCTGTGCTCACCCCAGTGCCTGTGCTCACCCCAGTGCCTCGGCCAGCGGCAGGCATTCCCGGTCGTGTGCCCTGGCGACCTCGGCGAGCACCACCGATCCGCGCGCCACGTTGACCCCTCGGGCCAGCGCCGGGTCGTCATGTACCGCCTGGCGCAGTCCCTTGTCGGCCAGCGCGCGGATGTAGGGCAGCGTGACATTGGTCAGCGCGTAGGTGGAGGTGTGCGGCACCGCGCCAGGCATGTTCGCCACGCAGTAGAACACCGAGTTGTGCACGGTGAAGGTGGGGTCGGCGTGTGTCGTCGGCCGCGAGTCAGCGAAGCAGCCACCCTGGTCAATCGCGATGTCCACCAGCACCGATCCCGGGCGCATCTGGCCCAGCAGCTCGTGGCTGACCAGGGTGGGCGCCTTGGCGCCGGGCACCAGCACGGCCCCGATCACCAGGTCCGCCCACAAGCACGCCTTTTCCACCTCATAGGCGTTCGAGGCGATGGTCTGCAGGTGGCCCCGGTACACAAAATCGATCTCCCGCAGCCGGTTGATGTTGGTGTCCAGCACCACCACCTCGGCCTGCAGGCCCAGCGCGATGGTGGCCGCGTTCATCCCGGACACCCCGGCCCCGAGCACCGCCACCTTCCCGGCGGGCACTCCGGAGACACCACCGAGCAGCACCCCGCGCCCGCCCTGCATGCGTTCCAAGCAGTGCGCCCCCACCTGGGGGGCCATTCGCCCGGCGACCTCGCTCATCGGTGCCAGCAAGGGCAGTGAGCCGTCGGGCAGCTGCACGGTCTCGTAAGCGATCGCGTCGATCCCGGCGTCGATCAGCGCATCCGTGCACACCGCCGACGCGGCCAGATGCAGGTAGGTGAACAAGACCTGGCCCTTGCGCATCCGGTGGTACTCCACCGGCACCGGTTCCTTCACCTTGAGCACCATCTCGGCCTGCGCCCACACGTCGTCGGCCTCGGGCACGATGCGGGCGCCCGCTGCCAGGTAGTCCTCATCGGGGAATGCGCAGCCCTCCCCGGCACCACGTTCCACGAGAAGCTCATGCCCGCGGCGGGTCAGCTCCAGCACTCCCGCGGGCGTGATCGCGACTCGGTACTCGTGGACCGCCAGCTCCCGTGGGACACCGATCTTCACCTGGGCGTGCCTCCTTAATTTTCCGCACTCACCGCGAACCGGCCGGCATCTCTACCGCCAACCGGTCCGCGGCCCGGTACTTCAGCGCCGCCGCGACAAAGGCGGCGAACAGCGGATTCGGGCGGGTGGGGCGGCTGGTGAGCTCGGGGTGGGACTGGGTGCCGACGAAAAACGGGTGGGCACTGGCGGGCAGCTCGACGAACTCGATCAGATGGCCGTCCGGGGACGTCCCGCTGATCACCAAACCAGCGCCGACGAGCTTGTCCCGGTAGGCGTTGTTCACCTCATAACGGTGCCGGTGCCGCTCCCGGACCTCGGTCGCGCCGTAGGCCCGGGCCACCACCGAACCCGGCTGGAGCGACGCTGGATAACCACCCAGGCGCATCGTCCCACCCATGTCACGCTGCCCCGCCACGACGTCCGTCTGGTCGACCATGGTGGAGATCACCGCATGCGCGGGTGTGGCGTCGAACTCCGTCGAGCCGGCACCGTCGAGCCCAGCCAGATTCCGGGCGATCTCGATCACCATGCACTGCAGGCCCAGGCACAAGCCCAACACGGGAATCCCCCGGACGCGGGCATGGTGAATGGCCCCGATCTTGCCTTCGATCCCGCGCACCCCGAACCCACCGGGCACCAGCACCCCGTCCACCCCGGCCAACGCGACCGCCGCACCCGCCGCGGTCTCACAGGTGTCCGAAGGCACCCAACGAATCTCGACCCTGGCCCGGTGCGCGAACCCCCCGGCGCGCAGCGCCTCGGTCACCGACAGGTAAGCGTCGGGCAAATCGACGTACTTGCCGACCAGAGCGATCCGCACCACCTCCGTCGGAGCGTGCACCCGGTCCAGCAGATCTCCCCACTCCGTCCAGTCCACGTCGCGGAAGGGCAGCCCGAGCCGGCGCACCACATAGGCGTCGAGGCCCTCGGAGTGCAGCACCTTGGGGATGTCGTAGATGGACGCCGCGTCCGGCGCCGCGACCACCCCATCAATGTCCACATCCGACATCAGAGCGATCTTGCGCTTCAGCACGTCCGGGATCTCCCGGTCGGCGCGACAGACCACGGCGTCGGGCTGGATGCCGATGTTGCGCAGGGTGGCCACCGAGTGCTGAGTCGGCTTGGTCTTCAGCTCACCGGAGGGGGCGAGGTAGGGCACCAGCGAGACGTGCAGGAAAAAACAGTTGTCCCGGCCGACGTCGTGGCGCACCTGCCGGGCCGCCTCCAGAAACGGCAGCGACTCGATGTCCCCGATCGTCCCACCGATCTCGGTGATCACCACATCTGGTGGCCGGCCGTCGTCGTCTGGATCGGACATGGCCAGGATCCGTGATTTGATCTCGTCGGTGATGTGCGGAATCACCTGCACGGTGTCGCCGAGATACTCCCCGCGCCGTTCCTTGGCGATCACTGCCGAATAAATCTGGCCCGTGGTGACGTTGGCCTTGCGGCCGAGGTTGCGGTCCAGGAACCGCTCATAGTGCCCGATGTCCAGATCGGTTTCCGCGCCATCGTCGGTAACGAACACCTCACCGTGCTGAAACGGATTCATCGTACCCGGGTCGACGTTGAGATAAGGGTCCAGTTTCTGCATCGTCACCCGCAACCTGCGGGCCGTCAACAACTGTCCCAGGCTCGACGCGGTGAGTCCCTTGCCCAGCGAGGAAGCGACGCCTCCGGTGACAAACAGGTACCTGGTTGGGCGAGTGGGCTTGACCAAGACCTTCTCCCGTGGTCCGGACCGGCCTTATCGATTGATGACCGGTTGCACTGCGGCTGGCGGCGCGCCGCCGACCACGGAACCTCACGGTAACACTGCCAGCGGCAGTCCGCTCACACCGGCTCGCCGCCCAGCGCCGTTCAACCTCGGAGCCATTCAACCTCGGAGCCGTTAACCTCGGAGCCGTTCAACCTCGGAGCGCGGGAAGCATGGCCTGCGCGTTGCCGCCGGTGCCGTAGCGCCCGGCGTGGCCCTGCGCCTGCTCGGCCAGCGCCAGCACCGTCGCCACCCGACCGGCCGGGGTGCTGACATCATCGACTGTGGACAGCACGGAAGCCGCCGCGGTGTCGGCTCGCACCACACCAATCGGGCCGTTGCCCGCAGCGGAGCCGGGCCTGCCCGCGAGGACAGCGCCAGCGCCAGAACGCTCAAGCTGAGTGGCGAATCGGGCCACAATACCGGCCCGGTCCGCGCTGCTGTTGCCGCGATCGGCGCCGCCGGTGAGCACCACAACAAGCTGAGCCGCAGTCATCTGCGGGCCGGTCCGGACAAAGCCGCCGTCCCCGAGTCCGGCGAGCACGGCGGTGGTCTCGGCTGCGGTGGCCTGCACTTTGCCGTTGTGCGGGCTGATCAGGAGCAGTGAGCCGAGCAGCCCCCCGGACAGCGTCCCGGCATCCGAGGCGGTGGGCAACCGCAACCCAGCCGGCAGCAGCCGGGTGGACAGCTCGCTGAGTTGGTCGGAGCGGGCCGGATCGGTGAACGCGTCGGTCAGCTGCAACTCACCCGTGACAGTGGCGCCAGCACTGCTCAGCAGCGCGGTCAGCGCGTCCCGGTCAGCGGGATCGGCGTCCGCGGTGGTGACCAGCACCACGGTGCGGCCGCGCAGCGCGCCAGTCACGATCCGCGGACCCACCGCCGCGCCGAACATGTCGGCCTCGGTCACGCGCGCACGCAGCCCGGTGCGTTCGGCCTGCAGCACACTCACCTGGCGGCCCAGCTCGTCCCGGTTGGAGTTGAGCCCGGACAGCAGCCGGTCGCTGATCGCGGTGGACCCGAGCACCACTCCGAGTGCCAGGGCCAGGAAGACAGCGGCAATGGAGATCACGTGGTACCGCAGTGAGATCACGGTCTATCCCCACCCCTTGACCCAGGAGACGATGTCATTCCAGATATCACTGAGCAGGACGCCACCGACATTGGAAACCAGCAGCGCCACGGTCACCGCCGCCAGCGCGGCGAGCACCAGGAACAGCGCCGCGCTCACCGACACCCGGCCGCGGTACAGGGCGGCGGCCGCATGACCATCGACCAGTTTTCCGCCCAGCCTCAGCCGGGTGAGAAACGTGGACGGGTTGGAACCGGAGCGCCCCCGATCGAGAAATTCGCGCAGGGTGGCCTGGAAACCGACGGTGATCACGAGTTCGGCGCCGTGCGCCTCAGCCAGCAGCAGAGCGAGATCTTCCGGATTGCTCACCGAGGGAAACGTCACCGCACCGATCCCCAAATCCTGGATCCGCTCCAACCCCGGGGCGAAGCCGTCGGGCTGGGCAGGCACCACGACCTCGTCGGCTGAGGTGAGGGTGGCGGTCTCAATCTGGTAGGGGTCACCAACAATGAGATGCGGTCGATGCCCAGCGGCGCGCAGCGCGTCAGCGCCTTTCTCGACACCGATCAGCACTGGGCGGTATTCCCGGATGAAGTGCTTGAGCGCGGCCAGATCGGCGGTGTAGTTGTAGCCGGCGGCCACGACCAGCACCTGCCGGCCACGGATCGGAACCGTGACGTCGGGCACTCCCACCCGATCGATGATCAGGGAACGCTCGTGCCGAAGAAATTCGATGGTGTTCGCTGAGAACGCCTCAAGCTGAGCGGACAACCCGGATTTGGCCTCGATCATCGAGTCGGCGATCGAGTCGGCGGTCTGCGGGATGCCGCGCGCGATCTCACTGTCCCCGACGTACACGCCGCCCTCGTGCAGCCGCAGCCGGCTGCCATTCTTGATTCGCAACGCCGCGGCGCCGACCCCGTCGACCAGGACGATGCCCGCGGAGATGAGGATCTCAGGTCCCAGGTTCGGGAATCGGCCGGAGATTGATGGCGCGGCGTTGACCACCCCGGCGACCCCGGCCGCCACCAGCGCGTCGGCGGTTCTGCGGTCAAGGTCGACTTGGTCGAACACCGCGATGTCGCCGCGACCGACGCGCAGAGCCAGCGCTTCGGCATGGCGGTCCACCCTGGCCAGCCCGGTCACCCCGGGAAGCTCATGGCCGGATCGGCTGAGCAGGCCGGAGATTTTCATGCTCGTGATGGTGGCAAAAGCCGTGCCGCTGGTCCGGGAGGCGCGCCGAGGTGCCGGCTAAAGCGCACTCCCGACCCGCTTGTCAGCGACAGCGGTGGCCAGCAGTTCTTCGGCGTGCGCCCGCCCGGTGTCGGTGTCATCCAACCCGGCCAGCATTCTGGCCAGCTCGCCGACTCTGGCCGCCCCATCGAGCTCCCGGACCCCGCCGCGGGTCAACCCGGTGGCGTGGGTCGCCTTGTCGACCACGAAGTGCCGGTCAGCGTAGGCGGCGACCTGCGCCAAGTGGGTGACGACCACGACCTGGTGGCTGCGGGCCAGTCGGGCCAGGCGCCGTCCGATCTCCACCGCGGCCCGTCCGCCGATCCCGGCGTCAATCTCGTCGAAGACCATCGTGGGTACCGGGTCGGCATCGGCCAGCACAACTTCCAGCGCCAGCATCACGCGGGACAGCTCCCCGCCCGAGGCACTCTTGTGCACCGGTAGGGAGCCCGCGTCGGGGTGCGCAGCCAGCCGCAGCTCCACCTCGTCAGCACCATCCGGACCGGCCCGCAGCCGTGTCCCGGCGACGGTGAATGCGGCCTCGTCGCCGTCGGTGGCCAGGGCCGGGCAGAGCGCCACGGACAGCTGCGCCTGGCCCATCGCCAACCCGGCGAGCTCGATGGTGACGGCGTCCCCGAGTTCCCGGGCAGCCGCGGTCCTGGCCGCGGTGAGGGCGATGAGGTGCCCGCTCAGCTCGGTGACCAGCTCGCCGCGCCGGGCCTCCAGTGCCGCGATGGCCTCGTCAGAGGTGTCCAGGTCGGCCAGGCGCTGGTGCGCCTGCCGGGCCCAGGCCAGCACACCGTCGATGTCGGCGGCGTACTTTCGGGTGAGCCGCTTGAGCTCGGCCTGGCGGTCCAGCACCTGCGCCAACCGGAGCGGATCGGCGTTGAGGGCCTCGAGATATCCGCTGAGTTCGGCACCGACATCACCGAGCACCGCGGCGACCTCCCCCAGGCGTTCCTCCAGCGCCCGCAGCGCGGGGTCCTCCACCGCGTGCAGCAGGCGACGCGCCTGTGCCACCAGAGCGGTCGCGCTCGGCTGGTCGCCATCACCGTCTGACGCACCGCACACCGCAGTCCGCGCGATGGCGGCGGCGTCCCGGAGCTGATCAATGTCGGCCAGCCGCCGGGCCTCCGCGAGCAGCGCGGCGTCCTCCCCGGGTTGCGGGTCGACGGCGGTGATCTCGGCGAGGCTGTACCCGAGCAGGTCGGCTTCCCTGGCCAGCTCCCGGAACTGATCACGACGGGTAGCGAGCTCGCCGCAGCAGCGCAGCCACTGCTCCCGGACCCGCCGGTAGGCGCTCAGCGGCCCGGACACCGCCTCCCCAGCGAAACGGTCCAGCACGCCGCGCTGCTCACCGACGCGCAGCAGCCGCAGCTGGTCGTTCTGGCCGTGCACCGCGAGCATGCCCTCGGCCAGCTCGGCCAGCACTCCGGCCGGAACCGAGCGGCCACCCAGATGGGCCCGGGAACGGCCGTCGAGGGTGAGCGTACGGCTGGCGATCAGGCTGCCGTCCTCATCGGTGCGGGCACCCACCTCGCTGGCGAGGTCCACCGCCGGACTGCCCTGGGGCGGCCGGAAGCGGCCCTCGACGATGGCGCGCTCGGCCCCGCGCCGAATCCGAGAAACGTCGGCCCGCCCACCGGCGAGCAACTGCAGGCCGGTGACCACCATGGTCTTGCCCGCTCCGGTCTCACCGGTCACCACGGTCAATCCAGGGTGCAGATCCAGGGTGGCCTCGTCGATCACACCGAGGCCCTCGATGCGCATCTCGGTGAGCACAGGCCGCACCCTAGCGCGGGCCAGCTCGGGGACCGCGCCAACCCTGCACCGGCAGTTCGAACTTGCGCACCAGCCGATCGGTGAACGAGCAGTCGTTCAAGCGCACCAGCCGGACCGGGGTGCGGCCACGGACCACCTCGATCCGGGCGCCCGCCGGCAGCGCGAAGGTCCGGCGCCCATCGCAGCAGAGCACCGCGGTGTGCCCCAGCGGATCGGTCTCCACCGCGACCGCTGAGTCCGGCGACACCACCAGCGGGCGGGCGAACAGCGCATGCGCGTTGCTGGGGACCACGACAAGCGCGTCGACGTCCGGCCACACCACGGGCCCACCCGCGGAGAAGGCATAGGCGGTGGACCCGGTGGGGGTGGCGCAGAGCACCCCGTCGCAACCGAACCCGGAGACCGGCCTGCGGTCCACCTCGAGCACCACGTCGAGAATCCGTTCTCGCCGGCTCTTTTCGACACTGGCCTCGTTGAGCGCCCAGGTGTGGGCCAGCGTGGATCCGTTGAGGCTGGCGGTGACGTCGACGGTCATCCGCTCGTCGACGAGGTAGTCACCGTCGACGATGGCGCGCACGGCCTGGTGGAGAGAGTCGAGATCGGCCTCAGCGAGGAAGCCAACCCGGCCGAGGTTCACCCCCAGCAGGGGAACACCACATGGCCGGGCCAGTTCAGCGGCTCGCAGCAGGGTGCCGTCGCCGCCGAGAACGAGCACGAGATCCGCTCCCACGGCGGCCTGCGGCCCGGTGGGCATCTGGTGTTCCCGCAGCGCGGGATCCAGGTGCGCGGTCTCCTCGGCAAGCACCCGCAGCCCGATTTTCGCCTCGGCCAGCTGGTGGGCGACCCGCTCGGCGGTGCGCAAGTTCTCCGGGTGGCCGGTGTGCAACACCAGCAGAACCTCACGTCCGGCCCTCACTGCGGCCCCCTGCGCACCGCGGCGTGCACCAGCTCCTCGACCGGACGCGGCGGATCAGGCGCGCCCTGGCGGCCATGACGCAGCCACAGGAAGTATTCGACGTTGCCGGACGGCCCGGGCAGTGGGCTCGCGATAGCGTCGAGGAGGCGCAGGCCGAGGGTGGCGGCGACCGCCAGCACATCCAGCATGGCCTGCGCACGCAGCAGCGGGTCACGGACCACGCCGCCAGCCCCCAATCGTTCCCGGCCCACCTCGAACTGGGGCTTAACCATGGGGAGCAGGTCACCATCTGGTCTGGTGCAGCTGACCAAGGCCGGCAACACCAAGCGCAGGGAGATGAACGACAGGTCGGCCACGGTCAGATCAACGGCGCCGCCGATGTCCTCGGGCCGCAGCGTCCGCACGTTCGTCCGATCATGCACCTGGACCCGCTCGTCGGTGCGCAAAGCCCAGGCGAGCTGTCCGTAACCAACATCGGCAGCGATCACTTCCCGGGCACCTCGGCGCAACAGCACGTCGGTGAAACCACCGGTGGAGGCGCCGGCGTCCAGACAGCGTCGACCAGATACGGCTGGGCCCCCGGCGGTGAGGCCATCCAGCGCGCCGAGGAGCTTTCGGGCACCCCGCGACACCCAGTGCGGTTCATTGTCCGCCGCCTGAACCAGGAGTGGGGTGTCGACGTCGACTCCGGTGGCCGGTTTCGTCGCCGTTGCCCCACCGACCCGGACCCGGCGCTGCGCGATGAGTTCAGAAGCGTGATCACGGGATCGAGCCAGACCGCGCCGCACCAGCTCCACATCCAGTCGGGCCCTGCGTCCCATCACACCTCCGGGCCCCATCGAGCCTCCGCCCCATCAAGGCCTCAGCCTTGAGCTCAGCCTCCGGGCAGCCTAAACCTCGTCAATGCTGGACAGGGCCGCAGTCAGCGCGTTGTGCACAGCGCTGAACCGCGCCACGTGATCCGCAATCGGAAGCTCGTCGAGATCTCGCAACCCGGCGAGCGCGTCGGTGACAACAACAGGAGTGAACTCGTTCACCATGCGACCTCGCCCAGGCCCACCGCGTCCAACACCGCAGCGGCGGTATCGTCGCGCGCGCCCACTCGCACCGGCCCGGTGTGCTCGACCCACCAGGCAGCGCACAGCGCCCGCAACGCGTCAAGCGGGTCGTCGGTGGCCCCGTCGCTACGCAGCAGCAATCCGCCATCAGCCACGTCGACGCACCAGCCAGGCCGCGCCTGGATCCGAGTCGTCTCCATAGATCCACGCAACACCCGGAGGTCGGCGCCGAGATGACTGGGGCGTTGCTCTGGTGGCGCCGCCAGCAGAGCAACGGCGTCAGCGACTCCGGACAACACCAACAGTGAATCCAGCCCCACCGCCCGAGCCCCAGCGATATCGGTGTCCAGCCGGTCGCCGACCACCAGCGGCCGCCGCGCGCTGATTCGGTCCATGGCCGTCTGAAGCAGCGGGCGCGCCGGCTTGCCCGCCACTGTGGGCTCCCGGTCGGTGGCGGCTCGCAACGCCGCCACCATCGAGCCGTTGCCGGGCAGCAAACCCCGCTCAGTCGGCAGCGTACGGTCAATGTTGCAGGCGATCCACAGCGCGCCGTCACGGATCGCCAGGCACGCCTCCGCCAACTGTGCCCACCCAGTCTCCGGGCTGTGACCCTGCACGACCGCCGCGGGCCGCTGCGCTGCCGTGTTCACTGGCCGCAACCCAGCCGAGCGCACCGCGTCGACCAGCGCTGGCGCACCGACAACCAGAACGGCGTCACCAGCGCAAAGCTGGGCCGCCAGCAAGGCAACCGCAGCCTGAGCACTGGTGACGACCTCCTCCGGTGCGGTATGGACACCCAGATCGGTGAGGTGCTGAGCGACTTCCTCAGGCGCTCGCGAGGCATTGTTGGTGATGAACTGCACCGCCCGCCCGGCTTGGCGCAACTCGTTCACCACCTCCGGCGCCTCCGACACGGCTTCGGCTCCCCGAAACACGGTGCCATCAAGGTCCAGCAACACCCCATCGTAGCCGTCCACTGGGCCGCTCACTCCGGTTCCGGCCGCTCACTGAGCTCCACCGCGCGCTCCGCCGCGTCCGTTGCCTCCTCAGCGTCGGCCTCAGCGGCCGCCAAAAACCAGCGGATCGCCTCCTGCTCTCGACCAGCGGCAAGCAGGTTGTCGGCATAGGCGTACCGCAGCCTGGCCCGCCACGGCTCCTCCCCCGCGCCGTCCAGGTCCGGCCCCTGCAGCGCCACCACCGCAGCGTCAAACTGACCGAGGTCACGGCGTGCGCCAGCGGCCACAATCCGCAGCTCGATAGCTTCCTCAATGTCCAGCTGCCTGGCCTCGGGACTCCGGGCGATCTCCAGAGCACGCTCCGGCCGTCCCAACGCTCGCTCGCAGTCAGCCAGCACCGCCAGACGACCGGGATCACCGCCCAACCGACGGGCGGCGCGCAGCTCCGCCAACGCCTCGGACCATTCCCCCGCGTGATACGCGGCAAGCCCAGCGGCCTCCCGAACGCAAGGGACCCGGCTCGCCTTGCTCCGCACGAACCGAGCGTGCGCCAGCGCAACCTGGGGGTCGTCATCTAACGAGCGCGCAACCATAACCAAATGACTCCCGACAAGGTCTGCGAGAGCTTTCGGTAACGTCAGCAGCTCCTTACGAACTGCTTGGTCCAACTCGCTGGCATCCACGTCCGCAGGGAGGTTCGGACGGTCACTGACCACGTCACGTTTCGCCAGGCGTTGCCTCGAAACATGCCCGGCCCGAACCACAGGTCGGCCCGCACCTGCAGCGGGATCCGGTCCGGGCGACACGGTCGGAGATCCTCTCGTTGGGGAACGAAACTGAAGGGGGCCCCGGGGTGTGGTGGGGCCCCCTTCAGTGGGGGGTGGTCGGCGGTGTCCTACTCTCCCACACCCTGGCGGGTGCAGTACCATCGGCGCTGGTGGGCTTAGCTTCCGGGTTCGG
>JBDTAX010000067.1:0-11102 GCA_039924425.1 Pseudonocardiaceae bacterium
GACTCGCATCGCCACTCACGGGTTATCCACAGGCTGAGCTAGCGGCGGCGGCTTTTGGCTTTGCGGGGTGGGGGCAGGGCACCCTCGGCGCGGAGCTGGGCGGCGTGCTCGGCCAGTGCGTCGACCAGGGCGCCGACCTGCGCCACCTCGGGCTGCACGTCCACCCGGAGACCGAATTCGATAGCGGTCTCCGCAGTGGCTGGGCCAATGCAGGCGACGATC
Source organism: Pseudonocardiaceae bacterium (assembly GCA_039924425.1). GTDB lineage: Bacteria > Actinomycetota > Actinomycetes > Mycobacteriales > Pseudonocardiaceae. The sequence goes on from JBDTAX010000067.1 coordinate 223, forward strand.
GTGCGCGTGTGCGGCTTGCCAGCAATGCCGACCAGGTTGCGCACCGTGGAGGAGGAGGTGAAGCACACCGCGTCGAAGCCACCCGTTTTGATCATTTCTCGGGTTTCGGCGGGCGGCGGAGCGGCCCGCACCGTGCGATATGCCGTCACGTCGTCGATCTCCCAACCCCGCTCGCGCAGACCGGCGGCCAGCGTCTCGGTCGCGATGTCGGCCCGCGGCAGCAGCACCCGGTCCACCGGATCGAGCACGTCATCGAAGGGAGGAAAATCGGCGAGCAACCCTTCAGAGGACTGCTCCCCCGAAGGCAGTAACTCCGGGACGATCCCCATCGAGCGCACCTTGTCCGCGGTGGCTTCGCCCACGCAGGCGATTTTCACGCCGGCAAACGCGCGGGCATCCAGCCCGAATTCAGCGAACTTGTCCCAGACCGCTCGGACGGCGTTGGTGGAGGTGAACACCACCCACTGGTAACGCCCGTCGACCAGGCCTTTCACCGAGCGCTCCATCTGCGCCGGAGACCGGGGCGGCTCCACCGAGATGGTCGGGACCTCCACCGGCACCGCGCCGTGCAGCCCCAGCCGCTCGCTCATCGACCCGGCTTGCTCCTTGGTCCGCGGCACCAGCACCTTCCAGCCATACAGCGCCCGGGACTCCCACCAGGACAGCTTCGCGCGCTGCCCCACCGCTGAGCCAATGGTCACCACCAGCGGTCCGGTGAGCTCACCGAGATCACCGCTCAGCGACGCCAACGTGGTCTCCACGGTGCGCTGAGTGGGCATGGTGCCCGCGACGGTGATCGCCACCGGGGTGTTGGGCGCCAGCCCGTGCGCGACCAGCGCGGAAGCCGAGTCGGCCAGGTGTGACGCGGTGGCGTGCAGCACCAACGGACCCGCCACCGCGGCCAGAGCGGCCCAATCGACACCCGCGCGGACGTCGGCTTCGGTGTGTCCGGAGCCCAGCGGCACCCCGGCAAAGGCCGGCACCGCAGTGGCCGCCGGCACACCGGGAACCACCTCGAACGCCACCGCGGTGCGGGCCACGGCCAGCGCCTCGGCGACCACAGCGTCGGCGGTCAGGGGGTCCCCGGACACCAGACGCACCACGATCCGCCCGCCCTTGGCCTCGGTGACCAGGTCCTTAGCGACCTCATTGGGTTCCCCCACCGCCGGGCGCACCTCGGCGCCCGGCGCCGCCAGCGCGAGCACCCCAGCGGGCACGTCGGGGTCGGTCACCAGCAGCTCGACACAGCTCAGCAGGTGCTGCGCTCGCACGGTGAGCATCCCAGCGTCGCCGGGACCAGCACCCACAAAGGCGATTCGTCCGGTGGTCTTGCAGACACGGCTCATGTAGTTACTCGTTTCCCATCAGGCCGGGACCCCGGCCATGCAACGCTGGGTCTACCCCCAGCGTGCCGGCACCCAGGTCCAGCAACTCGGCCGCAACCTGGCGGCCGAGGTTCTCGGCATCGGTCAACACCCCAGCGAAATACGGCGCGGTGGCGGACGATCGGAGCAGCTCATCGTCCGCGGTGGCGGCAACCCCCCGCAGAAACAACCGCAGGACAACCTGTCCCTCGTCGTCCATGTCCTCAACAACATCGGCCAGCGCACCGACCGGAGCACCACAGCCGGTCGCGACGCAGGTGAGCAACGCCCGCTCGGCGGTGACGGCGGCGCGGGCCCCGGCATCCTCGAGGAGCGTGCCCAGCAGGTGCTCGGTGTCCAGGTCTTCGACCCGGCATTCGCAGGCCAGCGCTCCCTGACCGGGCGCGGGCAACATCTGTAACGGGTCGAGCAACTCGGTGGCTTCATCGAGCCGACCGAGCCGGGACAGCGCGGCGGCGGCGACCACGACACCAGCGAACTCACCGGCGGCGACCTGAGCGATCCGTGAGCCGACCTCGCCGCGGATCGGCACCACCTGCAGGCCCAGGCCCAGCGCCCGCAGCTGCGCGCCGCGCCGACGCGAACCAGTACCGACCAGCGCCCCGGCGGGCAACTCGCCCAGCACCATCCCGTCCCGCGCCACCAGCGCATCGCGGGGATCCGCGCGCTCCGCCACCGCCGCGAGCACCACCGAGGAGTCCGCCGCCGAAGCGTCCACCGCAGCTGGCAGATCCTTGCACGAGCGCACCGCCACGTCGAGCTCACCAGCCACCAGGGCCGCGCGCAACGCCGAGAAGGAATGCCCACCGGAGACAACCCGCACCGCCACCCCGGCCTCGCGCAGCCGCCGCGCCACCCACTCGCCCTGGGCCTGGGCGAGCGCGCTGGCGCGGGTGCCCAACAGCACTGGTGAACGCCGCGCCGTGACCATCACCGGGGTCATTTCCGGGGGCATTACCCGGTCCCAGTGGGATCGGGGCGGACGGTCGCGGCGATGGCGACGGCGGCCCGCGGGTTCAGTTCGAACAACTCGCGCAGGGCTTCCGCGTAGGCCGCGCCGCCACCGGTCTCGGCGAGCTGCTTGACCCGCACCGTGGGAGTGTGCAGCAGCTTGTCCACCACCCGGTGCACGGTCCGGGCCAGCTCAGCACGCACCGCGCCCTCGAGTCCCGGCAGTCGGCCGTCCAGCCGCAACAGCTCCGCGTCCACTACCTCAGCGGCCCGTTTGCGCAGCGCGGCGACCGTCGGAGCGACCTCCGCGGCGAGCTGGGCCATCAGGTAGGCGCGCACCTCCCGGGCAACCAGGTCGTGGGCGGCGCTGATCGCGTCAGACGCCGCGGGGCGCTGCTCCAGCCGGTGAGCCACGGTGCTGAGATCCAACAGAGTCACTCCGGGCAGCTGCCCCACGCCCGGCTCGACGTTGCGGGGCAGCCCCAGGTCACAGACCACGAGCGGGACCCGAACATCGGCCATTTGATCAACACTGAGCACCGGCTCATTCGCCCCGGTGCAGCAGATCACCACATCCACCGAGGCCAACACGGCCGCCACGCCGTCCAGGCTGACGGCCCGGGCGGAGGTGCCGTCGGCATCGCACAGCCCGGCCAGCCGCTGCGCGCTGGCCAGGGTGCGGTTGGCCACCACGATCTCGGCGACGCCGGCCCGACGCAGCTGCGCCGCGGCCAGCCCACCGAGTGAACCGGCGCCAAGGACCAACACGCGGTGACCGGCCAAACCCGCGGCGGCACTGTCCAGACCCACACCGGCCAGACCCACACCGGCCAGACCCGCACCGGCCAGACCCGCGCTGGTGCCAGGCAGGACGGCCGCCGTCGCGGCAAGGGCTTCGGAGACCACCGAGGCGCCCGCGGCGTCGATGTCGGTCTCGGTGTGGACCCGTTTGGCGACCCGCAGCGCCTGCTGCACCACGTCGTGCAGCGTGCGCCCGACGGTACCCGCCTGTTCGGCACCGGCGTACGCGGCGCGCAGTTGACCAAGAATCTGCGGCTCGCCGACGACCATCGAGTCGAGGCCGGCGGCCACCGAGAACAGGTGCTCGACCCCGGCCGCCGCGTAGTGCACGTAGAGATGGCCGGACAGCTCGTCCAGCGCGATCGCGGACTGGCGCGCCAGCAGGTCGGTGATGTCGGCCAGGCCACCGTGGAAGGTCTCCACCACCGCGTAGACCTCGACCCGGTTGCAGGTGGACAGCAGCAGCGCCTCCGCGACGTGCGCGCGCTCCAACAGCTGGCCCAGAACCTTGCCGGCGTCCGCGGTGGACGCCGCGACTCGCTCCAGCACGTCGACCGGCGCGCCGCGGTGGGACAGCCCGACCACCACGAGACTCATCGGCCCACCGCGATCGAATTGACCGGCGCGACCACCGGCCCGCACCGACGCGACTGGTAGAACGACAGGATCTGCAATTCGACCGCGAGATCAACCCGACGCACCTCGACATCGTCGGGCACTTGCAACACCACCGGGGCGAAGTTGAGAATGCACCGGACGCCACCGGCCACGAGCAGGTCACACACCCATTGCGCGGCGGCCGGCGGGGTGCAGATCGCCCCGATGGTGACCTCACGTTCGGCGCACACGGCGGGGATGCTGTCGGCGTGGTCGACAGGCAACCCGCCGACTGGGATTCCGATCAGATCCTCATCAAGGTCGAACAATGCCGTGATGGGGAAACCGCGGTCGGGAAAGCCCGCGTAGTTGGCCACCGCATGACCGAGGTTGCCGATGCCGACCACGGCGACGCTGTGGTGCCGGGTGAGCCCGAGGAGCCGCTCGATGTGCTCCACCAGCCGCGCGATGTCGTAGCCCACCCCGCGAGTGCCGTAGGAACCCACGTATGACAGATCCTTGCGCAGAGTCGCCGAGTTCACCCCGGCGGCCCCGGCGAGCTCTTCGCTGGACATCGTGGTCACGCCCTGCTCGATCATCGAGGTGAGCACCCGCAGGTACACGGCGAGGCGACCGACGGCGGCCTCGGGCACTGCCCGGTACGACAAGTCCTCGACCCGTGTGCTGTACCTGCTGTGCTCGTGCACCGTCACGCTTGGCTTCCTCTCCGAGCTCGAGCTGGCAAACCAGGTCCGGGGCGTCAGGCGCTGTCCTGCCCGGCGTCCACGGTAGCCGCTTGTGAACTCAGGAACAAAGTCGCGATCTTTCCAGCCTCCGGCACTCGGTTCAGCTGGACCAAGCTTGCTAGAAAGCAGGCACCGGCAACACCTGCCCGATCACGAACACGGTGGCGTTCTTGGTCGGGATGTTGCCGCATACCACCGGCATGCCGTTCACGGTGGGGGCCGCCGCAGTGCCGCCGATAGTGATCTTGGCGCCTTCCAGGGTGTCCACCGTGCCCGCCTGGACCAGGCCAGCGGCGTCGTAGCGTTGACCAACCACGTGGTAAGTCAGGATCTTGGCCAGCTCGCTGTTGGGTGACACCACGTCCGGGGCGGTGGTCAGCTGGGTGATGATGCCCGGGTGCTCAGCGTCCCACTGTTGGAACGCCGGATCGTCCGGGGCGAACACTGTCAGCATCGGGACACTGTTCAGGATGTCAACCAGATTGGCCGCGGTCAGGGCCTTCGCCAGGGTCTTCAGCAACGGATTGTTGCTGGCTGCGGTGGCCACCGGGTCATCGACCATGCCCCGCGGCGAGCCCTTGCCCGTCGTGGGCAGGCCACCACAGCCCGGACCGAAAATATCCGTGATCTTGGTGACGCCCGTGCGGCTGGTTGCCGTCACGTCGTCGCCCGGCGCCAGCGCCTCGGGGCCGTGTGCCTGAGAGGTGGGCGCGGAAGCGTGATTCCCGCCTGTGCTCCCCCTCGAGTGAGCGCAAGCGGCGGGCGCGGTGGCCAGCACCGCCATCGCCCCGGCCGCGGCCAGCCGCTGGATCGCCTTCACGCGATGTCAGCTCCCTCATGTGGTCCCTTATCCGGCCAGCCAGCAGCTCGCGTCACTGGGTGAGTACGGTCCGTAGGCGCCGCTCGTGCACCTTCCAGAAACCGTGTTCCCGGCCATCGACCAGGATCACCGGGACCCGGTCGCCGTACTCGGCGCGCAGTTGCGGGTCCGCGTCGACATCGCTGACCCGCCACGGAACGTCCAGCTCAGCGCAGATCCGGGCGATGTCGGCGCGAGCCGCCGCACACCCCGAGCAGTCCGTCCGGACCAGCAACGTCACCTCGTGGCGCATCGCGCCAGCCTGCCACCGCCGCCGTGGGCCGCCGTGCCGGGGGCCCCAGCGGGGGCCCGTACGACCTGTCCCCGCACCGCGACTCTCCGCCACCGCGTACCGTGTCGCCGTCGTAAGCTTGCGCAGCCCTTAGGCGACCGTTGACGCGAACGGTCGGCACGAGCGAACAGGAGTGGCTCATGCCGCAACCGAAGTGGTCCGCAGAACTTCGGGGTCGATCCGCCACGGCGTACCGCCGTGCGGATGGCCCCTCAGCGCAGCTGTGCCGAGTCGGCGCGGCGGTATCAGACCGTGTCGAACGCCGGCACGCGATCGCGTGAAGCTCGCCCGCGCCACCACCGAGCCGGTCCCGGGTCCGGCCGCACCAGATCCCAGCCCCCCGGATCCCAGGCAGCCGGAGCCCAGTCACCCGGGCCCCAGCCACCCCGGGCCCAGTCACCCGAGCCCCAGTACGGCCGCCACGGATCAGACTCTGGACACCGCCGGGCCGGAGGTCGACACCGCCGCGTGGGAGCTTGTCGCCGCGGCTCAGCAAGGCGATCAGAACGCCTTCGGCCAGCTCTATGACCGGTACGTCGATGTGGTCTTCCGATTCGTGCTGTTCCGCGTGGGGGATCGCCCACTGGCCGAAGACCTGACCAGCGAGACCTTCCTGCGAGCGCTGCGCCGGATCTCCTCGGTGAGCTATCAGGGCCGAGACGTTGGGGCCTGGTTTGTCACCATCGCGCGTAACCTGGTTCTCGACCACGTCAAATCCAGCCGGTACCGGCTGGAGATGACCACCGCCGACATTCTGGACTCCAGCGCGGATGACCGCGGCCCCGAGCACGAGGTGGTCGAGCAGGCCACCGCCGCGGAGCTCATGCGCTGCGTAGCCCAGCTGGGTCGAGACCAGCAGGAGTGCATCATGCTGCGCTTCATGCAAGGCCTGTCGGTCTCGGAGACCGCGGCCGTGATGGGCCGCAACGAGGGCGCGGTCAAGGCGCTGCAACATCGCGCGGTCCGCCGGCTGGCCCAGCTGTTGCCCGAGGGGCTGCGATGACGGTCACCTCGCTCAGCGTGGGCGTAACCGCCCCGGCAGCCACTCGTTGCTTCGAAGGACACGGCCCACGGGCCCGAAGGCGGTGAGGACGACGCACACATCCGGAGTTTGTGGCAGCGACGGGCAGGAGCACGAAGCCTTCGCCCGCGTTGTGGATACGGCGCTGTGCGATGTCTCTGATCGCACCTGTTCCCAGCATGATCACATAGTGAATGAGCACACCCTTCATGATCACTCAGTGAATCGTGAGCTGGTTGTGCTCGCGGCGTTGCGCCAGGCAGGTGGCTCGTTCGGGCCCAATCCGGCGGAACGGGATCGGATGCGCCAGCGCGTCATGGCGGAGTTCAGCTCCGTGGTGCACGAGGGCAACAGCCCGGTCCTGCCGTTGCGCTCCCCGCGACGTCGCGGTTGGGTTCCAGCCGAGGCTCGAGGGCGCATGATGGTGGCGTCCGCCGCTGGCTTGTGCCTGGTGATGTCGCTGTCCGGCATGAGCTTTTTGTTGTCTCGTGATGCGCTGCCCGGCGATGCGCTGTACACCGTCAAGCGCAGCGCCGAGTCCGCTGAACTCGGGTTGACCTTCGGTGAAAAACCCAAGGCGCTCAAGCACCTGGAGTTCGCCGGTGACCGGGTGAGCGAGATCGAGGCCATGGCCAACCAGGCCGACGCCGCTGGCAACTGGTCCGCGGGGCAGCCAAAGTTCCTCCGCGCCCTCGACGACTTCGACTCCGACGCAACCGCGGGCTCCCGATTGCTGACCGCCCTGGCACTGAATGGCCATCCCCGCAGCCTGACTGAGTTGAGCTCCTGGGCCGCCGAGCAGAAAACTCGCCTGGCGGCACTGCGACCGGCGCTCCCGTTGCAGATCAGTGAACGGCTGGACAGCACGCTGAGCCTGCTGGATCGGGTCTCGCAGCGGGCTTCCGCACTGAATGCTCGATCCCGCTGCGTCTCGATTGCCTCGAGCGCCCGCGACGATCTTGGTCAGTTGCCGGCCGTCGACCCATGCGCGACTTCGACCCCGATGGACGGCCTGCCTGCGGTACAACTGCCCGGGGTCACCGCCGGACCCGCAGCCATCCCGCCCAGCGTGGTCATCCTGCCCAACCTGGTACTCCGTCCGCCTTCGGGGAATCTGGTTCCCGTTCCCGGTCAGCACGGTTCACGTGGGCACTCCGACCTGGCGACAACTGGAACTCCGGGTAGTGTTCTGCCGAAACCCGATCAGTCCGAGCCCGATCCGTTGCGGCCAGAGCCCTGGCGTCCCTTGCCTGGGCAGGGTTCACCGCATCCCGGTCCCCAACTGCCTCCCTGGATTCTGCAGCCCCGCTTGCTGCCCCCCGGATAGGCTTTGCTCCCGATATCCGCCCACCTGGATGTCAACTGATATATCCTTAGTGTTTGGTTGCTCACAACAGGTAATCAAGGCACTGTGGTAAGCAAGCGGGTATCAGTTCCCGCTTCAGTTGACCTACGTGGAAGGATCATCACTGGAGTTATCCGGGGGAGGATACAGTGTCACCACTGCGTCATCAGCATGTCCGAAAGCAGAAATCTGGCTTCGCTACCCTGGGTCCGCGATCAGCTCAGCCACACCGGGCTGTCGCGGAGATGCAACGTCCGGTGGCCGCGCCCTCAGATCTCACCGCTGCGGCTTTTTTCGACGTCGACAACACCATGATGCGGGGTGCGTCGATTTTCTACTTCGCGCAAGGTCTGGCCGCGAGAAACTTCTTCCCCAGCGGAGCGCTCGCTTCCCTCGCGTGGCAGCAGCTGAAGTTCCGGATGGCCGGCAAGGAGCTCAGCCTCGCGGAGATCCACACCAGCCGTGAGCAGGCTTTGTCGTTCGTCGCGGGTAGGTCCAACCAGCAATTTGTCGAGCTCGGCGAGGACATCTACGACGAGCTGATGGCCGACCGGATCTGGTCCGGGACACTCGCCCTGGCTCGGATGCACCTCGCCGCCGGGCAACGCGTGTGGCTGGTCACCGCGACACCGGTGGAGTTGGCTACGATCATCGCCCGCCGGCTCGGTCTCACTGGGGCGCTGGGCACGGTGGCGGAGACCGTCGATGGCGTGTACACTGGTCGGCTGGTTGGCGACATCCTGCACGGAGCGGCCAAGGCACGGGCGATACGGGAGTTGGCCAGCCGAGAGGGACTCGACCTGCAGCGCTGCACCGCCTACTCCGATTCAACTAACGACATCCCGATGCTCTCCGTGGTGGGTACCGCGGTCGCGGTGAACCCTGATCCCGATCTACGGGAGACCGCCCGGGCTCGGGGCTGGGAGATCCGGGACTTCCGGACCGGTCGCAAGGCCGCGAAGATCGGGGTGCCCTCGGTGCTCGGCATCGGCGTCGCGGCTGCCGCCCGCCTCGCCTACCAACGTCGCGCTCGCCCCTAATCCATCAAAGCATGGGGCTTCAGCTCAAGAACGCGTGCGGGCGCCGGATGAGCAGCCGGTGCAGAGTCTGCTGGATGGTTTCGCGGATCTGATCGGTGAGGGTGAAGACCAGCATCGGGTCCTCGGCGCAACCCGGCTCGTAGCCATCAGTCCGGACCGGCTCGCCGAACTCGATGTACCACTTGGACGGCAGTGGGATCAGCCCCAGCGGCCCGAGCAGCGGGAAGAACGGCGTCACCGGGAAGTACGGAGCGCCCAACAATCGGGCCAGCGGCGCGATGTCGCCGAGCATCGGGTAGATCTCCTCCGCGCCCACGATGGAGCACGGGATGATGGGCGCCTGGGTGCGCAACGCTGCGGCAACGAACCCGCCGCGCCCGAAACGCTGCAGCTTGTACCGATCACGGTAGAGCTTGCTGATGCCCTTGAAACCCTCCGGCCACACCCCCACCAGCTCACCGGAGGTGAGCAACCGCTCGGCGTCGGGGACGCAGGCCAGCGTCTGGCCCGATTTACGCGCCAACGAGCCGAGCAGCGGGGTGCGGAAAATCAGGTCGGCCCCGAGCATCCGCAGGTGCCGCCCCGCCGGATGCGCCTCGCGCACCGCCATCGCGGTCATCACCGCATCCAGCGGCAGCGTCCCGGAGTGGTTGGCGACCACCAGGGCAGCGCCACGGGCGGGCACGTGCTGGATGCCGAACGTCTCCACCCGGAACCACGAACGGTACAGCGGCCGCAGCAGCGGGATCAGCACACGCTCGGTGAAGTCCGGATCGAAGCCGAACTCATCGACGTGATAGTCGCCGCACAAGCGCCTGCGCGCGAAGGCCAGCAGGTCAGCCACATTCCGGTACCGCTGGGATTCGCCAACCTGGGACTCTCGAACCTGGGCCGCTTCGGGGCGCTCCGGTGTCATCACCGGCTACCGGAACCGGGCCGCGAGCCCAAGCAGGCCTCGCTGCGCCATGGAGATCCACTCCGGGTCGATCGTGGGCCGCAGCGCCGTGGCACGCACGTAGTCATCGAACGCCTGGGCGGTGGTCCACCGAGGCTCGAAGCCGAACTCGGTGCGCAACCGGGTCGTGTCGAGCACTCGTCCGAAGTTGAGGAATCGAGTGTGCTCCGGGGAGTAGTCCACGAGTTGGGCGACGTGCAGCAGCCGCCCGAACGAGGACAGCGCCGGCTCAGGCACGGGCACCGAGATCCGGCCCGCCCGTCGAAGCGCCTGAGACAGCATCAGCACACCAGCACCACCGACGTTGACAACCCCGGGCCGCCGCACCCGAGCGGCTCGCTCGAGCACCGCCAGCGCGTCCTGCTCGTGCACCAGCTGCAATCGCGGGTCGCGACCCAGCACAGTGGGCACCACGGGCAGCGCGAAATACCGGCTCAGGGCGGTGTCGACACGGGGGCCGATGATGTGAGCGAAGCGCAGCACCGTGACGTCCACATCCGCGCGCCGCCGGGCGAAACCCCGGACGTAGCCCTCGACCTCCACCGCGTCCTTGGCGTATCCCGAGGGCGGAATCGCATTCGGTTCATCAAGCTCGGTAAACACCGCCTGATCCAGCGCGGTCGATCCGTATACCGCGCCGGTGGACTTCACGACCAGCCGGGTCAGCGTTGTCGACTTCTGGCAGGCCGCGAGGAGCTGCATGGTGCCGATGACATTGAGCTCTTTCATCATGCTGGACCCCCCCGAGCCGCGCGGGTTCGCCGTCATCGAGGCGTGCACGACGGTGTCAACCTTGGCGCTGGAGATGACCTTGGCGATGAGTGGGCCGCGCAGGTCGAGGGCGACGAACTCAGCACGCCCCATCCGGCGGGACAACTCGTGACCCGG
>JBDTAX010000068.1:0-3997 GCA_039924425.1 Pseudonocardiaceae bacterium
CGCCACAAGACAGGGCGACACCTCCAGAGCGATTCGCGCTTGATTTGACAGATTTTGACAGGAGTAGTGGAAGTTATGCGCAGCTAGAGGTTGTTGACGCTCTTCGCGCAATGCTCGTACATCCAGATGCCGGCCTGCTCGCTGCGCGCTGGCTCCAGGATTGCAACGAGCGTCAAACTACGACACGCTTGCTCTTGTTCGACGGACTCGATACAGGCTTTGGGGGCGATACCGAGAGTCGCAGCCGGCGGGCGCGTGCGGTGGAAGGGTTGCTCAGCTTCTCCACTGAGATTGAGACACGACTATCAATGCTCGCGTTCAAGATTATGTTGCGGGCTGACATCTGGCAGCAACTTCGCTTCGGCAACAAGAGTCATTTGTTTGGCCGTTCGGTGCAACTCGCGTGGCGGGACAAAGAGGATTATTTCAAGACGGTATTGAAACAAGCCGTTCGTAGCCGATCATTCTTGGTCGCCCTGGGTTCACTTGATATCAGCCACGACGTTACCGCGTGGGATGACCAGGATGTCACCCGAGCCTGGAATCTTCTCGTCGGTGAGCGAATGAAGGGAGGAAAGACGGCATTTACTCGAAACTGGGTCTGGAATCGACTCGCGGATGGGCAGGGCGACCATGGGCCGAGGTCGCTGTCGCAGCTGTTTCATGAAACTGTCACCCGGGAGAAAACGGAGCAGCTTCAGAGGCCGTACGGTCGATCTGTGTTGAGGCCGCGAGCGCTCGTCCCGAGCTTAGACGCCGTGAGCTACGAGGCGCTGCAAGCGCTCGTTGAGGAGTTCCCGGAGCTGGAAACAACCGTTGGATCCTTGAGGCGGCTCGGCCGAACACCCGTAGACGCCCGCGACTTGACAGAAGAATGCGTCAACACCTCACAGCTTGAACTAGCGCGCGAGGTTGGCTTGCTGGCAATCTACGAAGAAACGGTTGAGGAAGTTCGGCGCTACAAGGTTCCCGATCTTTACCGCCTCGCCCTGAGAATGACCAGAAGGGGTCAAGCCTAAAGAATGCCGGCCGTTCCGCCAGACATTCCCGCGTGGGATCTTACCGGGTGTGATCGCGGGTGAGCGGTGAGCGCAACCGCCAGCTCCTCGCACCGCTATGGGTGGTGGTGTCGCCGTCAAGGGAGTCGTCGGTGGTGTTGTCGGGGTCGGTACGCACGGTCCAGGTCACGGCGGTGACAGCGGGTTCGAGGCTGAGCCGGCTGACGGCTTGCTCGAGTTGGCTGTCGTTGCGCGCCTCGGCGGTCAACTCGGCGACGACGCTGACCTGGTGGTCGGCGTCGGTGTTGTAGCTGCGGACGCCGCGCAGCTGGAACTTGCTGCCGCTGACGGCCTGGACCAGCAGCGCCCGGATGTGCGCCTCGGCCGGTTCGGCGCAGACGGCCTCGAAGCGGTAGCTGATGCTGAGCTCGCCGCCGCCGCTGGGTTGGTGGTCGATGCGGTGCCCCAACGGCCGCAACAGCACGTTCGCGATAATCACCGCGACGGTGCCCAGCACGGCGATGGGATACATCCCGGCGCCGGCCAGTGCCCCGACCGCGGCGGCGCACCACAGAGTGGCGGCGGTGTTGAGCCCGCGCACGTTCAGCCCGTCCCGCAGGATCACCCCGGCGCCGAGGAACCCGATCCCGGACACGATCTGGGCGGCCACCCGGGTCGGGTCGGCGACCCGGACGCCACCGACCAGGCCAGCGTCGAACCCATAGGCGGAGAGCAGCACGAACAGTGCCGCACCGGTGGCGACCAGCGCGTTAGTGCGCAGCCCGGCGCCACGAGCTCGCCACTGGCGCTCCATCCCGATCACCGCTCCCAGCCCCAGACCGGCGGCCAGCCGCAGCCCCATCTCCAGCGTTGACATCAGATGCCCCTCCAATACATGTCAGACCCGATACCACCATCCCACCCCGCCCACCCGTTGCTCAGGGCCACATGGATGCTTATGCACCTTCCAGACACCTGCGGAGAGTCACATGGATGCTTGTGCCCTTCTGCGCTGAATGGACTATCGGATTGCTCCTTTCAGACGGCGGGCGTCAAGCGGCGGCGCGTCTTCGCTGTCCGCGTACGGACGTGTGGTCACGCAGTCTGGCTCGGTCACCATTCGTTACCGGTCGATTGTGCGCGGTCATGTTTCGCACGGGCAGTGTGAGGAAGTCGTGAGGATTTCTCCCCTTGGCGTGAGGAAATCGTGAGGGAGTACGCCGCCTCGGTGCAGCCAGGGTGTACTAGTGCCGCGACAAAGTTGTGATCCACCCTTTCAATGGGCCCTACCGATGGTGAGGAGCCAGGGATGTCGGATGTGGTTTTCATCGTGTTGATTATTGTGGTTTTCGCGGTCTTGGCTCTGGCTGTGCGGGGGGTGGAGCGCCTGGTCGGTACGGACGGGGCGAACAGCGAGAACGAGGTGGCACGGTGAGCATCGCAGATCTTGCTGGATTGGTGGTGTCGGTGTTGCTGGTCATCTATCTGGTGGTGGCTCTGGTGGCTCCGGAACGGTTCACATGAGCACCGCGGCGGCGGGGTGGTTGCAGGCCGGTCTGCTGATACTCGCACTGGCGGTGTGCTACCGGCCGCTGGGTGACTACATGGCGCACATCTTCACCACGGACAGGCACTCGCGGGCCGAGCGGGGTATTTACCGGCTGATCGGGGTGGACGCCGACGCCGACCAGAAATGGTCCACTTATCTGCGCGGAGTCCTGGCTGTCTCTGCGGTGTCAGTGCTGTTCCTCTATGGTTTCCAGCGGCTGCAGGAACACCTGCTGTTGTCATTGGGATTTCCCGCGGTGAACGCGGACCAGTCGTTCAACACTGCGGCGTCGTTCGTGACCAACACGAACTGGCAGTCGTACTCGGGTGAATCCACGATGGGGCACCTGGTGCAGATGGCCGGACTGGCGGTGCAGAACTTCGTGTCCGCGGCGGTAGGAATCGTGGTGGTGATCGCGCTGGTTCGTGGGATCACCCGATCGCGCACCGACCGGGTGGGCAACTTCTGGGTGGACCTGACCCGGACGTGCCTGCGGTTGTTGCTGCCGATCTCGGTCGTCTTCGCGCTGGTGCTGCTGGCCGGCGGGGTCGTGGACAACTTCTCCGCCGGGCACACGGTGACCACGCTGGCTGGCCAGCACCAGGTGGTCACCGGCGGGCCGGTGGCCTCCCAGGAGGCGATCAAGGAGCTGGGCACGAACGGGGGCGGGTTCTTCAACGCCAACTCCGCGCACCCGTTCGAGAACCCGAACCCGGTCACCAACCTGGTCGAGATCTTCCTGATCCTGGTCATCGGGGTCGCGCTGACCCGCACCTTCGGGCGGATGATCGCCGACTTGCGCCAGGGCTACGCGATCCTCGCGGTGATGGCGGTCATCTGGGTCGCCTCAGTGGTCGGGATCAGCTTCTTCGAGTCCGGGCGCCACGGCGCGGCGGCGATGGCCGCGGGAGGGGCGTTGGAGGGCAAGGAAATCCGATTCGGCATCCCGGGCAGCTCGCTGTTCGCGGCGTCCACCACGCTGACCTCCACCGGCGCGGTCAACACCGCGCACGACTCGCTGTCCCCGCTGGGCGGCGGCATAGCGATCCTGAACATGATGCTGGGTGAGATAGCCCCGGGTGGGACCGGGTCGGGCCTGTACGGAATTCTGGTGCTGGCCATTGTCACGGTGTTCGTGGCCGGGCTGATGGTCGGGCGCACCCCAGAATATTTGAACAAAAAAATCCGGCCCCGGGAAATGACACTGGCGTCTCTGTACATCCTGACCACCCCGGCGTTGGTGCTGATCGGCACTGGTTTGGCGATCGCGCTCAAGGGTGAACAGGCGGCAATCCTCAACCCGGGGGCGCACGGCTTGTCCGAGGTGTTGTATGCGTTCACCTCCACGGCGAACAACAACGGCAGCGCGTTTGCCGGATTGTCCGTGAACACCGTCTGGTACAACAGCGTGACCGGCGTGGTGATGCTGCTCGGCCGGTTCCTGCCCATT
>JBDTAX010000069.1:0-6838 GCA_039924425.1 Pseudonocardiaceae bacterium
CCGCGCCCTGGAGCGCTTCGCCCAGCGCCTGGCGGCCTCCGGGTTCGACGAGGCGATGAAAACCGCGCTGCGTGCTGAGGACGTCCTGTGCGCTGATGAGACCCCGACCAACGTGATCAGCAAAAACACCGACGAGCACGGAGCGCCCCTGCCCGGGTCCCCGCACGCGGTCACCGTACGCACCCCCGATGCGCGGCTGGTCTGGTACGCCGCGATGGGTTCACGCTCCAAGACCGACATCGCGGGCCTCGGTGTGCTGGACGGCTACGCCGGTTACCTGGTCAGAGACGACTACACCGCATGGCACCAGTTCGACACCCACCTCGCCGGTGTCCAACAAGGCGCAGCGCACCTGATCCGCCACGCCAAAGGTGTGCTCGAACTGCACCCCACCCAACAGAACTGGGCCGGCGAGGTGATCACCGTGCTCCGCGAGGCCAACACCGCAGCAGCGACCGCCACCGCCGACGGGCGCGACCACCTCGACCCCCAACTCCTCACCGACCTGCGCCAACGCTACGACAAAGCAGTCGCCTGGGGCATCACCACCAACCGCCACCGCCACTGGGACAAGGGCAACCACCCCGGATACAACCTCGCCACACGCCTCCACAACAAGACCGACCAAGTCTGGACCTTCACCCGAAACCTCGCCGTACCCTGGACAAACAACGCCAGTGAGCAAGCCCTCAAAGACCCCAAACGACACCAAGCCGTCTCCGGCTACTGGCACACCCTCACCACACTCGCCGACTACTGCCGTAGCCGCTCCTACCTCATCAGCGCCCGCAACCACGGCATCCAAGCCATCGACGCCATCCACCACGCCCTCACCGGCAACCCCTGGCTCCCCACAGTCTCAACGGCCTGACATCACAACCCGACCCGTGAATGGACACTCCACCAACCCCCTGACTGGTACTGTCCGTACTCGGCAACCCACTCGGATGGCACCGTCAACGCCTCATGACGTAAGCGTCCTAATAGGCCGGGATCAAGCTGGCCAAGACGCGCGACTTGCTTGGGTAGGCCTGGATTAGCGGTTTCGGCAACGGGCATATGGGCACGTTCCTTCCTACTTCCGCCGGCTCAGCGTTGTACCACCGCGCCCAACGACGGTGCCAGAGGCGCAAAGCTCACAGCCGTGGGTCAGTACCACGGTGTTAGGCATAGTCGGCGGCGTCGGTGTGTCCGTTGGAGGGTGCGAGGATCGGCAGTCTGATCAGCTTCAAGGGGTTGATCTCCAGTGCGTTGGCCAGTGCCACGATCTCGGAGAGGGTCACATCACGCTGTCCGTGTTCGATGAGGTGCAGGGTTGATTTGCTCATCCCGGCCAGCCCGGCGATAACCCGCAACGACTTGCTCCGGGCATTGCGGATCCACCGGATGCGCTGGCCGATCGTGCGCGTGTCGTCAGCGTCCATCGCGGCAGCTTGATTCACCGGTTTGAGCCTGCGTCGAGGCATCGGGGAGCTACGTCGGAGTGGTGTATTTCCGTGGAGAGGTGAGCGCCTGACTATCGGCCGGACTCCCGATCCGTGGGGTGGTAGTGGGGGATGGTCGTCGCCGAGGTACCCGGTGAGTTGCTGGCTGGCTCCGGCGGCCTCCCAGATCCCCGTGGAGAGCTGGGCCGCCCGGGAGACGTCGAGCCACCCAGTGATCCGGGAATCCCCGCAGGTCAGATCTAGGATCACGGTGCCGTCGCGGCGGGCGATCGCTTGCACGACGTCGTCGGAGTCGGTACGGGTCAGGCCGTGCACCGGCACGATCCAGTGCTCCCGGCTGACATCGCCGGTCACCGGGTCGCTCCGCTCTGGGTCAGGATCGCTGCTGGAGGTGCGGTCAGCGAAGTGCTGCTGGGCAGCCTGCCCGGGTGTGTGCTGATCGGCGATGTGGTGAGCGGCAGCGTTCTCGGGCGGGGTTTCGCTTTCCACGGCTGATGACCTCCGGTTTTGGTCGTGGTGGTGGTAACCATGACGATCAGGTGTTGCCCGGTCAGGAGCCCGGCAGCGGTTGGCTCGGCAGGTGATTACCGTCCCGCCGCCTGGCAGGTCTGGGGAAGGGGAGTGTTCCCTGAAAACCCTGAACTTCCTCCGCTGGTGGTGATCTAGGGCCTACGCTCCGTGATGACACGTTGTCCACGACGGCGAGGACGCACCGATGGCGGCCGACACACCGAATGAGACGCTGAGCCAGCTCTTGGCCTGCTTGTCCTGGAGCGGCGAGCGCCTGGCCCGGGAGATATGCCGTGTGCTCGGCACTGGCGCGGTCCACCCGACCGCGCCGTACAAGTGGCTCAAAGGTCATCAACCGCGCCGGGACGAGGTGCGTCAGGCGGTCGCGTTCGTGCTGTCCCAAGCCGGCAGCCGACCAGTCGCGGTGGGCGAGCTATGGCCCGGACGCGCTTCACATGATCTACGACTGATCTCCGCGGCCGACGGGATGGAGGTACCGTGGACCCTGGCGGGAACTCTGGCCATCGTCCACGACTGGTTACTCGGAGGATTGATGGATCGTCGCGTGTTCATGGCGGTGGGCGGCCCGGCGCTGACCCAATTCGCGTGGACCGCGGTGAACACCGAACCGGCTCGACTGGCTGCGGCCCTCAACGGTGGGCGGGTGGGCGCTACCTTGATCGAGCAGGTGGAGGAGACGATCCCTCAGCTGCGCCAGCTGGATGACCAGCGGGGCGGGGGCGGTGCGAACCTCACCTACGTCAACGCCCAGTTTCAGGTGGTGGGCCAGCTTCTCCAGACAGCTGACCACGGCGGGCAGGTCACCCGCCGTCTGTTGGTCGCGTTGGCCGAGCTCGGGCAGTTGGCCGGGTGGATGGCGGCCGACGCCGAGCGGCACGGGCTGGCCCAGCGTTACTGCCTGACCGCGCTGCGGGCCGCCCACAACGCCGGCGACAAGCCACTCGGCGCCAACGTGCTGAGCGGGCTGGCCTTCCACGCCGCCAGCCGCGAGCAGGCGAGCGATGCGATCAGTCTGGGCAGCGCCGCGGTAGAGATGGCCCGCCGTAGTCCTGTCATCGTCCAGGCCCTGGTCACCAGCCGACTCGCCTACGGCTACGCGCTCGCCGGTGACGCCGAGCGCTTCCACGCGGCATACGGCCGGGCCCGTGAGCTGAGTGAACATCCCACCGGTCACCGGCCGCGCTGGGCTTATTTCGTCAGCCCGCAGATGGTCGACGCGGCCGGTGGCTACTACCAAGTCAGCCTGGGGATGGCCTGCTCCCGTCACAGCCGACGTCATCTCGACAACGCGGTCACACTGCTCACACCTGAGGCTACCTCCACACCCGATTACCCCTACCAGCGTGACGCATTACTCGGCGGCACGGGGCTGGCGCTCGCCCACCTCGGCCGCGGCGAGCTGGAGCAGGCGTGCGAGATCGGGCGGATCGCCCTGGGGCGGTTGCCGCAGGTCAATTCACTGCTCTGCCTGGCGAGCCTGGGTCGTCTCGCGGACGAGCTACGCACCCGAAAGGCCAACTCGAGTATCCGCGAGTTTTCCACCGAACTAGACCGCAAGCTCAAACTGGTCGCATGACCAGTTTGAGTGCCCCTCCTTGACTCTCGTTGCCTCTTTCCTTAACCGTTCCGACGCCCGCACGCTGGGCGACCAGTTCGACGGCGAACTGGCCAACATCTACGGCGGTTTGCCCACCGGCCACGAGGTGACAGGCTGCACGCAAACCGACCGGCAGTGAGATGCTACGAGGCGTGTCGTCACGGCCACGGCGGGTGTTCTTGAGTCATACCTCGGAGCTGCGGCGGTTTCCGGCTCGCCGGTCGTTCGTCGATGCGGCGGAGCAGGCGATCGCCCGGGCCGGGGATGCCATCGGGGACATGGCGTATCTCACCGCGCGGGACCAGTGCCCGGAGCAGGTGTGCCGGGAGGCGGTGCTGGCCGCCGACATCTACGTGGCCATCATTGGGTTCCGGTACGGATCCCCGGTGCGGGACCGGCCGGCGTTGTCTTACACGGAGTTGGAGTTCGAGGTCGCGGGTGAGCGTGGCCTGCCCCGGCTGGTGTTCCTGCTGGGCGCTGAGGCGGAAGGCCCAGCGGATCTGTTCCGCGACCAGCCGCACGGTGCCCGCCAGGACGCGTTCCGCTCCCGGCTCACCGACAGCAGCCTGACCACCGCCACGGTCACCACCCCGGAGGGGTTGAGCGAGGCGCTGTCTCAGGCGCTGGCGCAGGTGCACCGGGGCGGTCGGGTGTGGAACGTGCCCGCGCGCAACGCCACCTTCACCGGACGTGAAGACCTGCTCACCGGGCTGCGCACGTCGTTGCGAACCGGCCGGGCGACGGTGGTGCAGGCCCTGCACGGTATGGGCGGGATCGGCAAGACCGCGCTGGCCATCGAGTACGCGCACCGCCGCGACACCGACTACGACGTGGCCTGGTGGATCCCCTCCGAAGTACCCACGCTGATTCCCGACCGGCTGGCCCAGCTGGCCCAGGCCCTGGGCCTGGCCGAGGCCACCGACCCCATCGCCTCGGCGGTGGCGCGGCTGCTGGGGGCGTTGCGGGAACGCGACCGCTGGCTGCTGATCTACGACAACGCCGAGAACCCCACCGCACTGGCTCCCCACCTGGCCACCGGCGGTGGCGGGCAGGTACTGATCACCTCCCGCAACCCCGCCTGGCACGACCTCGCCACCCCACTCGGGGTAGACGTCTTCGACCGCAACGAGTCACTCACCCTGCTGCGCCGCGTCCCGCGACTCACCACCGACGACGCCGCCCGGATCGCCGACGCTCTGGGCGACCTGCCCCTGGCGCTCAGCCAGGCCGCCGCCTACCTGACCGAGACCGGCATACCCACCGACGACTACCTGTCCTTACTCGATAAGCGAACTACGGAACTGTTGGCCCAGGCAGCGCCCGCCACCTACCCGGTCTCGCTGGCCGCCGGCTACCAGATCGCCTTCGACCAGCTCGCCGCGCACGCACCGGCCGCACTGGACCTGCTCACCCTGGCCGCCCACCTAGCCCCCGAGCCGATCCCCCGCACCCTGTTCACCACTCACCCCGACCAGCTACCCGACCCACTGGCCACCACGGCCCGTGATCCGCTGGCCTTCACCGAGCTGACCCGGCTCCTACGGCGACGTGGGCTGGCCCGCGTCGAGCCCGGCAGCCTGCAGCTGCACCGGCTGCTGCAGGCCA
Source organism: Pseudonocardiaceae bacterium (assembly GCA_039924425.1). Lineage (GTDB taxonomy): Bacteria > Actinomycetota > Actinomycetes > Mycobacteriales > Pseudonocardiaceae. The sequence goes on from JBDTAX010000069.1 coordinate 5,179, forward strand.
TCTTGCGCGCCCAGCCCAGCGAGCACGACATGGCCACCGTTGCGATCAGGTTGCTCCGTGCCGCAGTTCCAGCCGACCCCTGGCACAACCCACCGACCTGGCCCCTCTGGCGAGAGCTGCTCCCACACGTCCTTGCCGCCACCAATGCCCACCACACCCCCGATCCCACCGGGGACGACGTCGCCTGGCTACTCGACCACGCCGGGTCGTATGTACTGACCCGAGGGGAACCTGCCTCCGCCCAGCTGCTGTATGAACGGGCACTGTGCCTGCGTCGCTCAGTGCTGGGTGAAGACCACCCAGACACCCTGAGTTCAGGCAGCAATTTTGCCGAGAACTTGCACGAGCTGGGCCAGTACGAGCAGGCCCGCCAGCTCGACGAGGACATCCTCACCCGCCGCCGTCGGGTAATAGGCGAGGACCACCCCGACACCCTAGTCTCGGCCAACAATCTCGCCGTAAACCTGCACGTGCTGGGCCAGTACGAGCAGGCCCGCCAGCTCGACGAGGACACCCTCACCCGCTATCGCCGGGTACTCGGCGAGGACCACCCCCACACCCTGATCTCGGCCAACAATGTCGCCGTAGACCTGCGCGCCCTGGGCCAGTACGAGCAGGCCCGCCAGCTCGGCGAGGACATCCTCACCCGCTGGCGCCGGGTGCTTGGCGAGGACCACCCCCACACCTTGGGGTCGGGTAGCAACCTAGCTCTCGACCTGCATGCGCTGGGCCAGTACGAGCAGGCCCGCCAACTCCAACAAGACACCCTCACCCGCCGCCGCCAGATACTAGGCGAGGACCACCCCCACACCCTGAAATCGGCCAGCTACCTCGCTCTCGACCTGCATGCGCTGGGCCAGTACGAGCAGGCCCGCCAGCTCCAGCAAGACACCCTCACCCGCCTCCGCCGCGTGCTCGGCGACGGCCACCCCCGCACCCTGGCCTCGGCCAGTAACCTCGCCGCCGACCTCCGCGCCCTGGGCCGTGACGACGAGGCGAACCAGCTAGAGGAGTGGATCCGCTCCCATGGCTGATCACACCTATCCTCGCCAAGATCATCCGCCACGCTTCGGTGCAGGGTCGAGTTCGCAGAAGACCTGCACCGACTCCCGGTCACCGGTCATACGGGTCCGTTGGTGCGGGGTCTGCTCGACGGGCATGGAGCGCGACACCTGGTCACGCCGTCTCGGCGGGCGGGGGGCGAGGGACCGCCGGGCCTCCATCTGCCTGCTCGGCGGGCCCGCAATCAAGCGTCTAGGTGCGCCAGCGCGTCGTCAGTCTCCACCGGCCACCGCCTTCATCTCGATCAGGTGCTGGCTCAGGCTAGGACCGACGCCGCTTACCGGGCGCGACGAGGGGGTAGTGGATTGATACAGCCGGCCCCCTAAGCTTGGAGCGAAGGTGACGACGTGGTAGCCCGGTGCTGCCTCGATGTGCCGGAGTGCTACCAGACCTTCCTGCTCATACCGACGAACGGAGTACCCGGCATGACTGAGGTCTTGCCTCCAGTGACTGCCGCCGTTGGTACCGCTCAGTACGCTTGGCTGCTCGGCGCGCTGCCGGCCTTCGGCGCGCTGGTGCTGCTGCTCGGTGGCCGGCGCACCAATGCCTGGGGGCACCTGCTGGGCTGCGCGACGGTGCTCGCGGCCTTCGGCTACGG
>JBDTAX010000070.1:0-29186 GCA_039924425.1 Pseudonocardiaceae bacterium
GCACCTTGGGCTCCACCATTGAGGTCAGGAAGTCGCTCGGACGCCCAGTACTCCCGAAGGCTGGCGATCCGCCCGCCTTCGAAGACGAGGATCGCGACCTCTCTCATCCGCTTCCGTACCCCCTGCGCCAGGTCGTCGAAGTGAGCCTCCCATTCGGCGATCGCGGTGTTCCCGTCGAGGTACAGGTTCAGGAGCTCGCATTCGATGGCGCCCTGCGACTCAACGACCTTGGACTGCCAGTACGCCCGGATTCCCTCCCGCCCTCGAATCGGGGTGCCCAGCACTCGCTCGTGATACGTGGCCGCGTCAGTGAAGATCGTCACAATAAGATCAGGGTCCTGCTCAACCCATGCCCGGATGTACAGGTCCAGGACTTCGCGGACCTCCAGTTGCGTAAGTCTCATCTAGCTGCCATCCGCGACATCCCGTCACCGTAGATCCCCGGTGCGTTCAGGGTTCGGTTCAACAGCCCGTCGGCGAGGGCGATGCGTTCTGCGTCCGTGAGTTGCGCGCGTTCCGTATTCGCTGCCGCCCGACCTCTCGGCGCGGCGACCAGTTCAGCGAACACGACCGTTGCGTCGTCCGATGACTTGTTACGCGGGTAACGGGCGCCCAGCGGGTCACTGGCCTCCAGCTCACGGACTTGACCGATGAAACCCTGCGGCCCAAGCTCGGCGATCCCGTCCAGCGCGGCGCGCCACGAACCGTAGAACTCGAACACTTCCACAGCCCGGGCGGCACCATCGGTGAGCACAGCGAGTCGCCGGACCGTGTCGACGGCGACTTCGCCCGTGATGGCCCGTTCGACCGCAGTCGGGTCCGCCGCAGCGATCCAGTAGCCGCCTGGGCGGTTTCGGGCCGCGAGCTCGGCGTGCTTCATCCTTAGCAGGGCGGACGCCTTCGCTGGACTCCCGATGAGATGCCGGTCCGCAGCACCGCGTTCAGCCGGAGCGGTGGCACTGACTCTTTAATCACTGATTGCGTCGAGGCCCGCTGTGGTGTCCAGCACAATGGCCACGTCGCCCAGGACGAGGTAACGAAGTACGTCCCCTTCGAGTCGGACGATCGCGACGCCCGCCGATGGTGTCCCAGGGTGGGTGAGGTCGCACTCCGGGTGAAGTGTGGCGACGTCCCGGATGGCATCGGCGAGGATCTGCCCCAGGGGCCGTGACCGGACAGCGGCGTGTCCGATGATCGCTGCGCCGAGCTTGCGTGCGTACCAGGCGGCACCATGTCGGCATCCGGTCTCGGTCCGGACCGTCGCGCCGTCCAGCATGACCACGAGGTCCGGGGTGGCTGCTGTCCAGTCCTCGTTGGCCACCGCCGGATCTCCTTGGACCGTCGCTCCTGTGAAGAGCATGATCGGCTCCTAGCTGTAGATGGGTGTGATGGGTTCGGCCGACTTGATCGCCCAGCTGTCGGGGTCGTAGCGGCACTCAATCAGCCCTGAGCAGCGAGTCGCCGAGCGACCCCAGGGAACGTCAGGTTAAGCGTTAAATGAATAGTCAAGCAGGTACGCTGAGGCGTCAAGGACCATTCGGTTGACGTTTACGCACCGGGAATCCGTTGTAAACGCGTGTCGGATGATCTCGATAACTGGCGCCCCCCAGGAGAGGCCCAGTTTCTCTGCTTCCTCCGGCAGGGGCATGCGCGCACGTAGGTACTCCGTGAATCTATGAGGTGCGTAGCCAAGTTCGGCTAACCTCGCGTAGGACCCACCCGGACCGGCGCTGGTCTCCATCACCTGTGAACTACGAACCATATCTGCTAAGTAATAGCTCACGGCCACTTGAACAGGTCGCTCATCAACTTCGAACCGCCACGACCGCGCAACAACGGGCGTGTCGTGGCTAACGGCGAATGCCTCAGCGACCCACTCCGGAGCCTTGATAGTCTCGACCACTACGCCTACCCTTCGCTCTCGTCCGGCCATGTCAGAATCGCGAATCGACAAACCGGATGATCGCCTTTCGCTTGACAAGCGACCAGGCGAGCTCCGTCGAATCTCTTCGAAGCGGCGCACGAATACTCCGGCACCTTGCCGGGCCACGACGTGGCCTTCTGCTTTAAGTGTGTCAAGCGCTCGCACTACCGTAGAAACGTTGACCCCGTACCGTTCTCTGAGCTCACTCACGGAGGGGAGCTGCGCGCCCGCTGGCAACTTTCCCGAGAGGATCTCTACGCGAAGTTCATCGGCTATACGGCCGTATCTCGACTTCTCTTCCTTTGTCATGACACGCTCCATTGCGACTTCCGTTACCTAGAAGACCAGCAGTCTACCCACTCGGTCAGGGACAGATCGCTCGTGCAACAGGCCGGAAGTCACTCCGGGCGCGTCCGCTGCGGGAGCTCTCACGGGCCATCGTCCGTGGGCGCCCCACAGGTACCGGCGAACTCTACCCGTACTGTCTTGACTCTTCCCACAGAGTTCGCTAGTGTCTCTCTTACAGCGGGAGTCGCGGGACAGCAAAGAGCCCCGGTCGGTGTTGTCGCACCGGCCGGGGCGGACATCGAACCTTGGAGGGCCTCGATGCAGGTTGAGCGTACCCGGTTGTACAGGGTGAGGGACGTGGCCGGGCACTTTGATGTGTCGGTCGCGACGATCTACCGGGCGATTGAGTCTGGTCATCTGCGGGCGTTGAAGTTGGGTACCGGGACGGGCGCCTTGCGAGTGACCGGCGCCGCTGTCCTGGCGTACGCGGACGCGTGCGTGCAGGCCGCCTACCAGGCCTGGTTCCCCGGCGGCTCCCAGGAGGAGCGGAACGACAACCGTGCTGACGGTCCGGCCGCCGAGCGGTCCCCCGGCGAGGACGGTCGGGATGACCCGGTTGTGATGCGCCACGCTGGTAGTGGGTGGCCGGCGTGAGCGGGGATTGGCGGGATCGGGCGGCGTGCCGGGGTGTGGATCCGGAGTTGTTTTTCCCTGTTGGGGATGGTCGTCCGGCGGTGGTGGCGCAGATCGCGCGGGCGAAGGTGGTGTGCGCGGGGTGTGTGGTGCGGGCGGAGTGTTTGTCGTTCGCGCTGGTGTGGCTTCCCGAGGGTGTCGCCGGGGGGTTGACCGCGCGCGAGCGGGCGCATCAGCGGTCCCGGTCCGGGGTGCCGAGCGCCTCTGGTCCGGCTGGGCGGCGGGTGGATGGGGAGGTCGTCGCGTCGTTGATGGCGGGGCGTCGGGTGTCGGGTGCGTCGGCGGGGGAGTTGGCCCGGGCGGTGGTGGGGTTGCATCGGGCTGGGCGTGGTGGCCGGTGGATCGCGACGCGGCTGGGGGTCGATGAGCGTCGGGTGTACCGGTGGCTGCAGCGCCACCGCGCTGGCCTGCCGCTGACCGCGCGGCGGGGCGCGCGTGGGGCGGGGGTGTCGGCGTGAGACTGGTCGGCCACAGCGGGCTGCCCACCTCGACGGTGGTGGAGTTGGCGTGCACGGCGTGTGAGCACGTCTATGCCCCTGACCTGGCCGATTTCGGGTCTGGGAACACCGGGTGCCCTCTGTGCGGCGGGTGGACCTGGCGCGCGCGGCTCGCCACCGCTCCTGAGCGCCCGCCGGTGGCTACGACCAGCGTGAACATGTGTACCGGTCCGGCGGTCACTCCGCCAAGAACGTCCGCCGGGCCGGCTTCCCCAACTATGTGATCGAGGAGATCCGTGATGGTACAGGTGTCTACTACCGGGATTGTCCACAATGGTCAGTCTCCGGGGTCGTGGGATTTGATCTCCGCTGTTCAGGGTGGTGATCGGGATGCTTTCGGTCAGTTGTATGCCCGGTACGCCCCGGAGGTTTCGCGGTTCGTGGGGTCGCGGGTGGGTGGGGATCGGTCGCTGGCTGAGGATTTGACCAGTGAGACGTTCACCCGGGCGTTGCGTTCGGTGGGGTCGGTGTCGGATCAGGGTCGGGATGTGGGGGCGTGGTTCACCACGATCGCCCGCAACCTGATCTTTGATCACTACAAGTCGAGCCGGGCCAAGCTGGAGCGGGCCACACCGGATCCGCAGCATGCGGCGCCGCCGGTGCTTGATGAGCGCAGTCCTGAGCGGGTAGTGCTCCAGGGTGAGACGGCGCGGGAGGTGCGGGCCGCGGTCGCGGAGCTGACCAGCCCGGCGCAGCGGGAGTGCATTCGGCTGCGGTTCTGGGAGGACCGCTCCATCGCCGAGACGGCCGAGGCGATGGAGCGCGCGCCCGGCGCGGTGAAGTCGCTGACCCGCCGCGCGCTGGTGGGGCTGCGGGCCCAGCTCGCCCGGGGCGGTGAGCGGGTTCCCGCGCCACGGGAGACCCCCGACCCGATCGAGGCGGCGCGCCACGCGGTGGCGGTGGCCCACCAGCAGGTGATCGCCACCGGCCAGGCGGGCGCGGATCACCGTCAGGCCGACCGGCCAGCCAGCTGGGACGCGAGCGAGCGGGGCATTCCCGCGCTGGGTGACGCCGACCGTGGCGACGACCGCGCCGTGCTGGGGGTGGCGTGATGGGATTGATCTTGACGTCGTATGGGGACGACGCCTATGACCACGGTGGTTATGCCGCGCAGGTTCTCGATGACGGTTCGCTGACCAGCACGTACAGCGACGACACGACGCTGCGGATGGTGGGAATGGTGGTCGCGGCGTGCGAGTGCGGCTGGACGGGTTCCACCCGGTATCCCACGCCGACACCGTTTGATGACGCGGCCGAGGAGCGGGCTCTGGCTGAGTGGGAGCGCTCTCATGCCCGACCGACGTTGGAGGGCCTCCGCGCCCTGAGATGGGACCGGTTGGGGGCGGTGATCCGCGTGTTGGCGGAGTCGCATGTCACCACCACCGTGACGCGGTTCACCGATCTGGCCCCGGAGGTGCAGCGGGCTCTGCTGGATCGCACGCTCACCGCGCTGGGTCGCGCGACCGAGCTGGGTCGCCAGTTGCGCGGCCCTCTCGATGAGGATGGGCCTGGGGGTGAGCGGTGGTGACCGCGATCCCGTATGGCCGGCATGGGCTGATGCTCAGTGTCCTGGACACCCATGCCGACGCTGGGGACGACTGCTGCTTGTGCTCGCCGCTTCCGTTGGGGTGGAGCGGATGGCAGGCGGGGTGCCCGACCACGGGCATGGCGGCCGCGCCGCTGTGGCGCCCCCGCGTGACGTCGGCGTCGGCGGGCGCGGGGAGTGTCCGGTGACTGTCCAGGAGATCGTTGCCGCGGCGCTGTTTCTTCTTCTGATGGGTGCGGTGGTGGGGTGGTGCGCCGGGTGGGCTGGGCGGGGTGAGGAGAACCGGGCGTGGCACCGGGGCGGGTTGGCGCGGGTTCAGGGCGAGCTCGCTGAGGCCCTCGCCCTGCTCGATACGACCCGTGCCGAGCTCGATGCCGTCCGTACCCAGTGGCATGCCCCGGTCCCCGTGGCCCCGGCGGTGGTGCACGTGCACGTGGCAACGCCGCTGCCGTGGGCCGCTCACCCCCCGCTGCCCCTGAGCGCGGCCCGAGTGCTCGACGCCCAGCCGGCCCTGCCCGTGGGCGAGGTCATCTCATGACCACCGGATCAAGGCGGTTCTCGACGCCGGTAGGGGTGTCACTGGCCGCCGCACCGACCCTCAGACATCCAGGAGCTGAGCCTCATGAACGACACGACTCTGACCATCATCGGTTCCCTGACCACCGACCCGGAGTTGCGGTTCACCCAGTCCGGGACCGCGGTCGCGAATTTCACGGTGGCCTCGAACCCCCGCCGGTTCGACAAGACCACCAGCGAGTGGACAGACGCGGAGCCGCTGTTCCTGCGGTGCACGGTCTGGCGCCACGCGGCGGAGAACGTGGCCGAGTCCCTGACCCGGGGCGCCCGGGTGATCGTCACCGGTCAGTTGGTCCAGCGGAGCTACGAGAGCGGCGCGGGCGACAAGCGCACCAGCTACGAGCTCAACGTCACCGAGGTGGGCGCCTCACTCCAGTTCACCCAGGTCAAGGTCTCGACGGCTGACCGGGGCACCGGGCGCACCGCGGCGCAGGCCAACCCGGGTGGCCACGAGGACGAGCCGCCCTTCTGACCCCGCTCTTCGGGTGGCCCCGGGCACGCGGCGCCACCCGAACCCATTGAGTGAGAGGACAGTCTGATGACCGCGTTGACGGTCGCGCTTCTGGTCGGGGTCGGGGTGGCGGGGGTCGTGGCGCCGGTGGCGTGGCGCCGCCGGGAACGTCCCCTGGCGGTCGCGGCCACGGTGGTGGGGTTGGGACTTGCGTACCTGATCGGCTGGGCGCTGGTCACCCTGATCGTCCTCACCGCCGCTGGCGCGGTGTGGCACCGCCGGTCGGGCACGGCGGCGGTGGTGCACCGGTGGGGTGCGAGGTCTCGGCGGACTCGCGGGGTCGCGTCCACAGCGCACATCCTGCGTCACGGCAGCGCCCTGGCGCTGCGCCGCACCGCGTCCACAGTGCGGCCCTCCCACGCCGGCAAAACCCGTGTGGAGCGGGTCCGGACACCGGCGACGCAGTTCGCGGTCCCGCTGTGCCGCACTGGCCCGCTGCGGGTCTGGGCGTCGGTGGAGGACATGGTCTGCGTGTTCGGTGGGCCCCGTAAGGGCAAGACGGGGTGGATGGCCGGGCGGGTGATCGACGCCCCCGGCGCGGCCCTGGTCACCAGCACCCGCCTGGACCTCCACGACCTCACCGCCGGGCTGCGGGCCGAGCGGGGGCCGGTGTTCGTGTTCAACGCGGTCGGATTGGGCGGTATGCCGAGCACGATCACGTTCCCCCCGCTCACCGGGTGCGCCGACCCGGCCACGGCGTCCGAGCGGGCGACGGACCTCCTCTCCGGGGCCGGTCGCGGCCCGGGCGGCGGGGACCACGAGCACTGGGAGAAACAAGCCCGCCGGGTCCTCACCGCCCTGCTCCACGCCGCCACGCTCGGCGACCACGAGATGCACGAGGTCATGCGGTGGGTCGCCGACCCCGACACCGCCGCCCGCCCGGTCCTGAGCCTGCTGCGCCGCTCACCCGCCGCCGCGGCCTACGTCCCCGACGCTCAGCAGTTCTTGACCACCAACGACCGGACCCGCAGCTCCATCACCTCCACGATCATGCCCGCGCTGGGGTGGCTGGCCAGCCCCGCCGCGTGCGCCGCCGCGTCCGGCGGGACCCCGTTCAACGTGGCCGAGTTGCTGGCGAGCCACGCGACGGTGTACCTGCTGGGTGCGGAGGAAACCCAGGTCGCCCCGTTGATGGCCGCGCTGACCGGGCACATCGCCCGCGAAGCCCGCCGCATCGCCGCCACCAAGCCCTCCGGGCGCCTGGACCCGCCACTGACCCTGGCGCTCGATGAGTGCGCGCTCACGGCGCCGGTCCCCCTGGATTCCTGGAGCGCGGACATGGGCGGGCGCGGGGTCACCATCCTCGCCGCGTTCCAGTCCCGCGCCCAACTGATCAACCGGTGGGGTCAGGCCGGCGCGGCGGTCATCCTGAACAACACCGCCGCGACCATGCTCTTCGGCGGCACCCAAGACCGCGAGGACCTCGCCCACTGGCTCACGCTGCTCGGGGAGCGCGACGAGCCGCACCTCACTCACGACGCCCAGGGGCGGGTGAGCTCGCGGGCCACCCGCCGGGTGCCGGTCCTCTCGGCGACCCAGGTGGCGAATCTGCCCAAGCGCCGGGTCGTGGTGTTCCGACACGGCATGCCCCCCGTCCTCGGGTGGGCACCCATGGCGTGGAAACGCCGCGACGTCAAAACCCACACCAAAACCACCCGCCGAGCCGCCCGCGCGGTCCTCACCAACCCGGCCACCACCGCACCGTCCGCGAGCCCCGCCTCCGTGCCGGCGCGGCGGTGGGCCGTGGACACCCACGGCGCCGCCCACGCCCTCAACGGAGCTGCCCACGCGGGTCAACCACCGTCCTGACCAGCACACCCACCCGGCCAACCGACACCCGACACACGCAAGCCCCGAGAAGGAGAACCCCCATGAGCGGTGACAGTGGCAACGATTCCCACCGGTGGGACGCGATGAGCGAGCGGGGCAACCCGCCGTGGCGCGAGGAGGTCGGGTCGAACCCGTCCTGGCGCTGGAGTGACCACCATGGCCGCCACGTCCTGATCGAGGACGGGGAAACAACCACTGATGACCTCGCCGCCGCGCGCGCGGAGGGCTGGGGCAATCCGGTGGCGGAGGCGGACTACTGGGTGATGGTCGCGACCATGACGGTCGCAGCCGCCGCCCGCCGGGTCACCCAGGCGAGGGAGGCGGACGCCCAGTCGCCGACCTTCGACAACCTCCTCGCGGTCACCGACGCGGAACGGAACCACGGGGACGCGGTGACGATCCATGACGCGATGCTCGACGCCGCCGACGACGCGCGCGCCCACGAGGCCGGTGAGCGAGCCCGCGTCGTCGACCTCGTCCGCGACGCCGAGCGAATCGCGAGGGCGGCCCCCGACTCGCGGGAAACCCACCCGGAATCAGAGATCGCGCGCCAGGCCAATACGGAGTTGGACGACGCGTGGCGGGAGGCCGTCACCATCACTAACAGCGAGCGGTTGATCGAGTACGGGAATGACGGGCCGTACGAGAGCGACAGGTCGCTGCCCCCCGAGGACCGGGAACGCCGAGACAACGCGATCACCCACATCTCCGAACAGACGGGCGTCCCCCAGTGGTACGTAAAGGGGGAGATGCTGGACGCCGTCCACGCCTATTTCCGAGCCTACGGAACTGACGACGACCCCGACTACTTCGCCCCACCGGACTGGACCGACCTCACCCAGCGGTACACAGCCTACGAAGCGTTGCTGGACGACGAGAGTCACCATATGACCACAGGCGTCGCTGACGACCTCTTCGACGATGACGTTTCCGACGAAGAACAGAAACTCGCGCGCGACGATTCACACACAACGCACGGAGCCTCGGAGCCCGCGTTACATCGCGAAACAAACACCGTTGCCGACCACCAGATTCGTGTGGTCGACGACGCGCTCACCGCCACACGCGACAACGCCGTGCGGGGTCATGACCTCAGCGAGGCCGCTGTCACAGCACTGTTGGATTCCCCCGCCGCCAGGCGTGTGGTCGAGGGCGCCGCCGACCGCGCCACGGCACCCGTGCGCGTCAACACTCACGACGAGCTCCAATCCCGACTCGACGATCTCCGGGCGCAGGTCCACCACGGCGCGGCCCCGGAGGTCGACGAGCGTGGTGGTGGGGAGTCGCCGGGAAAACCGCGAGCCCTTGAGGCCGTGGCCAGCGCCCATTCGGCGGTGCTGGCCACCGACCGGACCACACGGCACGACTCCGCGATGGCCAGCGCCAGCAACCCGTTGGCCGCGGACCCGGAGCAAGCCCACGAGGCGGGTGATGGGCGATGACCGCCGACGGGCACGACCCGGCGCTCGTGGCGTTCGGGCGGGAGGTGCAGCGCCTCACCCGTGGGCAGGCCGTGGTGGGGGCGCGGGTGGACGAGCTGGCGGAGCTGCTCGCCCAGCTCGCGACCGACGTCGCCACGCTGGCGGCTCGCTCGGCGCCGGAGGGGGATGAGGCGGTCCGGTCTTGGCTGCTCACCACCGACCCGGACCTCGCCGACACCGATCTGGGGGATCTCGCGGACTGGTTGGCGCGGGTCTATTTGCGCTACCCCGACGCGATGCTGCCCTCGTGCTGGCTGTGGCACCCCGCGTTGATCGAGGAGCTGCGGTGGTTGCGGTGCGCGCACCGGGAGGCCTACCACGATCAGCGCGGGACCTGGGCGAAGGTCGCCGACTGGCACGACCGCCACCGCCCCGGCGTCGCCCGCCGACTCGCCACCGCCTACGGCTCCTGCGAGCTCCGGGAACACGCCCAGGGCGCCACCCAGGACCGGCCCGCTCCCACCGTCGCGCTGGCCGATCTCGCCCCGATCATCGCCCGGGCGTGGAGCACCACCGGTGAGCACCTGATCCCCACCGACCAGCAAATCAGCGAGGCGGAACAGCACGACAACACCCACCGGGGCGCCTGATGGCTCACACCCACCCAGTGACCCACGGGAACGGAGGTCGACCGCGTGAGCGCGGGCACGAATGGCCGGGGCTGCACCGTGGAGGGCTGCGACCGCGCGCATTACGGGCGGGGGCTGTGCCGGGCACACCACCAACGCTGGCGGCGCACCGGTGACCCCGGACCCGCTGACATCCGCACCCATCCACGGGGCGCCACCTGCACCGTCGCTGGGTGCGGCAACCCCCACGAAGCCCGGGGCTACTGCGCCACCCACTACTCCCGGTGGCGGCGCACCGGGGACGTGCATCCCGGCGCCGGGCCGACCCTCGACATCACCGCGTGCGCGCAGCTCTACCGCGACGGTGCCAGCGCCGCCGGTCTGGGCCGCCTGTACGGCCACACCCCGCGCACGATCCTCGCCGCGCTGCGCGCAGCCGGGGTTCCCATCCGAGCGCCCGGCCCGCCCCGGCGCCGAACCCCGTGACCACCACGCCGACCGACCACACCGCAGGCAGCAACCGAGATCAACACGAGTCAGCGCGAAAGAAGGTTCACACCCCAGAAGCATCCCAGGCATCACACACAGTCACAGAAAGTAGTCACCCGATCGAGAAGGAAACCCCAGGAGAAACCCGCAGACAAACCCATGATCAGAACCCAGGACACAACACATCACATACCAGGCAAAAGAACCACACCATTGCATGCGCATCCGATGGCCGAACTGACCCGCGCCGCGCGCGGGCTTTCAAGATCAGGAGGACTGGGTGCTGAGTGTCGCTAAGGGTTACGACACGCGGTACTTGACCGACGCTGTCGGCGGGGGCCGGGAGGGCTACTACACCGGCGCGGTGGCGGCGGGCGAGCCGGCCGGGCTCTGGTACGGCGCTGGCGCGGTGGAGCTTGGGCTGGACGGTGAGGTGGACGCCGAGTTGATGGAAGCGATCTACAGCCACTTGCGGGACCCACGCCACGACGCCGCGCATGATCAGGAGCGGTGGAGGCAAGCGCCGTTGTTGGGGGGCGCGCATCGGGTGTACCGGTCGGCGAGCGAGGTGTACGCCGACGCGCTGGCGAGGGAACCTGGGGCTGATCCGGTGCGGCGGGCGGAGTTGCTGGCCGGCGCGGAGCGCGCGGCTCGGCAGGCGGTGACGTTTTTCGACGCGACGTTCTCAGCGCCGAAGTCGGTGTCGGTGTTGGGGGTCGCCTTCGAGCGCCAGGCCACCGACGCGCGGGCCGCTGGGGACCTGGAGGCGGCGCGGGCGTGGGCGGTGCTGCAGCGCGCCGTGGAGGACGCGGTGATCGCAGGTGCCCGGGCGTCGGTCGACTACCTGCAGGAGATGGCGGGCTATTCACGGACAGGGGACCACGGTGGGTCGGGTGGGCGGTGGGCCGACGCGCACACGTTCGTCGTCGCCCAGTTCCTTCAGCACGACTCGCGGGATCGGGACCCGCAGTTGCATGTGCACCAGGCGATCCTGAACCGGGTGTTGTGCGCGGATGGGAAATGGCGGGCTATCGACGGGGCGGGGATTTTCGCGCACAAACCCGCCGCGAGCGCGATCGGGGACCGGGTGATGGAAGCGCATCTGGCGCGGTCATTGGGTGTGCGCTTCGCGACCCGTGAGGACGGGAAGGCCCGGGAGATCGTGGGGGTTTCGGAGGACATTCGGGAGTTGTTCTCGTCCCGCCGGCATCGCATCACCGAGCGAACCGCGGAGCTGGAGAAAAATTTCCGGGACCGCAACGGCCGTGCCCCGAGCCCGTTGGAGCGTTTCGAGCTGGCTCAGGAGGCGACCCTGGCGACCCGGGCGCCGAAGTCCCACGACGGGATGAACGCCGAGCAGCGAATGGACATGTGGACAGAGAAGGCATTCGCGAGGATGCACGGTGGCCTGGCCCAGATCGCTCAGGACGCGTTGAGCTACAGCCGGGAGCCCCGCGCGCCCGCCGAGTGGTCGGAGCGGGATGTGGTCGAGAGGGCGTTGGCGGGTATCGGTGATGAGCGGGCGTCGTGGTCGCGCTCGGAGCTGTTGCAGAAGCTCAGCGACGCTCTACCCGATGACCTCGGGCTTGCCCCCGAGGCGATTCGTGGTTTTCTCCGCGCGCTTACCGACGAGGCGGTGAAACGGGGTGTGCGGCTCCGCGAGGACGAGTCGGTGGACGACCTCCCCGCTGAGGCGGTGCTGGCCAATGGCGCGAGTTCTTTCGCGCGCCCGAACGCGGAGAAGTACGCCACCCACGGCCAGCTCATCGCGGAGTCAGTGCTTCGCCGCGCCGCCGCCGGACGGGGCGGCGCACGGCTCGACGCGGAGTCGGCGGAGGCGTTCGTGGCCCGGTTCGAGACCTCTGGCAAACCCTTGAATTCGGCTCAGGCCGCCGCGCTGGCAGGGGTCCTGACCTCGGGGGCGCGGATCGAGACGATCTCCGCCGCCGCCGGCACGGGCAAATCGTTCCTGATGGGTGCCCTCTCCGAGGCGTGGACCGCATCCGGGCGTCAGATGTTCGGGCTGGCCTCGGCGGAGAACGCCGCGCAGATCCTCACATCTGAGGGTGTGACCTCCCGCAACGTCGCGGCGTGGCTTGCCACCCAGCGGCGTTTGGAGGAACACCGACCGCTACCCGGGGACGAGGCTTTCCGGTTGCGCCCAGGCGCGATCATCGCCGTGGACGAGGCCTCCATGATCCCCACCGCTGACCTGGCCGCCATCCAGGCCCGATGCGATGCGGCGGACGCGAAGCTCCTTCTGGTCGGGGATCAGCGGCAACTCGGCGCCGTGGGCCCCGGCGGAGCGATGGCGGATCTCGCCGAGCACGGCCTGACCTACGAACTCAGCGAGGTCCGCCGGTTCACCTCCCAGTGGGAGGGGCCGGCGTCGCTGCGCCTGCGCGAGGGCGACCCCTCCGTGCTCGCCGACTACCACCGCCACGGCCGCCTCGTGGACGGCGGAACCGCCGCCCAGACCGAGGCGGCCGCGTCACGGGCGTTCCTCGCCGACACCCTCGCGGGCAAGGAGTCGCTGCTGCTGGTCCCCACCAACGACGCTGCGGCCAGGATCAGCGCCGCCCTGCGGACCGAGTTGATCCAGCTGGGGATCGTGGAAGAACGGGGCGTGCTGCTGGGTAGGCAAGGTACTTACGCCGGGGTCGGTGACGTGATCCAGGCCCGGCGGTGCGGGTGGGAGCTGCTCGGTTTCGACGGCAACACCCGAGCACCCCTGAACCGCCAGGCCTACCGGGTCACCGACCTCCGGGACGACGGCGGTTTGACGGTGACCCCCGTCACCGGCGGTGAGCCGATGCAACTGCCCGCCGTGTACGTCGCGACCGATGTGACGCTGGCCTACGCGAGCACCGTCCACGCCGCCGAGGGCCGCACCGTCGACACCGGCCACGCCATAGCCGGTCCAGGGGTGGACCGCCGCGCCCTGTACGTCATGACCACCCGGGGCAGCGGCGGCAACACTGTCTGGACAGTCACCCAGGACGCCCACGGGCACACCCACGACTTGCCCGCCCGGACCGCGCACGCGGTCCTGTCGGACATCCTGGAGGCACCCCGCGAAGATATCTCCGCGACAGCGGAGCGAGAGCAGGCCGACGCCGAGGCCCGGTCAGTGGCGCGACACGGGGACAGGATGATCGAGCGGGCCAAAGAGGTCACCGCCGCCCGGACCAGCCTGCTACTCGACCAGCTCGCCACCGAGGGTGTCCTGGCCCCGTGGGACCGCGAAGCCCTCGCCGCGGACGACTCATCCTGGTCGCTGCAGCGCCTGCTGCGCACCGCTGAACTCGCCGGCCACGACCCCACCGACGTCCTGACCACCGCGATCGCGCACCGCGACCTCGCCGGAACCCACCACCCAGCGCAAGCGCTCTACGCCCGGATCGAACGGCGCCTGCGCGACACGCTCGAACCCGCGATCACCAGCTTTGCGGACCTCATTCCCCAAGGAGTCCCCGAGGGCTGGCGGAAGTGGTTCACCAACCGCGCCACCGCCGCCGATGACCGCCGCCGCGAACTCGGCGAGCAAGCCGCCGCCCAGGAGGAGACGTGGGCGGTCCTGACCCTCGGTCCGGTCCCGACCGATCCCGCGGCCCGCGACGAATGGGAGCACAAAGCCGGGTGGGCCGCCGCGTGCCGCGAACTCACCGGCCACACCGCCGACGACGACCCACTCGGAGCCGCGCCGCCCGCCGCACTGGCCGAGAAACACGCCCTGTGGCGCACCGCCCACACCACCTTGGACCTCCCCGACGCCGGCCCCCAGGAGCGCGACGCCACCGAAGGTCAACTGCGGTGCGTGGTCCGCGCGTGGGACCGCGAGAGATCCTGGGCACCGACACGAGTCGCCGATGACCTCGCCCAGGTGACTCAGGCTGCGGCCCGCGCCCGCGCGGACGCCACCGTGTGGCACGCCCGAGCGGACGCAGTGACCGACGCCGCGCAAGCTGCCCAGGCCCGCGCCCAGGTGCTCGCGGCGCAGACTCACGCCGAGGAGCTGGCCGCGAGGGCCGCTGAACTGGAGTTCGCTGACGACACTCACGCCGTGTGGTACGTACACACCGCACCAACCCGCGAGGCCGCGTTCAGGGCACGCGTCGAACTCGTCAACCGCGGCATCGACCTCGACAACCCCACCGAGCGGGTCTCCACCGAGGAATGGTGGGCCGCTCACCAGGCTAACGCCCGTGCCGAGGACGCCTACCGCCCCGTCGCCGACGAGGTCGACCTCCACGACACCGACTGGGAAAAAGCCCGCGCCGACGCCGACCGGCTCGCACCCGACCACGGGATCGACACCGCCCTCCCCGACATTCGGGAAGATTCCACACCCGATCCCACCGAGTACACCGATTCCACCCGCCTCGTTGGGATGCTGCCCTCCGCGCAGGACTCCGCCGCGGCCGTCACCCGTGCCCAGATCGCGCTCGCAGAGCTGCGCGCACGTCAGGAGTACGAGCAGTTCCGTGAGGACGAGCACGGCCGCTGGATGCGCGAGGACGACGCCGCTCGCCAGGACACGCGCCTCGACGGGGTGGTGTCGGAGTGTTAACCCCCGGCTGTGGCGTCCACCCGCGCGCGGATGTGTTCCCAATGGCGCACCGCGTCGACCGCCGCCAGGTCCCGCGACGCCTGGTCAGCGGCTCGCCATGCCTCGGTGTCCCGATCCCGCGCCCGCACGCACAAATGCGGCTGCTCCCGGGGCATGCCGGCAGCGACTTGCCAGCTCGTGTGGACAGGCCAGTCGTCCCGGACACCGAGCAGCCACGCCAACGCTCGCCACACCCCGTACGCGAACTCCCGATTCTCGGTCACCGCGGCATGTGGCGTGACGCCCAGCCGTTCCCAATCCCCCGCGGTCGGTGCCGGCTTCCCAGCGGCGACGCACAGCGCAACCCAGCTTTCGGCCCGAGCCACCTCCCACGTCGCGGCTCGCCAACTCCGCTCGGTCATCGGGGACACCTCACCGATCGTCAGCCACACAAACACCTGAAAAGCGCCATCCATGCGATCGTCACCGAAACCGTCCAGCATCCGGTCCGCGACCCGATAGCACTCCAGCACCTCGGGAAAGGGCCGCACCACCCACCCAGGGGGCTCCGGGAGCGCGAACATGCCCCCGAGTATGCCTCAGCACACCGACACCCTCGAACAACCGCGCTCAAGGCCGCGCTGGCCAAGAAGGCGCAGCGGAACGCCTACCGGCGTCCTGTCCCACCACAGCCCCTCACCCTGGCGGGGATCGTTGTTCACCGTCGGTGGGAACTCAAGGGCGAACCCGCCCGGGACCCTGCACCCGGACGGAACCGTCGCTGCGCGACCGCCCTGCGGGCGGCCCTTGACTTCCCACCGACGGTGCACAAGGCCGCCTTATATCGGGTGAGGGGGGAGGACCGGCACAGCCAAACCCGAACCCGCACCCCACCCGCTCGGGAGGACGTCATGACACGCACCGCGACTCCGATCAGGATTCTGGTCACCGGGTCCCGGACATGGACCGACACGGCCATCATCGCGGCGGCGATCAGTGACTACCTCCGCTCCATCGGCACCAGCATCGGCGGCGCCTGGCCGTTCCCGATCCTGGTCCACGGCGCGGCACGCGGAGCCGACCGACTCGCCGACCAGATCGCACGGACCTGGGGCTGGACCCCGGAGCCCCACCCAGCGGACTGGGACCGCCACGGGCGATCCGCGGGCTACCGGCGCAATGCCGCGATGGTCCGATGCGGCGCCGCCGTGTGCCTCGCGTTCATCCACCAGCACTCACCCGGCGCCACCCACACCGCCGCACTCGCCGAGCGGGCCGGCATCCCCACCCACCGCTACCACCACTAACCGAGGCACCGGCACCAACTCACCATCCGACTCACGGGAGAAGAGAATGATCACGCCTACCACCGCTTACATGGTCACCACCGGTTGTTACGACGACTACCACGTCTCGGCCGTATTCACCGAGCGCTGCGGCGCGCAGGAATACGCCGACCACCGCAACCTCACCACCGAGCGCCTCACGATGGACGACGCGGCGCGGGTCGAGGAGATCGACCTCTACGGCCCCGGGTGGCGGCGCCCACCAGCCGAGGTCATCGACGGTGAAACCGTGGCCGGCGATCAGCTCGCGATCCAGGACGGTGCCTCGTGACCGTCTACGTGGATGACGCTGCAATCCCCGCCACAGTGCACAGCGCGGAACTGCTCACCGTCGAGGAAGCCGCCGGGAGGCTGTCCATCAGCCGCACCACCATGTACGCGCTCCTCAAAGACGGTCAGGTGAACTCAGTCCGGATCGGCCGGCTCCGACGCATCCCCTTCGAAGAACTCGCCATCTACACCGCTCGGCTCATCGCCGAGCAGCACGTCGCCTGAAAGGACATGAGGTCTGGTGGCACGCAACCGCGAGCAGGGAAGCCGCGCACCGAACGGCGCCTCCACCATCTACTACAGTGACTACGACGATCGGTGGCATGGCAGGGTCACCGTCGGTGTCAAGGATGACGGCACTCCCGACCGTCGACACGTCAAACGCACGAAGGAAGCCGATGTAATCCGCGCCGTGCGGGAGCTTGAGAAGCTCCGGGAGCAAGGAAACCTCCGTAAGGCCGGGCGAGCGTGGACTGTCGCAAAGTGGCTGACGCATTGGGTGGAAAACATCGCCGCGCCTACTGTCCGACCCAACACCGCCGTCGGCTACCGGGTCGCCGTCTATAAACACCTCATTCCCGGTGTCGGATCGCACCGGATCGACCGACTGGAGCCCGAGCACCTCGAGAGCCTCTACGCTCGGATGATGGGGAGCGGTAGCGCCGCCGGCACGGCGCACCAGGCGCACCGGACCGTGCGTACCGCGCTCAACGAAGCGGTTCGGCGTGGCCACGTAGGCCGGAATCCAGCGGTTCTCGCGAAACCGCCCCGCCTCACCGACGAGGAGATCGAGCCGCTGACGATCGGGGAGACCCAGCGGATTCTCGCCACGGCGGCGGGCCGCCGCAACAGCACCCGATGGGCGCTCGCACTGTCCCTCGGGCTGCGGCAAGGCGAGGCCCTGGGCCTCAAGTGGACGGATCTGGATCTGGCAAGTGGCCGGCTGACCATACGCCGAAACCGGCTCCGACCCGCCTGGGCGCACGGGTGCGGTGGCGACTGCTGCCACAAGCCGGGGCATTGCCCGCAGCGCATCAACACGCGACCGGACGCCGCTGAGACGAAGTCTCGCGCCGGTCGCCGCAGCATCGGTCTGCCATCCCAGGTGGTCACCCTGCTCCGCGCCCACCAGACCGAGCAGGAGCGCGAGCGCGCGGCGGCTAGGCAGCTATGGAAGGACGGCGGGTGGTTGTTTGCCGATCCGACTGGCAACGTGCTGAGCCTCCGCACCGACACCCAGAATTGGAAGGACTTACTCAAAGCCGCTGGCGTCCGTGACGCGCGGCTGCACGATGCCCGGCATACGGCTGCCACCGTTCTCCTGCTTCTCGGCGTTCCCGACCGGGCCACCATGGAAATCATGGGCTGGTCTCACTCGGCAATGGCGGCGCGCTACCAGCACCTCACCGGCGCCATCCGGGACGACATCGCGTCGCGTGTCGGGGGACTGCTCTGGGGACCAAGTGAGACCCAAACTGAGACCCCGGTGCAGGATACAGAGCCGGAACAAGCGGGCTAATGAGAAATCTATGCTGGTCAGGGGTGGCGGAAGCGGAGGGATTCGAACCCACGGTGCCTCGCGGCACGTTCGCTTTCAAGGCGAATGCATTAGACCACTCTGCCACGCTTCCAGACAGCCAGGTTAGCGCAACGTCACCCGCCGCTCCGCCACATCGACCAGCTCGGCGCGGGGGGCGCACCCGCGCCAGACTCGGTAGTCGACCTCGGCGAGGCCGAGATCAGCGGCCTTCGAGCCGTTGCGCCCGATATAGTGGATCACGGCTCGCTCCTGCTCAACGTCCACCAGCTCGACGGGTAGGCCGTGCCACCCGGCGCACCAGCGCAGCACGTCAAGGCCGTCGAGCTCGTCGAGCAGCACCCGCAGCGTGCGCACGCCGGCCTGGTCGGTGAAGTCCGCACCAGGCCGCTGGCCGGGCAGCGGGTGCAGGGTCACCTCACCGGGGCGGGGGCCGAAGTCGGCGTCGAAGTCCCCGCCCAGGTATCGCGCGACCAGACCGCGCCGCAGGGTGGGCCGTAGCGGTGCGGGTGGCCGGTTCCAGCCCGCCGGGCCAAGCATCGCGGGTCCGGTGCTGACCCATCCGATCTGCCGGTTCAGGTAGGCGCCCACCCGCTGCTCGTCACCCTGAGAATCGATCCGCCACAGCTCGGTGCCAGCCGGAAGCTCGATCAGATCCACCTGGTAGATGCCGCACTCGAACGGAGCGATGTAGAGCTGCGGGCTGTGCGCGTAGAAGCGCAGCACGTACAGCTCGTCGGTGACCGGCCAGCCCGGCACCTGGTCCAGCCCGAGTCGCCGGGCCAGCTCTGCCGACGAGCCCGCCGGAACGTCTTCCAGCCGCATCACGAAACCGGAAATCCGGTGTGGGTCAAAGCGCCGAGGCACGACCACGTTGCCCAACGTCAGCTCCACCAGCCCCGGTAACACGACCTTCTGCATCGCGGTGTCCGGAGTGAGCTCACACACCTGATCGGGCACTCTCAGCGGGGGCGGCACGGGAGCGAAGCGCACGCCAGATGGCGCTCGCTCCGGGCCCAGCGTCGGGCCTGCGCTGGTGCGCCACCCATCGGCGCTCACCCCTGTCACTGGATCTGTCATCAGCTCCACCACTCGCCGCCAGGATGCCCGTCCGCGCTGGGCTGCCGGGCTGGGTGCGGGGAACCTACTACGCCATTCGGCGCAAGGCCCTCGGGAGGGGGTTGGTCGCCCGCCAGCGGGGTTTGCTATCCGCGCTAAACCACACCACGTAGCTCACTGCCCACGCAGCTGGTGTAGCACCCGTTCGAAGATCTCAGCCAACAGGAGTCGTTCCTGATCAGAGAGCAGATCAATCAAGTTGTCCCGGACACTGCGGACATGGGTGGGACCCGCGCTGCTCAGCACCTCGTGGCCGTGGTCGGTGAGCACAGCGAGCACTCCCCGCCGGTCACCCGGACACTCCTCGCGGCGCACTAACCCGGTTTTCTCCATTCGCCCGATCTGATGAGAGATCCGGCTTTTGGATGACGCGACCTGCCCGGCCAGGGTGCTCATCCGAATCTGCCCGCCGGGCGCCTCAGACAGCCGGACCAGTAATTCGTAGTCCGCCAACGCCAGCTGATGTTCCGCTTGCAGGTCGTGGTTCAGCTGGGCGTCAAGCAGCGTCGCGCCGACCGCGTAGGCACGCCAGGCACGCATCTCCTCAGCATTGAGCCAGCGTGGCTCATCATTCCCCCCGACCACCCATTCAGACTAACTCATCCGCTCTTGGATGACACTGTGTGTGTCCAGTTCCGCCGAACTGGCGTAGCCGGCCAATGCCAGCGCGAGATCAAGATCACCGAGAAGCGCTCGCAGCACGTGCTCCACCCCGCGTTGCCCGGCCAGCCCGAGGCCGTAGACCCAGGGCCGTCCCAGTAGCACCGCGCGCGCACCCAGCGCCAGCGCGATCAGCACGTCGGCGCCGCACCGGATCCCGGAGTCCAGCAGCACCGGGGCCCGCTCACCGACGGCGGTCAGCACCTCGGGCAGGCAGTCCAGCGCGGCCCGGGCCCCGTCGACCTGCCGGCCGCCGTGATTGGACACCACCACCGCATCGACTCCGTGATCCAGCGCGGCCCGGGCGTCATCGGGGTGGCAAATCCCTTTGACCAGCACGGGCAACCGGGTCCACTGCCGCAGCAGCGACAGGTCCGACCAGCTCAGCGCCGGGTTACCGAACAGCTCCACCCACTTGTGTACGGCCCCCTCCATGGCCCGCGCCGACTCCTCGGGCGGGGTGTCCAGCCGGGACCGGAACACCGGGTCGGACAGGTAGTTCGCGATGCCCTGGGCACGCAGGAACGGCAGGTGCCCAAGCTGGAGATCACGCGGCCGCCAGCCCAGCGCCCAGGTGTCCACGGTGACCACGATGGCCCGGTATCCGGCCGCCTCGGCCCGCCCGACCAGCGATTGCGCCAGCTCCGGATCGCGGGGCCAGTACAGCTGAAACCAGCGAGGCGCGTTCGGAGCCGCGGCGGCGGCCTCCTCCAAGGTGGTGGACGACACGGTGGACAGCACGCTGGTCAGCCCCAGCGCGGCGGCGGCGCGGGTGAGTGCGAGGTCGGCGTCGGGGTGCACGAGGCCGAGCACCCCGATCGGCGCGGTGAGCACCGGCGCCGCCATCGGCGTGCCCAGCACGGTGGTGGAAAGATCGCGGTTGGTGACACCGCGCAGCATCCTCGGCACGATCCGCCACCGGGCGAACGCCTCCCGGTTCGCGGCGATGGTGCGCTCAGTGGACGCCCCACCGGCCACGTAACTGAACGCCTCAGCCGGCAACACGGCCCGCGCCGCGGCCTCCAGGCCGTCTGCGGTCAGCGGCAAATCCGGCCGTTGCCCGGCGAGCCCCCGCAGATAGATCTCATTCGCCAAGTCACCAAAATGGGCCATAAGCCGAACCCTAATCGGCGCCCAGCAACCGACGGTTGCCTTCCAACCCGTCCACGTCTAGCGACCACTGCGGACGAACGAAGCTCGCGGCGTCCAGCACAAGCCGGATCTCGGTGGCCGCCGTGCCCCGCCTGGCATGCGTGCTCGTGCCGTCCCGGCGGTAACCCAGCTTCTCGCTGGTCCGCAGTGAGGCGGGGTTGTCGGTGAACGCCCCGGAGCGCGCGGTGGCGGCACCCAGGTGGTCGAAGGCCAGCAGCAGCACCGCGGCGCGCATCTCGGTACCGAAGCCCTGCCGCTGGTGCGCGCCACCCAGCCAGGAGCCGGTCGAGACCTCTCTGGTGATCGCGAAGTCTTTGGCCACCAGACTCTGCGAGCCGATGACCCGGCCGTCGTGGCGGACCAGGAAGTTGACGTTCCAGTCCGACGGGGTCAGCCGTGAGCGTGCGCCCCAGTGGTGCTGCAGGGTGCCACGCACCAGAGCCTCGGGCGCCTGATCGGTCCAGCCGAATCGGAAGGGCATTTCTTCCGGTGGATGCACGCCGCGCAGCGCCAGCGCCGCCAGCTCATACAGTCCTTCGTCGTCGTCCGGACGCAGCGTCAGGCGTGGGGTGCGCAGCACCAGATGCCGCAATGGCCACGGATCGGGCATGGCTTTAACTCTTACCACGTGCGGCGACTACTGTCAGGCACCGTGCGCGCGATCACGATAACTGAGCACGGTGGCCCGGCGGTGCTGCGCTTGGCCGAGGTGCCCGACCCCCGGCCAGGACCCGGCGAGGTGCTGATCGACGTCGCGGCGACTGCGATCAACCGCGCTGACCTGCTGCAGCGGCAGGGCCGGTACGCCCCGCCACCCGGGGCCAGCGAGATCCTCGGGCTGGAGTGCGCCGGCACGGTGGCGGAGCTCGGTGCCGAGGTGGCTGGGTTCGCCGTGGGCGATGAGGTGTGCGCGCTGCTGGCCGGCGGGGGTTACGCCGAGCGGGTCACCGTGCCCGCCGGGCAGGTGATGCCGCTGCCGCCCGGGGTCGATGTGGTCACCGCGGGTGGGGTTCCCGAGGTGGCGTGCACCGTGTGGTCGACGGTGGTGCGCCACGCCGGGCTCGTCGCCGGGGAGCTGCTGCTGGTGCACGGTGGATCCGGCGGTATAGGTACCCACGCGATCCAGGTGGGCCGGGCACTGGGGGCACGGGTGGCGACCACGGCGTCGGCGGCCCGGCTGGCGCGCTGCGCGGAGCTGGGTGCTGAGATCTTGATCGACTACCGGGAACAGGACTTTGCCGAGCGGCTCGCTGGCCGTGTCGACGTCATCCTCGACAACATGGGTGCGGAGTACCTGTCCCGAAATCTCACCGTGCTGGCCCCGGACGGGCGGCTGGTGGTGATCGGCCTGCAAGGCGGGACCACCGCCGAGCTGAATCTCGGCGCGCTGCTGCCCAAGCGGGCCAGCGTCGCGGCCATCGGGCTGCGCGGGCGGCCAGTGGAGGGCCCGCACGGCAAAACCGCGCTCTGCGCCGATGTCGTCGCCCGGTTGTGGCCGATGTTCGGTGACGGTCGGGTCACCCCCGTGGTGCACGCGACGGTCCCCTTGTCGCAGGCCGCCCGGGCGCACGAGATGCTCGAGGCCGGTGGCGCCGTGGGCAAGATCCTGCTGACCACCGGTGGCTGACGTGATGTGGGGAGCGGAAGATAGGTTCATGAGCGAACCGGATGAGCAGCGGGTGATCGTGATCGGGCCGGATGGCAAACCGGTGCCCGCCATGGCGATGCCACCCGGCATGATCATGCCCGGCAGTGACACCTACGACCAGCGCGGGCTGGAGGTCGCTGAGCAGGTCGAGCAACCCGCCAAGGTGATGCGGATCGGCAGCATGATCAAACAACTTCTGGAGGAAGTGCGCGCCGCACCGCTGGATGACGCCAGCCGCAACCGGTTGCGGGAGATCCACCAGTCGTCGATCCGCGAGCTGGAACAGGGCCTGGCCACCGAGCTGCGCGAGGAGCTGGCGCGGCTGTCGCTGCCGTTCAGCGAGGACTCCACACCCAGTGACGCCGAGCTGCGGATCGCGCAGGCCCAGCTGGTGGGTTGGCTGGAAGGCCTGTTCCACGGCATTCAGGCCGCCCTGTTCGCCCAGCAGATGGCCGCGAGGGTGCAGCTGGAACAGATCCGCCGAGGCTTGCCCGCTGGCACCATCCCCCCCGGCACGCCCCCGCACGACTCGCACTCCCCAGAACCCGGCCCCCGAGGCACCGGCCAGTATCTCTAGGCGCCCGCGCCCGCCGCCGCGGGGAGCCGGCCGGGTACTCTCGCGGATCATGCAGCGCACCGAGGCGGCACCGGAGATCGCGGCCTCCCGGAGTTGGAGCCGGGCGGTCGGTGATCTGCGGGATGGCTGGCGGCAGCGTGGGCTGTGGGGGCACCTGGGTTGGCAGGACGTCAAGCAGGGCTACCGGCGCTCGGTGATCGGCCCATTCTGGATCACCATAAGCCTGGGCATCCAGGCGTTGGGGATGGGTGTGCTGTACGCGGCGCTGTTCGGCCAACGCCTGCACGACTTCCTGCCCTACCTGGCCGTCGGGCTGATCATCTGGCAGTTCATGGCGGGGTGTGTCAACGAAGGTGCGGAGATCTTCATCCGCAATGAGGGCCTGATCAAGCACCTGCCCGCGCCGTTGAGCGTGCACGTCTTCCGGCTGGTCTGGCGGCAGCTGCTGTTCTTCGGGCACAACGCCCTGGTCTGGGTGGCGCTGATTCTGATCTTCCCACGCCCGCTGGGGTGGACCGTCCTGCTGGCGGTGCCGGCGCTGGCGGTGATCGTGCTCAACGGCGCCTGGGTGGCGATCGTGATCGGGGTCATCGCCACCCGGTATCGCGATGTCCCCCCGGTGGCCGCCAGCGTGGTCACCCTGATGTTCTTCATGACGCCGATCGTGTGGGACTATGAACAGCTGCGAAGCAAGGGCGGGGCGGTCGGCGGGCGAGCTCGGCTGGCCGAGCTCAACCCGTTTCTGCACTTCGTGGAGATCCTGCGCCGACCGATGATCGGTGAGTCCTTCGAGCCTCGGCACTGGGTGGTGACCTTGACTATCACTGTGGTGGGGTGGGCGGCGGCGCTGCTGATCCTGCGCAACTACCGAGCCCGCGTCTCCTACTGGGTGTGATGTCTTCATGGCCTCCATTGATGTGAGCGGCGCCTGCGTCAACTTCCCGATCTTCGACGCGAAGACCAGGTCGCTGAAGAAAGCTCTGCTGGGTACCGTGGGGCGAGCCGGGGGGAAGATCGGGATCGACAGCAAGGTGCCGGTCATCGAGGCCCTGCGGGACATCACTCTGTCCCTGCGCCACGGGGACCGGGTCGGCCTGATCGGGCACAACGGGGCGGGTAAATCCACCCTGCTGCGGCTGCTGTCCGGGATATACGAGCCGACCACGGGGATCTCGCGAATCGTCGGGAGAGTCGCCCCCGTCTTCGACCTCGGCGTCGGCATGGACCCGGAGATCTCCGGATACGAGAACATCATCATCCGTGGGCTGTTCCTCGGCATGACCCGCAAGCAGATGGAGACCCGCACCGAGGAGATCGCCGAGTTCAGTGAGCTCGGCGACTACCTGTCGATGCCGCTGCGCACTTATTCGACCGGCATGCGGGTCCGCCTCGCGCTGGGCGTGGTGACCAGCATCGACCCGGAGATCCTGCTGCTCGACGAGGGCATCGGCGCGGTGGACGCGGCGTTTCTGGAGAAGGCCCGCGATCGGCTCACCGCGCTGGTCGAGCGCTCCGGGATCCTGGTGTTCGCGTCGCACTCCGAGGAGTTCCTGATCGAGCTGTGCACTTCCGCGCTGTGGCTGCACCACGGGGAGATCCGCGAGCAGGGCGACCTGCACCAGGTACTCTCCCACTACAAGGACCGCGTCTCTGGCGCGCTCCCATGACCACCGCCGCATCGCGCGGGCTCAGCGTGGTTATCCGGCGGTCTCATACCACGCTGAGCCCGCTGAACGGGGTTGCTGATCGGGGAGTCGCCAAATGAGCATGGTGGTTGTGGTTGTGGTGACTCGGCATCGGCGGGAGCTGTTGGGTAAGTCGCTCGCCGTTGTGGCTGAGCAGACCCGGGTGCCGGACCATCTGGTGGTGGTGGACAACGGGCCGGATGACCCCGCCGAGGAGGTCGTCGCGGACTGCCCGATCCCGTCCACCTACCTGCCCTCGCGCCGCAATCTTGGCGGCGCGGGCGGGTTCGCGCTGGGCATCCTGCACGCCTTGGCGCTCGGCGCGGACTGGGTCTGGCTGGCCGACGACGACGGGTGCCCCGCGGACGTCCGGGTGCTGCAGACCCTGCTCGAGGAGGCCCGGCGCCGGGACCTCGCGGTGATCTCCCCGGTGGTCGTCAACATCGACGACCCGGAACGGCTGGCGTTCCCGCTGCGGCGGGGGCTGACCTGGAAGCGGCGGCGCAGCGAGCTGGGGACCGACTTCCTGCCCGGCATCGCGAGCTTCTTCAACGGCGCGCTGTTCAGCGCTGAAGCGCTGGACGTCGTCGGTGTCCCGGACTACCGGCTGTTCATCCGGGGCGACGAGGTGGAGGTGCACCGCCGGGTGGTCCGCTCCGGGCTGCGCTTCGGCACGACGCTGCGGGCCTCCTATGCGCACCCGGATGGCTCAGCGGAGTTCAAGCCGATGTTGCGCGGGCGCTTCCACGCCCAGGATCCCGCCGATGACATCAAGCGCTACTACACCTACCGCAACCGCGGCTACCTGCTGTCCCAGCCGGGGATGCGCCGAATCGGAATGCTGGAGGTGCTCCGGTTCGGGCTGTACTTCCTGGGCACCAAACGAGACCCGCGGGCTTTCCGCCAGTGGCTCAAACTGGTTCGCCAAGGGCGCGCGGAGCGCTTCACCCGGTACTGAGCGCACGCCGCTGCGCCCATTGGGCTAACCTCCTGCCGTGCTGACATCCGGGCACATCGGGAGCCCGCGCCGTCTGCCGCCTACCGGTGACCAGGCCGCTGAGAACGCCCCTGGCCCTGCTGGCGCTCTTGGCGGGGTCGCCCGGTCCACCAGAGCTCTCCGGCTCGCCGCCGCGGTGTTCGGTCTGCTCGGCGCCCTGCTCGCCATCGCGGTCCCGCTGCTTCCCGTGATCCAGCACACCGTCGTGATCACCTGGCCGCGTGCGGGGCACCTCGCCCCGATCAACGCGCCGCTGGTCACCTTCCAGCCACAGAATCTGACCGCCACGATCCCGTGCGCGGCGGCCGCCTCGGTGGACGCTCGGTCGACGAGGCCGGTCGCCCTGCTGGCCACCACTCCACTCGGGTCGACCGACGGCGCCGCGGTGGGAATGGTGCTGGAAGTGGCGGCCGGGAAGCTGACCTTGATCAGCCGCGGGCAGCCGCTGGGCAACATCCTGTTGAGCACCGTCACGGCGACACCGGGCCAGTGTCTGATCCAGGTGGCCTCCGACGCCAAAGGCACCACGGCCTCGGCCGGCCCCACCCGGTTCGTCAAGGTCACCCAGGATGTCCGACCACAGGTGACCGGTATCTACTCCGCGCTCGACGCCGTGCGGGACCCGGTGACCGGGGTGGCGGTACGGATCACCGTGGACACCCGTTTCCAGTCCACCCCGCATCCGGTCAAGCTCGCCGCGATGGTGCTGGCCGCGTTGGCCGTGCTGATCAGCCTCGTCCTGCTGCACCGGCTGGATGCGCGGATCGCGCACCAGGCCCCCCGGCTGCTGCCCTCGGGCTGGTGGCGACCCACCGGGCGGGACGCCGCAGTGATAGCGGTGCTGGCAGTGTGGGTGGTCATCGGTGGGATCACCTCCGACGACGGCTACATCCTCACGATGATCCGAACCAGCTCTGGGATGGGGTACGTCGGCAACTACTACCGCTGGTTCAACGCCCCTGAGGCACCCTTCAGCTGGCCCTACGAGCTGTATGCCTACTGGGCGCGGATCAGCACAGTTCCGCCGTGGCTGAGGTTGCCCTCCTTCGCGATGGGCGCGCTGAGCTGGTTGCTGATCAGCCGGGAGGTGCTGCCTCGGTTGGGCCGGGAGGTCCGTCGCAGCGCCGCCGCGGGCTGGGCCGCCGCGGCGGTGTTCCTGGCCTTCTGGCTGCCCTACAACAACGGGCTGCGCCTCGAGCCCGAGGTGGCCATCGGTTCGCTGCTCGTGCTGTGCGCGGTCGAACGCGCGGTGGCCACTCGCCGGGTGTTGCCGTTGGCGCTGGGTCTGCTGGTGGCGGCCTTCACCGTCGCCGCGACGCCGACCGGCTTCATCGCGGTCGCGCCGTTCCTGGTGTCGCTGCGACCGCTGGTGCGACTGCTGCGCCAGCACGCGGCGGTGTCCGGGTGGGCCGCCCTGATCGGGCCGATCCTCGGCGCTGGCCTGCTGGTCCTCGTGGTGTGCTTCCGCGACCAGACGCTGGCGGGGGTGCTCGAAGCCACCCGGGTCCGCACCGAGATCGGGCCCAACCTGTCCTGGTTCCAGGAGCCCGTGCGGTACGAGGAGCTGTTCAGCGACATGCCGGACGGGGCGTTGGCCCGCCGCTTCCCGGTTCTGCTGTTGCTGCTCTGCCTGGGCACCAGTCTGGTGGTGCTGTTGCGCCGGGGCTCCATCCCGGGTGCCGGTCTGGGCCCGAGCCGGCGGCTGATCGCCACCGCGGGGGCGTCACTGGTGCTGCTGGCGCTGACGCCGACCAAGTGGACGCACCACTTCGGGGCATTCGCCTCCATCGGCGCCGCGCTGGGCGCGCTGACCGCGCTGGCCACCAGCTCCACGGTGCTGCGCTCGGCTCGCAACCGGTGGTGGTTCCTGTCCGGCCTGCTGGTGATCCTGGCGATGTCCTCGACCGGGCCCAACGCGCCGTGGTACGTCTCGCAGTACGGGGTGCCCTGGTTCGACAAGCCACCGTCGGTGCACGGCATCCAAGCGAGCACGCTGCTGATCGTGGGTGCCGCGCTGGCCGGGTTGATCGCGGTGATCGAGGGGGTGCGGCACGATCCGGGCGCCCCGTCACTCCTACTGGCACCGCCCGCACCGGAACGCCGGCACGGGAAGCGGCGGGCGTTGCGGATCGGGTCGGCCCCGCTGGCGGTGTTCTGCGGCCTGCTGGTGCTCGCCGAGGTCGGCGCCATGGTCAAGGCCATGCACAAGCAGCGCAACGGTTACAGCATGGCTGCGGCCAACATCGCCCACATCACCGGGCACAGCTGTAACCTCACCGACGCGGTGTCCGTCGAGCCGGACCGGCGCGCTGGCGCGCTGCGTCCGTTGCGCGGGACGCTGCTTGCGGACGTCCCACTGCAGCGCGGTTTCGAGCTCAACCAGTTCCCGGTGGGTCCGCTGTCGGGGGCCAATTCGGGGGCCAATGCCGGGGCAAATTACGGCAAGACGGATAATCAGGGTACTGGTACCCGAGGTGACCGCATTCCGAAGCCGAGCGGGGACAACCCGGTGGAGGCGCCGCCGTCGGGACTGGGCGGCGCGGAGATCCCGATCTGGAGCAGTTTCTCCCCGGACAGCCCCGGCACCGGGAACATGCGCACCACCTGGTACGCATTGCCCGCCGCGGCGCGCCAGGGCCGGGCGCCAGTGGTGATCTCGGTCGCTGGGAAGTTGTCCGCCACCACACCGCTGGTGGCCGAGTTCGCCCGGCGCACCGACCGCGGTTTCCGCGTCGTGGACCAGATCTCGATCGGCGGCCGGGCGACCGCTGATGGACCGGGATGGCGGGACTACCGGCTCGGGCTGACCGGTCGGGCCGCCGGAGCCGACGCTGTGCGGCTGATCGCCACCGACGCGGACGTCACCGATGAGGGTTGGCTGGCGTTCTCCGCGCCTCGGGTGCCCGTGCTGAGCTCGCTGACCGACCTAGTGGCCCCCACGCCCCCGGTGTTCCTGGACTGGCCGGTCGGGTTCGTGCACCCGTGTGTGCGCCCGTTCGCGATCCGCGACGGCATCGCCGAGGTGCCCCAGTATCGGCTGCTGCCCGACAAGATGCTGGCCGATGACAGCCAGAGCTGGTCCTCAGCACAGGCCGGTGGCCCGATCGGCTGGCTGCAGATTCTGGCCACCCAGCAAGAGGTGCCGACGTATCTCAAGGAGAACTGGGACACCGACTGGGGCAAGCTGATGGTCATCGAGCCGAGGGTCCCCGATGCTGAGGCACCCACCCTGGAAACCGGCA
>JBDTAX010000071.1:0-9671 GCA_039924425.1 Pseudonocardiaceae bacterium
GTGGCGATGCGAGCTGTGACTCGCATCGCCACTCACGGGTTATCCACATGTCGATCATGATGGGGTGTCGCTGGGTGGGCTGGGCGTGTGATTGTCGAGGGCATGATCGAGGACCACTGTCCGCGCCTGCCTTGCGCGCTGGAGCAGTCTCGGGCGCTCACTTGGCAACAGCTGATCCGCGACCAGCACGGGTTGATCGACACAGATCAGTTGCGGCTGCTTGACATCGGGCCCAGCGTGATTGCCGCCAACCTCGAAGCTCAGCGCTGGCGACGGGTGTTGCCGAGGGTCTATGCCACCTTCACCGGCCCGCTGATCAGGGAGGCGAAGATCACCGGGGCGCTGCTCTACGGTGGCCCTCGGGCAGTGCTCAGTCACACCACCGCCGCCGAGGAATGGCGAATGCTTGTGCTCGATCCACTCGCAGCGGTGCACATCACAGTGCCCTACAGCTGCTCCGCGGTGTCGCAGCCGCCGCTCGTCGTGGTGCACCGTTCCCGCGCTTTCCCCTACCTTAGGGTAGGTACGGATCCACCACGGACCAGCAAAGCGGATACCGTGCTCGACCTCGCGACGAGCGAACCCGACGCGCAAGCGGGAATGCGACGGTTCGTCGCGCTCGCCACCAGAGGCCGAGTGCCGGTACGGGAGCTGCAATGGCGGCTCGAAGAACGGCGACCACGCCGGTACGGCACAGCTCTCACTGATGCACTGCGCTTGCTGGCTGACGGGGTGCAGTCGGCTCTTGAGCAACGCTACGCCTGCGACGTCGAGCTGGCGCACGCGCTGCCCACCGCGCAACGTCAGCAGCCCCTCGTCGTCGACGGCCGGACCCTCTGGGAGGACGTCACATACGATCTGATTGGTGTCCCGCTCACCATCCGGCTCGACGGCCGGGCCTATCACGACGCGCCCGAGGTGGCCTTCCGCGACCGCAGGCGGGACAACGCGGGCGAGCTCGCCGCGCGCCATCGCCTGGTCTACGGCTGGGACGAGGTCACCCGGGACCCCTGCGGAGTAGCAACAGAGGTCGCCACGATACTGCGTCGCGCCGGCTGGCACGGCCCCCTGCGCCAGTGCGGCGGCTGCGCCCCGTGAGTGGCGATACGAGCTATAACCTGCATCGCCACTCACGGGTTATCCACATGGCCAGGCCGACTCCGGAAGGGTCGGGGTGCGCCACAGCCGGTAGCCGGACGACGCGGTGATCGTCTACACCTCACGATTTTGTCGAAGTCGTTACCATCCGTTACCGGCATCGGACGTCGGCGACGTGAGACGTCGGTAGCAGTCCGCGTCGGTTACGATGGTCCTGTGTTCGTCAACCGCACGGCAGAGCTCGCCGCTCTGGAGCGGTGGTGGTCCAGCGCTGACGCGCGGATGGCGATGGTCTGGGGACGCAGGCGGGTGGGCAAGACCGCGTTGGTGCACCGTTTCGCTGACGGGCGACGGGCCGTGTTCCACACGGGAGCCAGTCGCGGACAGAGCACCGAACTCACCTTGCTGGCCCGGCAAGTCAGCGGTATCGCTGCTACCGGCGCGCGGGATCTGTTAGCCCGCGGGTACACCGACTGGGACGACGCTTTGGACCACGTCGCCATGGTGGCCGAGCGGGAACCGCTGCTGCTGGTGCTCGACGAGTTCCCCGAGCTGGCCGCGACCACACCCGAACTACCGAACCTGCTGCGGGCTTTCCGCGATCGCAGTCAGGGGCACACCCGGTTACGGATCCTGTTGTGCGGCTCCGCGGTGCGCTACATGGAGGCACTGCAACAGCAGCGCCAGCCACTCTACGGGCGGATGGACCTCACCCTGGCGGTCCATCCGTTCGCGCCCTGGGAGGCCGCCCTGATGCTGCCCGATCTCCGCCCAGCCGAACGGGCGGTGGTGTACGGCATCGTCGGTGGTATTCCGATGTATCTGGCCTGGTGGGACCAGGCGGCACCACTGGCTGAGAACCTGCGCAAGTTGGCCTGCGAGCCAGGTGCTCGGTTACTGACCGAAGGTGAGCTGGTTCTCGCCACCGAAGCCGAGGCGGGCGAGTACCCGCGAGCCGTGCTGCACGCGATCGCCACCGGCGCCACGCGCCACAACGAGATCAGGGATGCGATCCGCGCGGACCCGACCCGCCTGCTCGATCGCCTGGTCAGTCTCCGGCTGATCGAGCGGGTCCAACCGGTCACCGAAACGGGGCGAACCCGACGGCGCATCTACCGCATCGCGGACAACTTCCTGGCGTTCTACCTGGACATCCTCACCAGCTACCGCACCGAGATCGAAGCGGGGCTGGGATCGACGGTCCTGCGGGTGCTGCTCGACTCCCTGGATGATCACCAGGAAGGGCGGTGGGAGGCGGCGTTTCGCCAGCAGGTGCGCCGGCTCGCCGCCAGCGGCGAGTTCGGCGATCGAGTCGTCGCGGTGGGCCCATTCTGGACCGCCGACGGCCACAACGAGATCGACGTCGTGGTGCTGGCCGGGCGAGGTCGCACACCGATACTGGCCGGGGAGGCGAAGTGGGCGCGAGAGGTCTCGGCGCCCCGACTCGTCGCCGATCTGCACCGTAAGGCCGGGGCGCTGCCGGGTGCACCGCATGAGCTGCGTCTCGCGATCTGCGCCCGCGAGCGGGTGATCAACCTGCCGGACGACGTGATCGCCATCACCGCCGACGATATCTTCGCCTGAGCGTCCGCCTCAGGGTGACCGCGGCGGGCGGGTGGCGGTGGCCAGCCCGTCGTGCACTGGGGCGCCGACCCCACACTGGAAAAAACACGACGTGCCCACCCGCTACCAGCGCTCCCGTTCCGTGCTGACTTTCTTCGCCCAAGATTCCGGAACGCACAATCTCGTCTACACCAACGCCGACCTGACCAAGGCCACCCAAAACCGTGAGGTCATCGCCTTCTGCGACCACTGGAAAAACGTCAGCGGCAAAAACCCCACATGCTGGTTATGGACCAGAAGGCCGCCACCCAACCCGTGCTCGCCGAACTCGATCAACGCGGTGTCAAGTTCCTCACCCTGCGGATACGCTCGACCGCCCTGCTCCACTACATCAGCAGCCTGCGCCCGGCTGCACCATCGTCCCCTGGTGGGGCAACCGCGCCATCCACTACGAATTCGCCTGACCCTTGCCCCGAACCAGCTGCGCGGAAATCAGCGCTAATCAGAGGAAAGCGGTACCTGGTGCTGTAACGGAACATTTTCTCCGGTCAAGTAGGCCCGTAACGGATCCAGATCAGCCAGCACGGACCGCAACGTCGCCACCAGTCGGTCCCGGCCGATGTCTCCGGTCTCCTGCGCTGCCAGCCGGTCCTCCACCCAACCGCGGATCAACGCCGTAGCCGGCACTCCCGCAGCGTCCGCCTGCGCGCGCACTCGTTGCATCAGCGGTCGCGGCAGCCGGATCGACGTCACCACCATCGGCTCCGCGACCATGTCGGTCTCCCATACCGCCGTGTCCACCACATCGGCCATGTCGTGGCTCGCTACGTGTTCAGCCACCTCTGCTAGTTTCTCTGCCCGCGACTTGCGGCTCATCGTCATCTCGCTTTCCGGCGAAACCGTCGCCGCTCGGCGTCGGTCATCTCCCTCGCTGTCACTACGTACACCCCGCCTCTGTCCGCTGCGGCAACAACCACAAATAGGTGCCTGCCAGCGAAGGTCGTGCCCATCAAGTACGTCGTGTCATGCGGGCCGGCCTGCACTAGACGCGGCCTACAGAACAACACGTCCTCCACCTCGTCCGGAGTGATCGCATGGCGAGCGACGTGCGTCTCGGAAGCTTCGTCCCATGCCACCTCCCCCCGAACACTTCCCAAACGTACCACGCGCGTACTACGACTCGGCTAGCGTCGTGGAGCAGTCATCGAGATCTTCGCCTGGGCGTCCACCTCAGGTTGAGCGCGGTGGACGGGTGGCGGTGGCCAGTACTCACGGCGCAGGTCGAGCTCTTCGTCAGGTCTGTCATGGACTGCGCCGACCCGCAGGCAGACTATAGCGATAGCCAAGAGTGAGAAAATTCTCGATAAGGTGACACCGTAACGGGTGAAGTGCGGTTGCAGATACTCAGTATTGAGACGGTCTGCGCGATGTCTCTCACTCACAGGAGGCACCATGTCAACCCCACCTCCGCTTGTGTCGGTCGGGCTGCCGGTGCGCAACGGTGGAGAGGTGATCGAAGGCGCGCTGCGGAGCGTCCTGGCCCAGGAACACGAGGATCTCGAGCTGGTGATCTCGGACGACGCGTCCACCGACGGCACCGAGGAGATCTGCCGCCACTACGCGCGAAGCGACTCCCGGGTGCGGTATCACCGCCAGCCGGAGAACATCGGTGCGCTGGCGAATGCCGCGCGGGTGCTGCACCTCGCGCGCGGCACGTTCCTCAAGTGGATGGGTGATGACGACT
Organism: Pseudonocardiaceae bacterium; assembly: GCA_039924425.1. GTDB lineage: Bacteria > Actinomycetota > Actinomycetes > Mycobacteriales > Pseudonocardiaceae. The sequence continues at coordinate 4,406 of JBDTAX010000071.1, forward strand.
GGCTGGCGCCGAGCTACCTGTCCCGGTGCCTCGAGCGTCACGCCGCGGATGATCGGCTCATTCTCGTCACCACCCAGCAGGTCGTCCTCGACGAGGACGGCCAAGCGCGGACCTCCAGCTTCCCGGGATGCGCCCTGGCCTCCGGCCGACCCCTCGAGCGCTTCACCGAGATACTGCGGAAGCTGGCCGAGGGATGCCTGCCGCTGGACCCGATCCACGGGCTGCTGCGCCGGGAACCGGTCGCGGCCATCCCGCGGCCCACCATGCTCGGCGACGACGAGGTATTCGCCGCGAAGCTGGCCCTAGCCGGGCCGTGGGGCCAGGTGCCCGAGGTGCTCACGCATCGTGGCTGGACAACGCCCGCCCCCACGACACAGCTGGCCCGTCAGCTAGATGTGCCCGCCTTGCAGTCCCGGGCCACGAACCTCGGGCAGTGCCGTGAACTGCTGGCCTACCTGCACCAAGTCCCCCTCACCCCGGCGGAGCAGCGAGCGGCCCGCGCCGAGGTCCGCCGGCTGTACCTGCGCCGCCAGCAGCGCACCGCCCTGCGCGGCTGCCACAAGCTCATCGAGTTTGTGCGGTCCGACGCCGAGCTCACCCCAACCGAGGCGGGCTAATCGCCGGTCCGGGCGGGCGGAACGGTGGATGGACGGGTGGCCGCCGCCAGGGCGGCGAGATCGAGCGTGACCGCGATCGGCTCGGTCAGCGCGAGCGGGTGACCCGGATCGACGCGCGCCACTTCGACGTACCGCTCCCCCGCACGCCGGCAGACGACCGCACCCGCCCCGGTCGCGCCCAGCTCGATCCGCAGGTAGTGCGGGATGCCAGCCTGGGCATAAAGGTTTGACGCCCGATCGGCCACCGCGTTGCCGGGTCTGGTGATCTCCACGACCAGTACCACGTCGGCGGCCTCGCACACCGTCAGGTCGAGCCCGGGAGTGCTGACCACCGCGAGATCCGGGATCAGGATCTTGCCGGGGCCCACCCGAACGTTGATCGCCTCCAGCACCTCAAGCCCGGCTGGGACCGCGGCATCAAGGGCGATCGCGAGCCGAAACGACAGCCGCTGGTGAGCCCGAGCGCTCGGGCTCACCAGCAGAGCCCCGTCCAGCAGCTCGACCCGCCGGTCCACCGGCAAGGCGAGGAACTCCTCCTCGGTCCACAAACCGCTGTGCTCGAACACCTCTGGGGCGGGCGCGGCCATCCGCACATCACCTCCGCTTTGCTCTTGCCTGACATGGTCGCATCATCACGCCCCACCCCGACAGTTCTGGTGCTCCTCCAGGGTGGCGTGCTGGACACGTCGCTCGACCTACGTGACAACTTGAAATCTACTTGAAAGAACTTCACACTCTACTTGGTTGACATGACACAGGGCGTCGGCGGAGGTGGGCGATGGATAGCGCTGAGGTCGGCAACGAGCTCGACAGGCTCCGCCGGTTGGCTGGAGAACCCGCGAGCGTCTAGGTCAAGACAGCGGTCGGTAGGCTTCCCAAGACCGTGGTCGAGACCGTGTCAGCCTTCGCGAACACCAACGGTGGCCGGATCATCTTCGGCGTGGACGAGAGCGTGGGGTTCGCTCCGGTCCGGCTCCCGGATCCCGTGAAACTCCGAGATGATCTCGTCTCGACGGTCAGCGACCAGCTCGTGCCGCCTATCCGTCTCGACGTTGAGCTGGTCGAGGTCGACGGTGCCGTGCTGGTCGTGGCCCGCGTCGCTGCTCTGCAGCCCGATCAGCGGCCGTGCTACGTGGCGAGCCGGGGTATCGCGACCGGTTCGTTCGTCCGGACCGGTGACGGCGACCGGCGGATGACTCAAGCGGAGATCGGCCTTGCCATCGCCAATCGGGGACAACCTCGTTACGACGTCGAGCCGGTCCCGGAGGCTGGCCTCGAGGATCTCGACGCCGCCGCCTTGTCCAGGACGCTCACCCGGGTGCGCGATACGAGCCGATCACTCCGCGATGTCGATGACGAGACGGCGTTGCGTCGAATCCGGGTGTTGGTACCGCACGAGAACGGCCGAACGGTGCCCTCGGTGGCCGGCATTCTCACCTTCGGGGTGTTCCCCCAGCAGTTCTTCCCGCAGCTCACCATCTCTGTGATCGTCCTTCCGAGAGGAGACGACAACGGGGCAGACGCGCCGCGGTTCGAGGACAATCCGGTGATCCGGGGCGCGATCCCCGATCTTGTTGCGGAGACGGTCTCGGTGCTACGGCGGCACATGAGCGTCCGCAGCTATGTGAATGGCACCGGACGCCGAGAACAGTACGACTACCCACTGGAGGCGGTGCGGGAAGCGATAGTCAATGCGGTCCTGCACCGTGACTACAGCCACGTGACGCGGGGCACGCAGATCCAGGTTGAGCTCCACCCGGACCGGCTGATAGTCCGCAGCCCAGGCTCGTTGTATGGCCCGGTGCGCGTCGAAGACCTCGGCACGGAGGATGTGTCGTCGTCACGCAACGCCTTCCTGGCTACCTTGCTGGCTGACACATACCTCCCGCGCAGCGATCGGCTGGTGGCTGAGAACCGCGCGTCCGGTATCCCGGCGATGATCCGCGAGCTACGCCGGTCGGGACTGGACAGACCGATCTTCAGCAACCTCCCGAGCCGCTTCGAAGTGGAGTTCAGCAGATCGCCGGTAGTTAAGTGGGCTGATCGGCCTGGCTCCACCAGAGACGCTGTCGCGACGGAACTCCGCCGGAGGAGACGAGCCACTGCCGCCCATCTCGTGACTGCCTCCGGTCGTTCACGGGCGGCCGTGCTCACAGCTCTGCGAGCCTTGATGGCGGACGGCGTCGTCGAGGCTGAGGGAGATCCACGGAGCCCACAACGCGCATATCGCTGGGTGGGAACACCATCGGTTCCAGGCGACGCCTCGGAACCGATGTAGCCATCGTTGACAACCGCGACCAACCCCACGGGGGCCGTCACACACAAGGCGGGCGGTAGGGCAGGTCCGGCGAGACATACTGCGCCCACTTCGCTGGAGTGAGGGTGTTCGTGGTGGCGGCGCAGATCCGCTGGATCACTTGCTCGACGTTCATCCCCCACAACCGAACCGTCCGGTCGCTGCCGCCGCTGGCCAGGGTGCGCCCATCAGGGCTGAACGCCATCGCGTGGATGGTATCGGTGTGGCCAGTCAGGGGTTGGCCCAGCGGCGTGGGTTGAGCCGGGTCCGCCACGTTCCACAGCCGCACCATTTGGTCGCGGCTGCCGCTGGCCAGGGTGCGCCCATCGGGGCTGAACACCACTGCGGTGACGTTGCTTGCATGACCAGTCAGGGGTTGGCCCAGCGGAGTGGGCTGGGCCGGGTCGGTCAGATTCCACAACCGCACAGTCTGGTCGATGCTGCCGCTGGCTACGGTGCGCCCATCCGGACTGAACGCTACCGTGTCGACGTAGCTGGTGTGGCCAGTCAGAGGTTGCCCCAGCGGCGTGGGGTGAGCGCGATCGGTCACGTTCCACAACCGCACCGTCTGGTCGCCGCTGCCGCTGGCCAGGGTGCGCCCATCACGACTGAACGCCACCGTGAAGACCTCGTCGGTGTGGCCGGTCAGGGGTGGGCCCACGGACGTGGGGCGGGCCGGATCGGCCACATCCCACAACCGCACCGTCCCGTCGCTGCTAGCACTGGCCAGGGTGTGCCCATCCGGGCTGAACACGACCGCGTTGACGACGCTGGTGTGACCGGTCAGGGGTTGGCCAAGCGGTGTGGGGTGGGCCAGGTCGGCCACATTCCACAACCGGACCGTCTTGTCGGCGCTGCCGCTGGCCAGGGTGCGCCCATCGGAGCTGAACGCCACCGCGTCGACCAAGGCAGTGTGGCCGGTCAGGGGCATGCCCAAGGGTGTGGGGCGGGCCGGATCGGTCACGTTCCACAACCACACGGTCCGATCACTGCTACCGGTGGCCAGGGTGTGCCTGTCAGGGCTGAACGCCACCGCGTCGACGGAGTCCGTGTGGCCGGTCATGAGCGCAGCGGGAATGTCCCACAGTCGAGCGGTGTGGTCAGCGCCGCCGGTGGCCAGGGTGTGCCCATTCGGGCTGAACGCCACCGCGAAAACGTAGCTGGTGTGACCGGTCAGAGGTGGACCCAGCGAAGTGGGGTGGACCGGGTCGGTCACGTTCCACAACCGCACCGTCTGGTCGGCGCCGCCGCTGGCCAAGGTGTGCCCATCGGAGCTGAACGCCACCGCGAAGACCGAGTTGGTGTGACCGGTCAGAGGTGTGCCCAAGAGAGTGGGATGAGCCGGGTCGGCCACATTCCACAACCGCACCGTCTTATCGACGCTGCCGCTGGCCAGGGTGTGCCCATCACGGCTGAACACCACGGTGGCGACGGAGTTGGTGTGGCCGGTCAGGGGCGGACCCAGCGGACTGGGGTGGGCCGGGTCGGTGACGTCCCACAGTCGCACCGTTTTGTCGCTGCTGCCGCTGGCTAGGGTGCGCCCGTCCGGGCTGAACACGACCGAGACGACGACGTTGGTGTGGCCGGTCAGAGGTGTGCCCAGCGAAGTAGGGTGGGCCGGGTCGGCCACATTCCACAACCGCACGGTCTCGTCGGCGCTGGCACTGGCCAGGGTGTGCCCATCGGGGCTGAACGCCACGGTGGAGACGGCGTTGGTGTGGCCGGTCAGGGGTTGGCCCAGCGGGATGGGGTGGGCCGGGTCGGCCACATTCCACAACCGCACGGTCTTGTCCCAGCTACCGCTGGCCAGGGTGCGCCCATCCGGACTGAATGCCACCGCGTTGACGTAGTCGGTGTGGGCTCTCAGAGGTGGACCCAGCGGCGTGGGGTGAGCCGGATCGGTCACGTTCCACAACCGCACCGTGTGGTCGGCACTGCCGGTGGCCACGGTGCGCCCATCACGGCTGAACGCCACGGTGGTGACCCAGTCGGTGTGGCCGGCCAGCGGGGTGGACAAGGGGGTGTTCCCCGCAGTGACCAGGGCCGTGTAGAGGTCCTGATTCGGTCGGATGCGGTAGGCGGTGAGGTCGAGTTGAGCGGCGAGCGAGACGTCAGTGCCGCGCAGCCGGTCCGCCTCGCGGGTGAGCTGGCTGGCGAGGGCGATGTCACGTTCGCTATTTGCGATGGCGGTTTGTCTGAATGCGGTGACTGCGGCTCCCGATGCAACGAGGGCGAGCACGGACAGCACGATGAGCACAGTGCGGCGCAACCTGATGGCGCGGCGTTCCTGGTGAGTGGACGCGGCGAGAAATTCGGACGCGGCGGGACTCACGCCGCCTTCATGCACGGTCGA
>JBDTAX010000072.1:0-5667 GCA_039924425.1 Pseudonocardiaceae bacterium
CTGGACCTGCCCGGAGATCATTTCTCAATCATGAAAGAGAACGTCACCTCCACCGCGCTGCTGCTGCACCGCTGGCTCAGCAGCCGGTAGCGCCAGTCTGAATCAGGTGATGTTCGATCAGGTCGGCGGCCCTCGCGGCGCCGCCGCAACGCCGGATCTCCCCCCGGAGCGCCACCAGCCGCGTCGGCACATCCGGGTCCGCGACGAGGCTCAGGACCGCCTCGCGCAGCAGGTCCGCGGTCGCCTCGTCACGCGGGATGAGTCGAGCGACACCGAGTTCCACCAGCCGCGCGGCGCCACCCAGGGATGCACCTCGAAGTTCACTGGTACGGGGCCCAGCTCGGCGGGGTCGCCCCAGCGCCCGGTGGCCATGACCACGTGCCAGTCCAGCCCGCCAAAGGCCGCCATGCACTGCTGATAGAACTCCAGCGCTGTGGTGTAGGCCAAGCCGAGGGAGATCAGCAGCACCGGGCGGTCGTTGACCGGTGGCTCCCAGTCGCCCTGATGGGCCCGGTCGTCCAGGCAGGGGCCGACGAACGTGTAGTTGTCCGCCACCAGTTCGGCGTGAGGCTGCAGAGCGCGCGGGATCAGCGCGATGCAGCGCTCCGGACGCCAGGCGAACTCGTCGACTGGCATGTCGATTCCCTGCTCGGCAAGCCAGGCCGCGAAGCGGACGTAATAGTCAACCCCCGCCGGCCGCTGTGTCATCGCCTTGATGACGCGGTGTAGCCGACGACGTCGTAGAGCAACAGATCGGGTCGATCCCCGTCGTAGGCGGCCGCCATCTGTGGAAGGACGGCGATGGCCTCGTTGAGGAGGATGGTCGCCATGTCGAGGCGGTCCTCCGGCCACCGCCTCTCCGGGTCGGACTCCGAGGGCAGCGTGGACTTGTAGCACACCGGCGTCGCGCCGGCCGCCTCGACCAGGGGAGCGAACTCGTCGTTGATGGAATAGGTCACCCGGTAGCCGCGGCCCACCAGCGCACGGATCACCGGCAGGCTCGGGTAGACGTGCCCGTATGCTGGAATGCTGAACATGGCGATGTGCCCGGTGCGTGCCATGCGCCGACCCTCCAGATTCCGCTGAGAACGAACTGGCAGCCTAGTGCCGCCGCGACCGAGACAAGTCATGACCAGGGGGGCATCAATGTGCGGAATCACTGGCTGGGTCTCGTTCGATCGGGATCTGACTGGACACCAGGCGGACCTCGACGCGATGACAGCGACGATGGCCTGCCGAGGACCGGACGCCGAGGGCAGCTGGCTTGATCGACATGCGGTACTGGGTCACCGCAGACTGGCGGTGATCGATATCGAGGGCGGCACGCAGCCCATGTCGGTGCGCACCGGCGAGAGCACGGTGACGATCACCTACAGCGGGGAGGTCTACAACTTCACCGAGCTGCGTGGTGAGCTGCGCCGCCGCGGCCACCGGTTTCGGACCCACAGCGACACCGAGGTGGTGCTGCACGGCTACCTGGAGTGGGGCCAGGCGGTCGCCGAACGACTCAACGGCATGTACGCCTTCGCCGTCTGGGACACCCGAATCGAGAAGCTCGTCATGATCCGCGACCGGATGGGCATCAAGCCGTTCTACTTCTTCCCCACCCCCGACGGGGTGTTGTTCGGCTCCGAACCCAAGGCGATCCTGGCAAACCCACTCGCGGACCGCGCGGTCGACCTGGACGGCCTGCGTGAATTGTTCGGCTTCACCAAGACGCCTGGCCATGCGGTGTGGTGTGGGATGCGCGAGGTACACCCGGGTGCGGTGGTCACCGTCGACCGCACCGGCCTACGGGAGCGCCGCTACTGGACGCTACAGACCCGCACCCACACTGACGACCAGCAGACCAGCATCGCCACCGTCCGCTCACTGCTCGATGACATCGTGGCCCGCCAGCTGGTGGCCGACGTTCCGCGCTGCGTGCTGCTCTCCGGCGGGCTGGACTCCAGCGTGCTCACCGCGCTGGCCGCCGCGCAGCTCGGTGCGCACGGCGAGCAGGTCCGCAGCTTCGCGGTGGACTTCGTCGGGCAGGCGGAGAACTTCACCCCGGACGAGCTGCGCGGCACCACCCCGGACACCCCCTACGTGCACGAGGTGGCCACCCACGTCGGCTCGGGGCACCGCACCATCGTGCTCGACCACACCGCACTGGCCGATCCTGCGGTGCGGCGTGCGGTGGTCACCGCGCGGGACATCCCGAGCGGCTTCGGCGACATGGACGCCTCGCTGTATCTGCTGTTCAAGGCCATCCGGGAGCACTCCACGGTCGCCCTGTCCGGGGAAGCCGCGGACGAGGTCTTCGGTGGGTACGCCTGGTTCCACCAGCCCGAGGTGCAGGCCGCAGACACCTTTCCCTGGATCGCCGCCTTAATGGCCAGCCCACGCGCCCAGGCACCCAACCCACTCAACGCTGAGCTCACCGCCGCCCTCGACCTGCCCAGCTACCTCCGCGATCGCTACGCCAGCGCGGTCGCCGAAGTCGAGCCGGCCGACGGTGAGACCGAGCACGAGCGGCGAATGCGGGTCAGCTGTTATCTGCACCTGACCCGGCTCGTCGGACTGTTACTGGACCGCAAAGACCGGATAAGCATGGCCGTCGGTCTGGAGGTCCGGGTGCCGTTTTGCGACCATCGGCTTGTCGAGTATGTCTACAACACGCCGTGGTCACTCAAGACATTCGACGGCCGGGAGAAAAGCCTGCTCCGCGCCGCAGCCGCCGACCTGCTACCCCAGTCGGTGCTGCGGCGGGTGAAAAGCCCCTACCCCTCCACTCAGGACCCGCACTATGCCAGCACCCTGCAACAGCAGGCCAAGGAGCTGCTCACCGCCGACGACCCGGTATTCGGACTGGTCAACCGCCGCTGGCTGGACGGCGCCACCCAGCAGGATCCAGCCACCATGCCCACCGAGGTCCGCAACGGCATCGACCGGGCACTGGGTCTCTCCACCTGGCTGGCGATCTACCGCCCGACACTGCGGATCCCCTGACGCCCGTCAGGCCTCGCCGGACACGTCGTACACCTCGGTCGCGGGGGTGGCCAGCAACAGCTCAGCCATCTCGCGTTTCAGGACGGTCAGGCGGCTCTCCTGATCCGCTGTCCGCTCCGGAGTGCGAGCCAGCGCGACGAACTCCTCCCCCACGTATCCCTCGCGAAGAACCACTGTCACGCTGCGCCCTCGGTAAGCGAGCCGGAAAACGAAGCTCGCGCGGGTCGGGCCCAGCTCAGGACGCGCCAGCTCGTCGTCGAGGGCATATCGGCCCTCCGTCACCGCGCGAGTGATCATCTCGAACGCGTCACGGGCACCCGGGCCGGCAAAGGCCGTCGCCACCTCGATCTCGCGGCGCTCCGGCGGATCACCTGGCTCCAGCAGCGGCAGCGCCCGTTCCAACACCTTCACGGCGTGTGCGATGCCGCCAGGGGAGCCCGGCCCGCAGTAGCGCAACAGATCCTCAAACGTGTAGGCCAGCGCTGAGCCCTGCTCCGCTACCTCGATCGTGCTGAGCACCCGAGCTCCTCCCCAACTCCGCCAACCCCCCCCAAACCAGAAACGCAACCATACGTCGGGCCGCGATCGTGCGCCTGACCACCACGGTGCGACTGCGCAAACCACTACGCTCTGTTACCTTCCATCATCGATTGGCGGCTGCCACAGATTCTGCACCTGGCGTAGCGTTAATCCTCGATCTGTGCGGCACCGACCGGCCAGAGACACCAGTGCCGCCAACCGGCCCACCGGCTGTTGGCGGCTCAGCACTAGTGCGCACGACCGTGACACCCGGCCGCCCGACAGAGCTGAGAAGGATGTCATGACCCAGATAACCAGCGCATTCAACACCTTGCGGGCGGCATTGACGGGGCCGGTGCTCGATCCAGACGATCCCGGCTACGACACCGCGCGCGGTGTGTGGAACGCCGACATCGATCACCGCCCGGCAGTGATCGCCCGGTGCGTCTGTGCCGCCGATGTCGCCGCGGCGGTGACGTTCTCCCGGCGGGAGGGCTTGACGGTCTCGGTGCGCGGTGGCGGCCACCACCCCTCGGGCGCGGCGGTTGCCGACGGTGGCATGATGATCCACTTGGGTGGTCTCAACGGGGTGTCGGTCGACCCGGTGGCCCGGCGGGCGCGCGTGGGTGGCGGTGCCCTGCTCGGGGACCTGGACGCCGCCACCCAGGCATACGACCTGGCGACGACCGCGGGCACGGTCAGCCACACCGGGGTCGGTGGTCTCACCCTGAGCGGCGGTCTCGGCTGGCTTGGCCACCGGCACGGCCTGGCCCTGGACAATCTCGTCTCCGCGCAGGTCGTTACCGCCGAGGGCCGGGTGCTCCGCACGTCGCGGCGGGAGCTGCCCGAGCTGTTCTGGGCGTTGCGCGGTGGCGGCGGCAACTTCGGCGTCGTCACCGAGTTTGAGTTCCGGCTGCACAAGGTGGGGCCGATGGTGGACTTCGGGCTGTTCTTCTTCGGTCTGGACCAGGGCGCCGAGGCGCTGCGGCTGGGCCGGGAGCTGGCCGCGACCGCGTCCCGGGACACTACCGTGCTGATCATTGCGCTGAATGCGCCGCCAGCGCCGTTCGTGCCCGAGCGGCACCGCTTCCAGCCCGGTTTCGCGGTGCTGGCCACCAGCTTCGGCGCCACGGGTTTCGGTGGCACCGACGAGCACAGTCGACTCGCGGCTCGCATCCGCGAGTCGGTGCCACCGCTGTTCGAGTTCGTCGGCCCGCTTCCCTACCTCACGTTGCAGCGGATACTCGACGAGGCTCACCCCCGGGGGCTGCGGGCCTACCAGGACTCGCTCTACCTCGACGAGCTGTCCGACGCGGCGATCACGACGCTCACCGAGCGGATGCGGACCAAGAGCTCACCACTGACCACGATCACCATGTTCCCGCTGGACGGGGCGTACCAGGACGTGAGTGACCAGGACACGGCGTGGGGCGGCAGCCGCTCCGGGTACGCGGTCATGATGATCGGGATAGCCCCCACCCCGGAGCTGTTCGACGCCGAACGGCGCTGGGTGCGGTCCCTCTGGCGGGCGCTGCTGCCGCACACCCGCGGCATCGGTGGCTACCTCAACTCCGTGACCGAGCTCGAGGAATACCGAGTGCGAGCCTCCTACGGACCAGCCACCTACGAACGACTCGCCCGGGTCAAGGCCAGCTACGACCCGGAGAACGTCTTCCGCCACAACGCCAACATCACACCAGCACAAGTCCTGGGCTGACCCCAGGCCGACTCGGCCAGCGATCATTGCGCACGGCTTGCGCTCCTCTTCTAACGTGTGGTTGCTGGTACTTCCACGGGATGGAGCAGTGTTGACAGTCGCCAAGGTTTCTCAGATGAACATTCTCGTCGTCGACAGACATCCTGTGATGCGCCTGGGCATCGTGGCATTGCTCCGCACGGAGGACGACATCCTGACCATTCGCGTAGCGGAGAACATGGATGATGCCGCGAGCATCGTGGCGACCGAGCAGCCCGACATCGTGGTTCTGGATTCCATTCTCGAAGGGCGGCGCAGCGGTACGGAGCTGTGCCGGCGTGTCCATTCAGGGGTCGTGTTGAGCTGGGCCGTCACAGGTAAGTTGATCTTTATGGGGTGCGTGGTGGTCGGTGTCGGCGTGTCGGGCTCGCTGTTGGGTGTGTGATCGTCGATCATCTGGG
>JBDTAX010000073.1:0-27011 GCA_039924425.1 Pseudonocardiaceae bacterium
GCCGGTGGGCCGCTGTGTCGGCCAGCCAACCGCTCACGGTGGTGCCCTCGGAGCTGGCCGCCCGCTCAATGGCATCGGCCAGCTCCGCCGGGAGCGAGATCGAACGTTTCTGCCGCTGCGCCATGACAGAAACGGTAGCACAGGTGGTAGGACACTAGCTGTCCATGACCGTTGCCGGACCTTCCTCATCATCGCCACCCGGTGATCTCCTCACCCGCACCGCGAGTGGCAGGATGTCGGTTCATGGGCGATATCGACCTCGCAGGTTGCGCGAAGCTTCTCGGTTGGCCTCTGCCACTGGCGTGGTGTCGGCTGAAGGTCGGCAAGTTCACAGCGCCTGCCGGTACGAAGAACGGCCAGCCGTTCTGGCATGAGGACGACGTGTACCGGTGGGCGGCGCGCACCCACCCCACGCTGATCAACCGTGTTCCGATCCGCTGGTGGCCCGACGCCGAGCGCCCGGCTGCGTATCTGGGTGCGCGGGAAATCAAGGATGCTGTCGCGCAGACGTGGAAGGCTGATGTCGGCACCGTGTGCGTTCTGTGGTCCCGCCCGGGGCTGACCGGCGGGCTGCCGTTGGGCCGTGTCGCGGCCCAACTACCTTATGCCGACGCCCTGGTCTACGTGCGATCCAATTTCGGCCGGGGACCGGAGCTGTGGACGGCGCAACCCGGCAGCGTGACGGAGCGGAACGACCGCGGAGCACTGTGGGACGATAATGAAGCACATTGGGCTGATCTGGGCCGGGTGCTGGGGCAGCCGGTTCCGTACTGGCCATACACGTTGCGGATCCCGGCGCTGATCGTTGCCTGGGGACCTGGCGTGCCAACAGTCATACGCCAAACCATTCCCGACGTCGACACCACACCGCTGCTGAGGCTGGCCGCAAACCTGCAGGATGGCAGCCCTGCCCACGAGATGCTCCTGCACCTAGCCAGGGTGATCCAGTTCCACTCCACCGACAGCGCGCTGAGGGATCTCGAGAGACTCACGGAATACGAGCGGCGCAGTGTCGAGGCTGGTCAACATCAGGGTAACGCCACGGTGGTGGCCGCCCGCCCACTGGTGTCACCCGAAGTCGATGACGAGACCCTCGATGAACAGCGCCGCCGTGCCGGCTGGTTGGAGATCCTCGACCGCACCGACCAACTGGCCGCCGAATGCGTACGCACGGTAGAGATGTGGAACGGCGCCGCCGACTTCCCGTTCTCCAACCCGGAGGAGATCGACCCTGCCTCGGAGTACGGCGCCGAGTGGGCTGCGCGGCTGGAGCCCATTGAGCGCACCGCGGCGTTCGAGCTCATCGACTTCGACGGCCAGTGCGAGACTCTGACTGACCCGGCGACCGGTGCCCCTGTGATCCGCCAGTCGGACGGCGTCCTGCTGGCCGCGATCCCCCAACGTCTGGCTACCTTTAGTCCCCTGGCCGGGGTCATCTTGGACTCCCCAATCTGGGTGCGCACCGAGGACGGCACGCTCTACCCTGCTCCTAAGGACAACTACTACGGGCTGAGTTGGGGATACGGGGGTTCCGGGCCCGGGTCGTTGGCGCTGCTGATCCATCGGTTATTGGGTGAGATCACCGCCCGTGGTGCCGACGGCGCTACCGGTGCGCCCGAGGGACTGGAGGAACTGACCCAGACCGAGTGGCCGCCCGGCACGGTGCTCACCCGCGCACAGCTGGAGGCTGCCCGCGACGGTCGTTCCTACTCCGAGGGGTAGCCGGACCAGCGAGGTCAGGCGTCGGTGAAGATGTCGTGGGTGCCGACTCGGCGCCAGATCACGTGCCTCATGCCGTCCCGGATCGGTGCTCCGAACTCCCAGGTGGCCCGGCCATCCGGCGCCCACGTCATCTCGAACACCTTCGGCACGCCCTGAACCTGCTTGACCCGCAGCCCCGGCCGCCACCGGTTGGCATCAACGTCAGGCACGAACTCCGCACAGACGACCTTCTCAAACTGGGCGCGCTGTTGCGGGGTTAATGCCTTGAGATCACGCCGGAAGCGCGGCGTCGTCGCGAACGTCGGCACTGTCGGCTACTCGTTCAGCGAGGCGAACATGGCTTCGGCGTCATTGAAGACCTCGACGTCCCCAGCCTTGATCTGCTCGCTCGCCTCGCGCTCGCCGGCCTGCCACTCGGGCTCCCAGAACCAGCGCTGGTCAGCGGGCACGCTGGTCATGCCGCGCAGCAGGACATCGCCCGCCTCGGTGATCGTGAACTCGACCTCGTCCCCCTCGCTGACGTGCAGGGCGTCGCGGATTTCCGGGGGTAAGGTGAGTTGTGCCTTGGCGCGCACCATCGCACGACGCCGCTGTGCTTCCGAAGCAGCCATCACCGCTCCTGTTCCGCGCTGGACACAACGCTCTCCATGATGCATCCAAAAATCAGAAAATCCAACTATGCCCACCCTAGGGCTTCGTATTCCGGGCAGGCCGGGCGCCGCCGATGCCGAACCGGTTACGCAGGCTGTCGAGCTCCCACACTCGCCGCCGGGCCCGGCGGTCCAGGGTGAGCACCAGCTCCCGGGCGACCGGGTCGTTGCGGATCCGGGTGGGCGCTATCCGGTCGGCGGTGTCCAGGTGGCGGATCGCCTCGGCGTCCCGGTCACCCCCGGCCTGCGCCCACCCTCGGGCGATGTCGAAGTGCAGCCAGGAGCGGCGGTCGGCTGATGCCAGCACTGCGGTCAGCCGCGGCACCTCAGCCTCGGCCCGCTCAGCGGCATCCGGGCCGCGCTCCAGCTCCACCCCGATCGACACTGACCACGCCGCGACATTGGCCGGTCCGAAGTGGTAGTTCAGGTAGTTGCACTCGCCGGTCGCCTTCGCCAGCTCCGCGGCCTGGGCCAGGTGGGTGTCCGCGTCTGCGCCGCGTCCCTCTCGCGAGGCCAGCTGCGCGGACGCCAAGTGCAGCATCCCGGAGGCCTGCGCCGCGGCATTGTCGGCCGCTGTGGGATTCGCCGCCGACTCGATCGTGGCCAGGGCGACACCGAGCACCTTCGCGGTCCGGTGCCGAGCCCCCAGCCTGATCAGGGCCCCGGGTGCGCATCTTCGTTGCGAACCCGGTCAGTGCCGGGTCGCCGAGCCGCTCGGCGGCGTCGTAGCCGCGTCGCGCGACGGCCACCGCCAACGAGGTGTGACCCAAGTTCAGGACGATGCATGAGGCTGCGATGCAGGCCTCCACCAGCGCGGCCAGTGCTGCACGCTGGGCATCGCTGTCGCCGGTGACGGCGTGCACGTGCAGCTCGCTGAGCACCGCGCCCAAGTCCCGCCCGGCCAGAGCATACCGAGTCTCGTCACGGTGTGTATTGGCCTGCCGAGCCAGCTTGGCCAGCTCGGTCAGCGGTCGCGCCGAGATGTCCGGAACGTCGTGCAAGGTGCAGTCGCAGACCGCGAGCTCGATACCCGGGATCGTGGCCATCGCGTCCGCTGTTGCCCGGTCCACCGGTAAGTAGGGCTGCCCGGTCAGGTCGGTCACCGAGCAGCTCAGCGCGGCCGCTAGGTCATCGATTCGGCCGCGCCGGTTGAACCCGCGCTGGCCGAGTTCCAGCATCGACAGGTAGCCCTTGGTGATCCCGGCCAACCCGGCCACCACTTCGAGGCTCATCCCGCGACGATGGCGGATCACCCGAGCACGCGCACCGATCGTTCGCGCGTCATCAGCGCCCATGGGAACCCTCTCCTCACCGGCCCCTCACCGAGGTCTTGGGTGCTCGCCCAGGGTTGGCGAGCCTTGGCGAGGAGGTAGCGTCAGGCTACGTTCAGGTGCGGGCGCGTTGCTTGATGCGGGAGGTGAGCTCCTGCACCTGGTCGTAGGTGCGGCGGCGTTCGGCCATTTCCTTGCGGATCTTGCGGTCCGCGTGCATCACCGTGGTGTGGTCACGGCCCCCGAAGATCTGGCCGATCCGAGGCAGCGACAGGTCAGTGAGCTCCCGGCACAGGTACATCGAGATCTGCCGGGCTTGCGCGACGTGCTTGGTCTTGCCGGGCCCGCACAGGTCTTCCATGGTGAGCCCGAAGAAGTCGGCCGTGGCCGCCATGATGTTGGGTGCGCCGATCTCGTGTGCCGTCTCGGCGGGGATCAGGTCGCGCAGCACGATCTCAGCGAGCTGGTTGTCCACCGGCTGGCGGTTCAGCGAGGCGAACGCGGTGACCCGGATCAGGGCTCCCTCCAGCTCGCGGATGTTGCGCTCGATGCGGGCGGCGATGAACTCCAGCACCTCATCTGGTGCGGCCAGCCGGTCGCCGACGGCCTTCTTGCGCAGGATGGCGATCCGGGTCTCCAGCTCGGGTGGCTGGATGTCGGTGATCAGACCCCACTCGAACCGGGTACGCAACCGATCCTCCAGCGTGCCCAGCCCCTTCGGCGGGCGGTCGGAGGAGATCACGATCTGCTTGTTGGCGTTGTGCAGGGTGTTGAAGGTGTGGAAGAACTCCTCCTGGGTGCCTTCCTTGCCCTCCAAGAACTGGATGTCGTCCACCAGCAGCACGTCGACGTCCCGGTAACGGCGCTGGAAGGCCACCTTGCGATCGTCCCGCAGGGAGTTGATGAAGTCGTTGGTGAACTCCTCGGTGGAGACGTACCGCACCCGCATGCCGGGGAACAACCGCTGCGCGTAATGCCCGACGGCGTGCAGCAGGTGCGTCTTGCCCAACCCTGATTCACCCCAGATGAACAACGGGTTGTAGGCACGTGCGGGCGCTTCCGCCACCGCCACCGCCGCCGCGTGCGCGAACCGGTTGGACGCGCCGATCACGAAGGTGTCGAAGGTGTACTTCTCGTTGAGTCTGGTCTGCGAGTTTGGTGGCCGGGAGCTTGGTGGCCGGGTCGCCGCCGCGGTGGGGCCGCCTGGGCCAGGCTGGGGGTGCCAGATCTCGTGCACGGTGGCCAGCGCGGCCTCCTCCTCGCTGTGCTCGCCGGTGTTGTGTGTCCTCGCGTTGTTTCCGCCAGCGCTGTGCTCGCCAGGCCCGGTGGTGACGCCGAGGGCCGGTGCGTTTAGTGGGGCACCACCCAGGCTGGAGTCATCGGAGCACCCGGCGGCGGGTTCGGTGAACTGCGGTGGTAGTTGCGGTGGCACCGGCAGCGGGTGGTCAACCTTCACCGCGAGGGACACCTGTCGTCCCAGGCGACGGGACAGCGCCGCGCTGATCGGCTCACGGAGTGCCCGCTCGATGGCGTCTTTGGCGAAATCGCTGGGCGCGGCCAGCAGTGCGGTGCCATCCAGCAGGCCGATGGGACGGGTGACCCGCATCCAGGCTCGTTGCTGGGGAGACAACGTTCCGGCGGAGAGCTCCCGCACGACCTCGTTCCACACCTCGCCGAGATCGGTTTGTCGCTCTGACACCCGCTGACTCCCCCTTCGGCCGATGGTGGACTTCGGGAGCGCCGCCCGTCCACAAGTTTATCCACAGCTGTGGATAACGCTGACTGTCTCGCTCCCAGGGGCCCTGACGTGCCAGCTTGCCGGGCGGCCCGCAGACCGTAGTCAGGTGCCGCTGGCCAACAAGCCTTGGGTGCTGCCATAAGAACGCCGCATGTGCAAGCACCATCGACCTAACGGCGTGTCGCTCTGGCGGTGACGCGTGACGCTGGTTTTGACGGCACCGGCGTCGGCGGCCTATGCTCAGCTCCGTCTCCCGCCCACCAGCGGGCATTTTGCGTGCCCTTGCCCATGGTCCGATGTGGTCCGCGTACCGGGTAGGATCCGCTCGCAGTGGTGCCGCTCGGCCGGCTGGGGATGAACTAGCTACCCCAACCGAGCACCGGGAGAACGACAGCCGTGAGCAAGGGCAAGCGCACGTTCCAGCCGAACAACCGCCGCCGCGCGAGGACCCACGGGTTCCGGTTGCGCATGCACACCCGGGCCGGCCGGGCCATCCTCTCGGCCCGGCGCCGCAAGGGTCGCACCGAGTTGTCGGCCTGAGGCGTTGGCGTTCGGCTGGTATCTCCCGTTGCTCTCCGCTGCCACCCGACTGACCCGCCGTGAAGACTTCGCGGCGGCGGTGCGGCGGGGCCGTCGGGCCAGCTGTGGCTGTGTCGTGGTGCACCTGACTCGGGTCAGCACCGACCGTGCCGGCCTTGCCGACGGCGCTATCGATGCCAACGCTGCTGGTGATTCGCTGGCGCCAGCGAGCCCCGGAGCTGGGGCAAGGGTGGGATTTGTGGTCGGTCGCACGGTCGGTGGCTCCGTGGTCCGGCATCGGGTGCAACGCCAGCTGCGCCATCTCATGCGGTCGCGATTGGCGACGCTGCCCGCTGGAGCGCTCCTGGTGGTGCGCGCGCTCCCGACGTCAGCGGGCGCGTGCAGCGCGGTACTGGGTGCTGACCTCGACGGGGCGTTGCGGCGGCTCATCGCCTCCCGCACCGCGAGTGTGGCAGGCTCGGGCATCCGGCGATGACGTTTCCGGCGCCGGGGATTCACCAGACCCGCTCGAGCGATCCGGGCGGTCGGACCGGCCCCGTGGTGGGAATACTGGTGCTCGTATTGCGGTTTTACCGCCGGTGGATCTCCCCGGCCTTGCCGCCGACCTGCCGGTTCTCCCCGAGTTGCAGCGCGTATGCGATCGAGGCACTGACCGTTCACGGCATGGTGCGTGGGTCGTGGTGGACAGCGAGACGGCTCCTTCGTTGCGGGCCCTGGCACCCTGGAGGGGTGGACCCGGTTCCCCCTGCAAGATCACCCCGCTCCCACGCTGAGAGTGAGTCTTAGTGCTGAACTTCATTTACTACCCGGTGTCGGCCATTTTGTGGTTCTGGCACCAGGCGTTCGGCTATGTGCTGGGTCCGGGCAATGGTTTCGCCTGGGCGCTGGCCGTGGTGTTCCTGGTGTTCACCCTGCGTGCGGTGCTCTTCAAGCCGTTCGTCAGCCAGGTCCGCTCGATGCGCAAGATGCAGGAGTTCGCGCCGGAGATCCAGAAGCTGAAGAAGAAGTACGGCGACGACCGCCAGAAGATGGCGGCCGAGATGCAGAAGCTGCAGTCCGAGCACGGGGTCAACCCGGTGGGCGGCTGCCTGCCGGTGCTGCTCCAGGTCCCGGTGTTCATCGGTCTGTTCCACGTGCTGCGCTCGTTCAACCGGCCGTTCTTGTCCGCTGAACAGAACCGCCTGATCGGCAACTACGTGTTCAGCGCGGCCAACGTCCGCTCGTTCCTCGACGCGCACGTGTTCGGGGTGCCGCTGTCGGCCTTCATCACCGAGCCGGCTGCGCTGCTGTCCCGGTACGGGGACATCTCCCGGTGGCAGATCGCCTTGGTGGCGGTCCCATTGACCGTTGTGGCCGGCGCGCTCACCCATCTCACCGCGAAGCACTCGGTGGCGCGGCAGACCTCGGCTCAAGCCGCGGCGAACCCGCAAGCCGCGATCATGAACAAGCTCATGGTCTACTTGTTCCCGATCGGGGTAGTGGCTGGTGGCCCGTTCTTCCCCCTGGCGATCCTGCTGTACTGGCTGTCCAACAACCTGTGGACACTGGCCCAGCAACGGGTGGTCTATCAACGGATTGACGCTGAGGACGAGGCGAAGAAGCAGACCGCGATCGCGCAGCGCCAAGCGCTCGGCCCGCGACCCGGGCAGAAGCCGACTCGATCGAAGAAGGACGGCACTGGTACTCCCGCTGGCCTGGATGGGGGCGATGCTCCGCTACTAGCGGAGCCAGAGTCAGTCCCGGTCACAGGTACTGGGAAAGTGAACGGGGTTGCCTCGAATGGGGTCCCCGCCCAGGGGACTGGACCGAAGGTGCCTGGACCCAACGATGACGTTCGTGAGTCAGTTCGAGAGTCAGGGGGGTCGTCCAACGGCCAAGGGTCGCCCCGTGCGGACAACTCTGGGCGAACTGGCATGATCCAGCAGCAGCCGAGTCCGGGGAAGAAGACGAACCGGAAGCGCCGCTGAGGGTCAGATCCCCCGGAGAGGAGACAGTGGTGGCGGAGACGCTGGCGACTGAGGCAGTGGTGACGGAGACAGCGATAACCGGTGCGGTGTCAACCGAGCTGAGTACATCGGTTGACACTGATTCGTCGGTTGAGGGTGATATCCCGGGTGGGGCCGCCCGGTCGGTTCGCAGCGCACCGCCGAGCGAGGAACTTCTCGTGCAGGAGGGTGATGTCGCGGGCGACTACCTCGAACGACTGCTCGACCTGGTGGACTACGACGGCGACATCGATCTCGACGTCGAGGCGGGTCGTGCCATGGTGAGCATTGATGGTGGAGCCGACTTGGCGAAGCTGGTGGGTGCTCGCGGCGAGGTGCTTGAGGCGCTCCAGGAACTCACCCGGCTTGCCGTACAGCAACAGACCGGTTCTCGCAGCCGGCTGATGCTCGATGTCGCGCAGTGGCGATCCGGCCGGCGCAATGATCTCAGCGAGCTGGGTCGATCGATCGCGGAGCAGGTACGGGACGCTGGCGAACCGGTCCGGTTGCAGCCAATGACCCCCTTCGAACGGAAGATCGTGCATGACGCGGTGGCGGAGTCGGACGGTGTGCGCAGCGAGAGCGAAGGCGAGGAGCCGCAGCGCCGCGTCGTGGTGTTTCCCGCCACCTGACCGACCCCTGCTCGACCGACCCCTACCGATGTGGTTCTGCGGTGCCTGAGCCGTCTGTGTTTCACGTGAAACACCCGACAGAAACTGACGTTCGGGTGACTGCCCGGGCGGTGTTCGGCGACAGGTACCGGCTTGCGGAGCGGTACGCTGCGCTGCTCGCCGGGTCGGGAGTGATCAGGGGATTGATCGGCCCCCGAGAAGCAGACCGGCTGTGGGAACGTCACCTACTCAACTCCGCTGTGCTTGGTGAGCTCGTGCCGGAAGGCGCTCGGGTGCTCGACGTCGGCTCGGGCGCGGGGCTGCCGGGGATACCGCTTGCGCTCGCCCGGCCAGACCTGGCGATTGTCTTGCTGGAGCCGATGGCGCGGCGGGCCGTGTGGTTGCGAGAGGTGGTCGCGGCGCTCGATCTTGCGGTTTCAGTGCGCCGCGGTCGCGCCGAAGAACCGTGGGTGCGCGACGAGTGTGGTGACAACGATGTCGTGACGGCCCGGGCGGTCGCGCCGTTGGGGCGGTTGGCGGGATGGAGCCTGCCGCTGGTTGCGCCAGGCGGGCGACTTCTTGCGATCAAGGGCGCCAGTGCGGAGCAGGAAGTCGCTCGGGACACCGGCGCGGTACGGGCAGCCGGAGGAGGGGTCGTGGAGATTGTGCAGTGTGGCGCCACCATCGTGCAGCCCCCGACCACGGTCATCGTGGTGTCGCGGCTGACTCAGCGCCTCGCTCGCCCAGCGAGGGAACCCCAAACGCGGGAACCGCAAGCGAGGGAACGGCGGGCAAGGGAGCCAAGAAGGCAGGCCCGATGACCGCGCTTCCGCCGAAGTGGCTCGAAAGTGAGCCATGGTGGAGCGAGGCAGTACTGGACGTTGTCGGGTCAGACGCGCCCAGCGCACTAGCTGTGTCATGTTTCGCTGTTTCACGTGAAACCGTGATGCCGGATCGCGCGTTAGGCAGTCCGAGGTCGCGACATACGCACACTCGCGTCTCGTGGTCCAGGACTGAACAGTCATTGATCCAACCGCCGTTGATCCAGCAGAGTGGAGCCAGTTAGGTGCCCTCATTCCCCGGCGTTTCTTCGCAAGCCGCTGGCGCTCCCGCTCGCGTCTCGGCCGGTGCGCCTCCCTCCGCCGTCGCGTGGACGCCGATCGCGGAGGAGGCGGAACGAGCGACTCGGGTGAAGCACCCCACGGACCGGTTGCCCCGGCCGGTCCGGCGCCGGGTACTTGCGGTAGCGAACCAGAAAGGTGGGGTCGGCAAGACCACGAGCACGGTCAATCTTGCCGCTGGGCTGGCGTTCCAGGGACTGCGCACGCTCGTGGTCGACCTGGACCCACAAGGAAATGCTTCGACCGCGCTGGGGGTCGAGCACCGCGCCGGCACTCCGTCGGTGTACGAGGTGGTGCTGGGGGAGATCGGGATTGGCGACGCTGTCGCGGTGAGCCCGCAATCGCCGAACCTGCTCTGTATTCCCGCCACGATCGACCTCGCCGGTTCCGAGATCGAGCTGGTGTCCATGGTCGCCCGGGAGTCGCGACTATCCAGGGCACTGTCCGGTGTTGTGCTGGACGAGCTCGGCGTGGACTACGTGTTCATCGACTGTCCCCCGTCGCTCGGGCTGCTCACCGTGAACGCCTTGGTCGCCGCGCCCGAGGTGCTGATCCCCATCCAGTGCGAGTACTACGCGCTGGAAGGCCTTGGACAGCTGCTCCGCAACATCGAGTTGGTGCAGGCGCACCTCAACCCGGCACTGACGGTGTCCACTATCCTGCTGACGATGTACGACGGGCGCACCAAGCTGGCTGACCAGGTCGCCGCCGAGGTTCGCAAGCATTTCGGCGATCAGGTGCTGCGTACCGTGATCCCCCGCAGCGTGAAGGTCTCGGAAGCTCCCGGCTTCGGACAGACTGTCCTCGCCTACGACCCCGGCTCCCGCGGGGCACTCAGCTACTTGGACGCCGCGCGGGAAATCGCACTGGATAGCAGCTACCTGGATCGTGGTTGTCCGGATCGTGCTGATCCAGCTCCCGGGTATCCAGCCCCCAGCCGTCCAGGTGATGCCGCTCAGTCGGGCCGCCACGGGATGTCACGCTGATGCCCCCCGTCGGCGCACTCCCCCACACGCCGGGATCCCCCGTTCCTGGGCCCTCCCTTCCCGGCGTCCAGCGGAAAGGGGGGCTCGGCCGCGGACTGGCTGCGCTGATCCCTACCGGACCGGTCGACACCGCTGGTGACCCGGCTTTGGAGCTGTCCCACGACAGTTACCCAGACGTTCCTCCAGACTTCTCGACTGCTTTGGTGGCCGGAGCGGTCTACCAAGAGGTGCCGATGGCGGCCATCGTGCCCAACCCTCGGCAACCCAGGCAGGCGTTCGACGAGGAGTCCTTGGCCGAGCTCGCGCACTCGATCCGAGAATTCGGGCTGCTGCAGCCCATCGTGATCCGTCCACTGCCGGCTGAGCCGGCGATCGGGCAACCAGGGGCCGCTCGCTACGAGTTGATTATGGGCGAGCGGCGGTGGCGGGCAGCGCAGCAGGCCGGGCTGGACCGCATACCGGCGATCGTTCGCGGCACGGCTGATGATGCGATGCTCCGTGACGCGTTGCTGGAGAACATCCACCGGGTCCAGCTCAATCCGTTGGAGGAGGCGGCCGCATACCAGCAACTCTTGGAAGACTTCGGCGTGACGCACGAGCAACTGGCGTCACGGATCGGGCGCAGTCGCCCGGTCATCACGAACACCATCAGGTTGCTCAAACTGCCGGTTGCGGTGCAGCGTCGGGTCGCGGCCGCAGTGCTCTCCGCCGGGCATGCGCGAGCGTTGCTCAGTCTGGACGACTCGTCCGCTCAGGAAGCCCTGGCGGCGCGGATCGTTGCCGAGGGGCTGTCGGTCCGCGCGACCGAGGAAGCAATCACGCTCAGCCGCATGGAGCCCGCCCAGTCTCCTCGGAAAGCGGCGCCGCCCCGCCCGATGCGAGCGCCTGGGCTGCAGCAGCTCGCGGAGAACCTCTCCGATGCCTTCGACACCCGGGTCAAGGTTGAACTGGGCCGTCGCAAGGGCCGCATCGTCGTCGAGTTCGGCTCAGTGGACGACCTGGAACGCATCGTCGCCCTGATGCACTCAAACGCGATTCACTCAAACGCGATGAACCCAACCACCCCAACACAAGCCCCCCCAAGGGCACCCCAGGGTCTTATGGATGCTTGAGCACGTTCAAGCTGGGTGTGGGACGGTTTTGCTAGCACGGGCGAAAGACATCGTCAGTCCCCTTCGACCAGTTGGCGAACGGCGGACGGGCCCGGGAACTCGTCGCGGAGGGTATTCATGATGATCTCGCCGCAGGGTTGGCCGAGCCAGTAGCCGGACTGACGGAGTTGGCCGGCGTGGTGGAAGCCGGCGTTAAGGTCCCCCAATGGAAGCAGTCGTGCGTGTAGCTGCGGATCAAATCGAGTCCGGCAACGCCGGAAGTGCTGGCAGGTCGCCGTGCAGGTCGCCGTAGCGGGTGATGATCGCTGCGGCTTGGACATAGCGGTAGCCCGGCGGTAGTCCTTCCGGAGCCGGGTTGGGGTAGTGGAAGCCGCCCCAGACTGGCTGCGTGGAGGCGACGCCGACGAACACGTGCTCGTGCGGAAGCAACTCAGACAGCCCCAGTTCGGCGAATCGCTCTCGCGCCAGCCGTACGCCGAGGGCGAACACTTCGCGGTCGCCGAAGCCGGGGAGCACTTGGTCGAGAGTCTGGAAGGCCAGGCTTGGATGCGTCTGAAGACAGTGTGAGCGTGTGGGCGGGTTGCTGGCGGAAGCGGGTCAGCCGCTCATAGATCTCCCGCTTCTGGTGCGGTGTGCCCGTGAGCTTTTCGTTGGGCGTGAGCACAGTCAACGTCGTCCCCTTGAACCAGTAGCGATGGCGCTCGATCAGATCCCGGTGCTGCGGCAGCAGGCCGTCCGGCAACTCGTCGATGTCGAAGAAGCTGGCGTCCAGGACCTCCTTCGGATCGGGCCGGTAGGAACCGCCGACGAATTCGGCGAGATAGGCGACCTCGGCGCGCAGCGTGAAGCCGGTGACCAGGCGGACCGGGTTGGCCTCGGCTTTCACCTCGAAGCCGGTTTCCTTGCGTGCCTCCCGGACGACGGTGTCCTCCCAGCGCTCGCCGGATTCGGCGTAGCCGGTGACCAGGCCCCACGGTCGGCTCGGCTTCCACATGCGGCCCTTAATGAGCAGCACTTGGCCAGCGTTGTTCCGCACGAGCCCGGAGACGCCGACGATGTACTTGGTGTGGGCAAACCACAGGATGCGCCACTGCACGCCGCCCGCGTGGCGTCCGATGAACGTCCAGATCTTCTCTCGCGTGGCCGTCAGCCTCGCAGCCGTCACCGGGTCGCGATGGGAGAACTCGCCGGACAGTAGAAGGGGGTTGGTGTCGAGGTCATGAGCCCTACTGTGATCCTGGTGGGACAAGCGGCTCCACGTTTTTCCAAGAGTTTCTACGCGAGTTTCAGCCCAGGGCGTCCACGGCCGAGGATCCAGAAGCTCTCGCCAGGCGATGGCTCGCGGCGCTCGCTCCGGGGGATGATCCCGATGCTGACGTTCGGCCGGGTCGTCATGATCGTCAACAAGTGGCCGAGTTGGCCAGCCATCGTCTCCTCGTCGGCTACCCGTGTCCAGAGCACCTGCTCCTCCAGGACGAATGCGAACGTCTTGCCGTGAGTATCCAACAACCGCTGCCGGTCCATGCGTACCGCGACCGCCGCCTCGACGTCATCGACAAGTCCCCGATGGCTTTGGATGTTCCGCAGAACCGCTGTCATGTAGGCGCGGGTCTGGATCATTCCAGGCAGGACCGAGCTACTGTATGCCTTGAACCGGCGCGTGCGCTCGTACAGCGCCAACACCGACTCCTGTGCGGCGCGGAGCCCCGCCCGCTCCATGCGTCGCCACTCGACGTATGCGCCTTCGGCCATCCGAAGGGAAGCGACCAGGCCGGGGATCTCCTGCTCGGCGTCGCAGGCCACGCACCATGCCCTGATGTCTTCCTCGGACGGCGGGGTGATGGCGTTAACGATCCGGCTGACTGTGGACTCGAACCAGCCGAGCCTGCGAGCAAGCTCGCGGGAGTTGATGCCCACGTCCTTCCTGATCTCCACCAGGCGGGAGGCAAGCCGCTCGCGTGCCTTCTGGACGGGCAAGTACGGGGACGCGGGCAACGGCGGCCTATGCCGGGGTGTAGCGGTCGTGCGGGATCGCGCGGGACCAGGCGGTCTCGAAGCACTCGGTGGCCAGCTTGGCGATCTCCGGCTCGGTACGCAGCTCGTGGCCGGTCGATTCGCCGTCGCCGGAGAAGTGCCCGAACAGCACCGAATCTGAGTCGAACACCCAGAAGTCAACGGGCACCACGGCCAGATCCACACACTTGGAGCGGAGTAGCCACCGGACCTGCTCACCGGCAGCGCCGTTAGCCGCCGTCATCGCGTGCTCCCAGCGGATGTAGTCGCTCAAGGGCTCGGACACGATCCGCAGCCGCCGGAACTCCACACCGCGCGCTACCGCTTCGCGCACCGTGGAAGTCCACCCGCTCCAAAACTCTCCGTCGGCGTCAGCGTCGGGTGCCTGGCCCGCCATGAACGCCTCGAAGGAGGCTCGGTACTTCGCGCTGTCGAGCGCCCAGCCGTCGCGTTGTTCGAGGTGGTACGCGGTCCGCTTCGCCTTCGCCAGGTTCTCGTGGAACGGTGTGGTCACGCCAGCGCCGCCTTCAGCGCGGGGATGAGCGACGCCGGGACGCGCACGATCGCCTCGTTGTCGGGGATGCTTGCGGCGTCGTGGTGGTGACCCGGTGTGGATCCGGCGCGCTCCGCCTCCATGTAGTCCTCCTCGGTGGCCTTGTAGCTTTGCACGATCAGGTCACCGTTCTCGTCGTGCCAGACGGTCGGCGAGTTGTTCTCCGGAGTGTTCGGGATCTGAGCCAGGAACGTGAACGCCACGAGTTTGCCCCTTCGGCTGGTCGGCGTGTCGTCTGTTCCTGCGAGCTTCCAGCCGAAGCGCCCACGAGTGAAGAGTGCTTCTCTTGATTTCTACGCCAAATGGCACCCCTTCGTGTGATGCGATGACCAAGCGGGCCACCGCTGGGTGATCACTCTGACGGGGGTGCGCGCTAGGGTGACCTCGTCACACATCGAGGGAGGCGGTGATTGTGGTGGATGTGGGAGACGGGTCTCCGTGGTACGAGTTTCCGCAGGCGCGTGCGGTGTTGGGTGCTCGTGATGTGGCTGGGGTGTTTCGGTTGGTGCGGCGGATGGGGGTGAGTCAGCGGGAGATCGGCCGGCGTACGGGGCAGTCTCAGTCGGAGGTGTCGGAGATCGTGCGGGGCCGGCAGGTGCGGGACGTGACCGTGCTGGAGCGGATCTGTGATGGGCTGGAAGTGCCCCGGGGGTACATGCGGCTGGCGGGTGGCGCTGAGGGTGGCGCGGGGGCCTACGCTGGCGGGGGCGCTGCTGTGCCGGAGGAGGTGGCTGAGGCGATGCGCCGTCGGGTGCTGCTGGAGGCCGGGATCAGCGTGGTGGCTGCGCAGGTGCCCCGGCTGGATGGGCTGCCGAGGCCGCCCGACCCAGCGCCGGTGCTGCTGCCATCCCGGATCGACGGGATTCACGTGGCGCAGGTACGCAACCTGACCCGGCGGCTCGGTGAGGCGGGCAACCCCGCATTTACCCACCCGGAGGTGATCAGCGCCGCTACCGGATGGGCCAACAGACTGCTGGGCGTGCCAGGTGCCGAGCCGGTGAAGCGTGCACTGCGGGTGGCGGTGGCTGAGTTGCACATTGAGGCTGGGTGGGCCGGGTTCGACGCCGGGTGCTCCGATCGGGCGCTGCACCACTTCACGGCGGCACTGGTGCTGGCCGCCGAGGCTGGGGATGTTTACCTACAGTCCACCGCCCTGAACTACGCCGGACTGGCCATCAGCGAACACGGCCGCCCCAACGACGGACTGAAGATGCTGCAGCTAGCGATGCTCACGGCGCGGGGCATTCCCCGGGACGAGCAGCGCGCGGTGGTGGTTGGGGAACCCGGTAGGGCTGGCGTGGGGGCGCAGGCGCAGGCGAACGCCGCGAGTGCCCTGGCCGATCTCGGGGACCTGGACGGTATCGTGCTGGCCACGGTGTATGTCCAGGCCGGGGAGCCCGGTGGTTTCCCGTTGGCCCATGACGCGATCACCGCTGTGAGCAAGCTCAGCTCGGTCCGCGTCCGTAAGAAGCTCGAACCGCTGGCGGTCGCGCTGACGGCCCGGCCGGGCCGCGACGCGCGGGACCTCGCCCGTATGGCCCGGCAGACCGTGACGGCACGGGCGTGACCAGCCCGGTCTCTTGCCATCTACCAAGATGGCAAGAGACCGCTTCCCGTTCCCGGCGGGCTGACCCAGCTGCTGGGAATGAGCGCCTCCTGGTGTCGCTGTGCAGAACCGCTTCTCGTCGGTTCGTCAGCTACGTACCTGAGCTCATGCAAGAATGAACTCAACTCGGCCGCATCGCTCACTGCTAGGGCGCCGTTTTCCAGGAGCCCGACGTTTCCTGGTGCCATGCCCGGGAACTGAAGGGCAATCACCCGGCGGTCTAGCTGAAGCGCCCGCTGTCCCGACGAGAGGGTGCCTCCCCGCTCTCCTGCCTCGACAACCACTAAGGCAAGACTGAGTCCGATGATGACCGAGTTTCGGGCCATCGCCCCCCCAGCATTCCATGTCTGGGTTGGAGAGAATTGCGACACCACCAGGGTTCGGCTCGTATCCCAGACGCTCGCGATCTCCTGTTTAACCCTGAAGTGGTTGATACCTTCGGGGAGCACAATGATCGTCGTACCACCAGCCTCAAGCGCGGAGACGTGGGCGGCCATGTCGACGCCGCGGGCATAACCTGACACAGATAGCAGGCCTTGGCTAGCGGCGACACTACCGCAGATGGCGGCGGTTCGAAGCCCTTCATTGCTTGCTCTCCTCGACCCACACATTCCAACGCTGGGCGCCGACAGCAAGGAGAGCTGACCTGAGCAGAACAGGACCGGGGGTGCGTTGGGGACTTGATCGAGCAACCTGGGATACTCGCTTGTTTCTCGCAGAACCGCCGTCACATCTCGAGATAGAAGGTCTTCTGCGGCGGTCCTCAACTGCTGCCGGTTGGAGCTGTCGAGCTGCTCCAGGTGCTCTTCAAGAGCCTCTACCCCACGACGGCGGAGCTGATTGTTGATCTTACCCGGGGAGCTGTAGCGGGTCACGGCGATAGCAAGTTCGAGCTTGGTCAGGTGATCCATGCTAGGGCCAGCTCTCGCGCTACTGGGTTGGGACACGCTACCTCGCAGCCTGCGCGTGAGGGCCCCGCCCACTCGAGTTATCGAACTCATGTTCGATATGATGCCTCGCTTGCGTGTGCGACGCAAGGGAGCGGCGCCCAAGGGTACGGCGTGTCGACTTGTGGACGATCCACGGGGCGGCTGGTATAAGCGGTACCCCACGGTTGAGTAGGAAACGGTCATGTCGATCCAGGCCACACCGCCGCCGTTCAGGAGCGACCGCAGGGCGAACCGCCTCGAGTCCTGGACGACCACGAACGACAGCAGCGCCGGGCACTTGCTGTGGCTCCGAACCGCCGATGCGGTCGTTGCGCAGCTACTCACACTCGCTCCCGATTACTCGCCACGCCAGCTTCCGCCGAATCTCCGCGCGACCTGGACACATGTTTTTTGGGCACCTGGTGCGCTTCGGTCGGATGTTGCTGAGCTGCTCGTTGTTCTCGGTGCTACTCTAACCCTGTCCTGTCCCACGACTCTAGATTTTGCTCTTGCTCTGGACTGGTACAAGCAGCCGGTGGACGGAATTCCCTCTACTGATTGGAAGAACACGGAAACCGGAGAATTGGTTTACCTTGGAAAGCATAAATATAAGACTGACGGCGACCGGCAGACGGAGTTTGGTCGGCTCCTCATGCGGAAAGTGTCAGCTGTCATCCAGGGGCACCCGCTGCTCAGGAGGGCGGATGTCGTCCTGGATGTTCCTGGGCACGACACCGAGAGGGTCGCCTTTGGCTCACGCATGGCGGCCACGGTTGGGCGTGATTTTACGATACCGAGAGTTTGGGTCAAGGCGAGAGACAAGTTCCGTCCACAAGCCAAGAGCCTGGACCGGTCACAGCGCGCGGAGGTTCTCGCGGGCCAGTTCAGTATAGCTCACGACTTGCGGGGTCAAACTGCGCTAGTCATCGATGACGTCTTCCATTCTGGTGCCAGCATGGGTGAAACCGCCCGTGCCGCTCGTGACGCAGGAGCGAATCGAGTTCTTGGAATCTGTGCCGTCCGCACCCGTCGCCGATAACTATGTGAACTCCCAATGTTCGTCCTCGGGTCGAGGGATCCCTCGGATTCTCGTGCGAGAAAGAATTCGCTGGGTCTCGTCCGCAGCGCTGCCGAGAGTCTCGGCGTTTGCCTGCAACCCATTGGCGACCAGCGTCCTGAGCTGGGTGGCGAGGTGGGTCACGGCCCGAGGTGTGACCACGTCCACGGCGGTGTGGTCGAGGGCCGCTGCGGCGTTGGACAGGACGGTTGCCCAGTCTTCAATGAGAACCTGGTGTGTGCGGTACGTCTCAAGCACGTCTCGTACGTCTACGAGCGGCGCAGCCACTTCGACCGTGTCACTCACAGTAGTCACCTGCCTGGGGTGCGGTTTATGGGGCGCTTGTACGTACTAACGATCGTCTATCTACGAGGAACCTAGTGTTTTTATGCAGGGGAAGTTCTGTAGACACGCCGGGGAGCTCACCGGCTCGGTCAGCCGCGGGTCACGGCTCGCTCGATCAGGTCGGCGAACACCTCACCCAGCCGCGCGCCGTCCGCTTCGATCGCCATCGGGAGCAGGGACGTCTCGGTGAGCCCTGGGGCGACATTGACCTCGAGGAACTGCGCGACTCCGTCGGGGGTGAGGATCGCGTCGGTCCGGGACACGTCGCGCAGCCCGAGCAACCGGTGCGCGCTCAGCGCGAGGTCAGCCGCCGCGGCGGCCGCGGCGGCGTCCAGCCGGGCCGGGGTGTGGAAGGTGGTAAGCCCGGCGGTGTACCGAGCGGCGTAGTCGTACCAGCCGGACGTGGCGTTGATCTCCACCGCCGGCAGCGCCCGGGGACCGTCCGGCCCATCCAGCACGGTGACCGCGACCTCGACGCCCTCGATGAGTCGCTCGGCCAGCACCGCGTCCCCGTAGGCCAGGCAACCCACGACCGCACCCGGCAGCTCGGCGATCTCGCGCACCACGTGCACGCCCAGCGCCGAGCCGCCCTGAGGCGGTTTGAGGATCAGCGGCAGGCCGAGCCGGGCGAGAAGCGCGTCGAGCACATCGCGCGCCCCGAGGTCGCGGAAGGTGGCGTGCGGCAGCGTGATCCAATCAGGGGTGCTCAGCCCGGCGCGGGCCAGCTCGTCCTTGGCGGTGGGCTTGTCCCAGGCCCGGCGGCAGGCCCGGGGATCGGCACCCACATAGGGCACCGCCACCATGTCCAACACCGATTGCACGGCGCCGTTCTCGCCCGATCCGCCGTGCAGCGCCACCACGACGGCGTCCGGTGGGGCGGTGGTGAGCCGGCTGACCAGCCTGGCGTCGACGTCCCATTCCTCGACGTGCAGCCCAGCCTCCCGCAGCGCGGTGGACAGCCGGCGTCCGGAGCGCAGCGACACGTCTCGCTCATGGGAGAGCCCACCGGCCAGTACAGCCACGGTGCGATCGGTCATCAGGCGGTGTCCGGGGATGGCGACTGCGAACCGGACATCGTGCGGGGCGCGACGCTGCCGAACGTGGCCCGCAACTCGAGTTCGTGCTCCAGCACGGTGGTGAGCCGGCGCACCCCCTCGGTGATCCGCTCCGGTGTCGGATAGCAGAACGACAGCCGCATCATTCGGTCCCCGGGGGAGTGGTCTCGGTCGGCGTAGAAGGCGGTGCCGGGAACGTAGGCGACCCGTTGGGTCACCGCCCGGGGCAGCATAGCCTTGGTGTCCAAGCCTTCGGGCACGGTGAGCCAGACATAGAACCCGCCCGCGGGATGGGTCCACCGGCAGCCCGGAGGCATGTGTGCCGCGAGTGCGGCCAGCATGGCGTCACGGCGCACCCGATAGGCCTCCCGATAGCTCTTGATCTGCCCTTTCCAGTCATGTTGCGCCAGGTAGCGGGCCACCACGAACTGGGTGAACGCGGGGGGGCACAGCGTCGCCGACTCGGCCGCCAACACCAGTTTCTCCCGTACCGCGTGCGGGGCCAGCGCCCAGCCGACTCGCAGACCGGGCGCGAAGGTCTTGGAGAACGAGCCCAGGTACACCACGTTGTCCGGGTCCGTGGCCCGCATCGCCGGTGAGATCTGACCGTCGAAGCCCAGCAAGCCGTACGGGTTGTCCTCCACGATCAGTATCCGGTGCTCGGCGCACAACCGGAGCACCTCGGCGCGGCGCGCCACGGCCAGCGTGACGCCGGCCGGATTGTGGAAATTCGGGATGGTGTATAGGAACTTGGGAGCGCGGCCCTGGGCGCGCAGCGCGCGCAGCGCGGCGTCCAGCTCGGCGGGCACCAGCCCCTCGTCGTCCATCGGTACCTGCACGACCTGCGCCTGGTAGGACGCGAAGGTGCCCAGCGCCCCGACATAGGAGGGAGCCTCGGCGAGCACCACGTCCCCCGGGTCGCAGAAGATCCGGGTGACCATGTCCAGGGCCATCTGCGAGCCGACGGTCACCGTGACGTCGTCGGGGTGCGCCCGGATCCCCTCCAGCGCCATCACCTCGCAGATCCGCTCGCGAAGCTCCGGGGTGCCTTGCGCCGAGCCGTACTGCAGCGCCGCCATTCCGTCGGTCAGGACCATCTCGGCGAGCTCGCCGGCCAGCTGGTCCAGCGGTAGCGCGGGCAGGTAGGGCATGCCGCCCGCCAGTGAGACGACCTCGGGGCGGCTGGCCACCGCGAACAGTGCCCGGATCTCGGATGCGGTCATGGCCGCGGCGCGCTGCGCGTAGCGACCCAGGTGCGGATCGAGGTCGCGTTGGGTGCAATGCTGGTGGGGGGGCTGGCCGGGGGTCGCGCTAGGAGTCACAGCGGCTCCTTACTGCGGTGGGGGTCCCCTGGCAGTGTAGAGGTCAGTCGCGGAGTGACCCGCCGCCTTCACTCCCGATGGTCCTCGGCATATGCTGCGCGAGGCGAGTTGAGGGAGGTCCGGTGTCACGTCGAGTGGTCGGTGTCACTCTGGACAACCTCGATCTGCTGCCGAAGAAGTGCCGGCATTGCGTGTTCTGGGAGCTCGCCCCGCATGTCCGGGAGCAGGCTGAGGAGTTCGGCCAGACTGAACTGGAGAAAGAGTCCTGGGTCTCCAACGTGTTGTTGGAGTGGGGCTCCTGCGGGCGGATCGTGATGTCCGGGGATGTGCCGGCTGGCTACGTGCTGTACTCCCCGCCCGCTATGGTGCCGAGAGCGTCGGCGTTTCCCACCTCGCCGGTCAGCGCCGATGCCGTGCTGCTCACCGCGTTGAAGGTGCTGCCAGAGTTCGGTGACGGCGGGCTCGGCCGAATGCTAGTGCAGGCGGTCGCCAAGGACCTCATCCGGCGAGGTGTGAAGGCCATCGAGGCCTTCGGCGACGCCCGGCCCGACCAGGAGTCCAGCTGCGTGGTCCCGGCCGAGTTCCTGCAGCAGGTCGGGTTCAAGACGGTGTACGCGCACCCGCGCTGGCCCCGGCTGCGCCTGGAACTGCGCACCGCGCTGACCTGGAAGGAAGACGTCGAAGCGGCGTTGGAGCGGTTGCTGGGATCGGTGACGATCCACACCGTCGAGCCGAGCCTGCGCCCAGCCTGACGGCGTGTTAAGGAAGGCGGGATGAGCAGCGGAACGGAGACCCGGCCGGGCGCCACCACATTCGAACTCGAAGACCTGGTCAAGCTGGCCTGGAGCGGGCACATCCGGGTTCCGCACTTCCAACGAGACTTCCGCTGGACGCGCCAAGACGTCATCCGGCTGTTCGACAGCGTCGTCAAGCGGTACCCGGTCGGCAGCCTGCTGCTCTGGCGGCGGCCGGCGCCTGCACAGCGGCTGACACTTGGTGCACTCCGGATCGAGGCACCGCAGGTCGACCAGGCCTTATGGGTGGTCGATGGCCAGCAGCGGGTCACGAGCCTCGCCAATGCGCTGCACCCGGACGGGGCGCAGGACTCGCGATTCAACCTCGGCTACGACGTGCGAGGCGACCGGATCGTGAACCGACCTGGGACTGACGACCCGTACGTGATCCCGTTTCCTACCCTTTTCGACATGGCCAAGGTACTGAACTGGTTCGCCACCCACCCGGAGGTCGCGGCTTACCAGGATAAGGCGTTCGAACTCACCAAGAACTTACGCCAGTTCTCGATTCCCGTCTACCAGGTGGTGCAGGACGATATTCACGTGCTGCAAGACATCTTTGACCGGATGAACAACTACGGCAAACGGTTGAGCCGGGCGGAGATCTTCTCCGCGCTCAACGCCGGCAGCGAGTCTGATACCGAGCACACCCTGCCTATCGACCAGATCGCTGATCACCTGAAGGACGAGCTCGGTTTCGGCAGGGTCGATCCCGACACGGTGCTCCGTGCCATCCTCGCCCGTCGCGGACCAGATGTGGAACGAGAGATCCGGCTCGAATTCGACGATAACAACCGCCGTGGTGACCTCGAATTCCGAAACGAAGATCGAGACTTCGCATTCGCCGCCGGAGAGGAGGCGCTGGTGCGGGCTGTGCGCTTTCTGCGGTCGATCGGAGTTCCCCATGTTGCTCTGCTGACCTACCGCTACCTCCTCGTCGTCCTGACGAGAGTCTTCGCCCACCACCCCGAGCCTGATCCGGTGAATCTTCGGCTGCTGGGTCGCTGGTACTGGCGCGCGGCCGTGCTCGGCCCGGGAATCTTCAAAGGAAGTACTACTGGTGCTATGCGAATCCTGTGCACCAAGGTCCGACCTGGCGACCTCAGCGGGTCGATAGCGGACCTCCTCAGCGGACTCGACGACCACGAGGTGACGCTGCCCGACCTGCGCCGATTCCGAACCAACGAGGCCACCGCGAAGATCATTCTGTGCTCTTGGTGGGATCTCGACCCCCGCAGCCCTGAGACCGGTGCCCCCTTTGAGCTGCCGCAGCTCACCGAAGCGTTGATCGATCGAGCGACCGCCGCGGACGCGGTGGCCCTCTTCGTCGCCCGGAGATTCGTTCCTGAGCGGTACCGCTTCTGGGCATCGAACCGGGCTCTGGTGCCAGCGCTTACCGAGTTCGTGACTGAGGTATCGGGGGCGTTCCTGCAACGCCCGTTCGACGTGTCCGAGGACACCTGGGCGCAGGTGCTCCAGTCTCACTCGATCAGCTCCGAGAGCGAGCGCCATTTGGCTGCTGGCGACACCGTGGCCTTCCTGGAGTCCCGCCAGAAAGACTTACAGCACGTGTTCGAATCTTTCTTGCGGCGCAAGTGCGAGTGGGGTTTCGAAAACACTCCACCGCTGCACGAGCTGCTCATCGAAGACCTCGACGGCGAGGGGGACGATGACGCCGCGTGAGATCCGGCACTCGGTGTGGCTGCGCAGCGATCGGGTGGGCACGCTGGTCCAGCGCGGCGACTACACCCGTTTCGTGTTCTCTCCGCAGTACCTCAACGACCCGGACCGACCGGTCCTCGGGTTGGTTTTCGAACAGGATCTTTCCGCTCGGCATGCGGCCGCGTTACGCCTACCCTGCTGGTTCTCCAACTTGCTTCCCGAAGGCCGGCTACGGGAGTGGATCGCCGCTGATCGGAAGGTGTCCCCGCAGCGCGAGATGGAGCTACTCGCACAGGTCGGGCACGACTTACCGGGTGCCGTTCAAGTGCTTCCCGCGCCGGACGGTGAGGGGGACGAGATCGAGTGGTCACCGAAACCACCTCCGATGCCGGCGGCGCAAGGCGCGCGGGAGCAGGAGACCTGGCGCTTCTCGCTGGCCGGAGTCGCGCTCAAGCTCTCCATGCTCGCCAAGGGCGACCGGCTCACCCTGCCGGCCTTCGGTGTGGGTGGTGACTGGATCGTGAAGCTGCCTGATGCGACATATCCAGACGTGCCGCGCAACGAGTTCACCATGATGTCCCTGGCGGCGTCCGCTGCCATCGAGGTCCCGCCGGTTCGGCTCGTCCACCGTGACGAGCTGGACGGCTTACCGCCGGAGGTTTGGACAAGCCGAGAAGAATGGGCCTACGCCATCCGGCGATTCGACCGGGATGCGAACCGCGACTCGGTACACATCGAAGACCTGGCCCAAGTTCGCAACGTCTACCCGGAGGACAAATACCTCGGCAACTACGAGACCGTGGCCGCGCTCGCTTATCGAGGCCACGATCTGGACAGTCTTCGTGAGTTCGCCCGCCGGCTGGCGTTCACTGTTCTCATCGCCAACGGGGACGCGCACCTGAAGAACTGGTCGTTGATCTATACCGATCCGCGGGTCCCCAGCCTGGCGCCAGCGTACGACATGGTCTCCACCGCGTACTACCTCGGAGAGCGGGAGACGCTCGGCCTGAAGTTTGGTGGCACGAGGCGCATCGACAAGATCGACGTTACCACCTTCGAACGTCTACAAGATCGCCTGCGTGCCCCGCAGGCGGAGCTGTCCGCGTGCGTCGCCGAGTTGGTCGAGCGGGTGCGCCTGCACTGGCCCGACCATCGCGATCAGCTCGCCGTCAATCCCGAGCTGGCTTCGAGCATCGAATCCCGTATCGCCGTCGGTGCCCGTTCCCTGCTGCGCCAAACGGGCGACTCGTAAGCCATGCCAGCCCAGACTCAGCTTGGCGCAGCCGAGCCAAGGATCTCATCCGGCGTGCGTCTGGAGGTGCGCACCGCGCTAGCCTGGTCTGTACGCTCCGAGGGTAGCCATTGTTGCGGGGCACACTAGCTGAGGAGGGGTCGGCATGACGCGGTGCACTGCGGGCGTGCTACGCGGGGCGGTCGTCTTAACCGACGAGGGTGCGGGCCAACGTTCTGGTCTACTTGTTGTTACCAACGTGGGCGGTGGCGACTGTACCCTCCACGGGTTCAGCGGCCTCCAACTCGTGGGGCAGGACGGCGAGGGGTTGCCGACCCAGGCGCGGTGGGACCTCGATCCCAGCCCGAGCACCGTCACACTGCCCGTGCGTGGCGTCGCGGTGGCGAACATGCGCTGGTCGGTGGTGCCCGGGGAGGGTGACGCGCAGAACGGCCCATGCCAGCCCAACCCGGTGGCCCTCAAGCTGATCCCGCCGGACGAGACCGAACAGTTCGAGATCCCCTGGCCCTATGGCCCTGTCTGCGAAGGCGGCCGGATCCATCTGAGTGCCTACTACGCGCCACGTGTATAACTCCCAGCACCTCACCAAGGATGCGGACCTGTTATGAGCAAAGATAGTTACAGTCGGACCTCACCGGCCACAACGGTTATGCGGCTGGTTGTGCGCCAAACTTTCGTCAATCATGTCGACAACCCACCCCCGGGCGACTCGGCGACTGATATCACGACCATCATTGATGATCTGTTCGATGCCGACGACAAAGAAAAAATCGGTCACGACGAGATCGTCTGCGTCGCTGTCAGCGCCACCGACCTGCAGTGCATCGGCACGATTTTTCTGCCCAAAGGTAAGCTCACCTTCACGATGCCGTACAGCCTCAAGACCCACAGCGGGGAAGGCGCCATCACCGGCGGAACCGATGCGTATCAGGCGGCGGGTGGCACCTTCAAGGCCGTCGCCCGGCCCGACACCGAACTGATGGTCTCCGACTACACGTTGACCATCATCACCTTATAGGCGTTCCGTCGCCGCGCAGCCATGGCGTCCGTTCTCAGCCCAGGTAGTCGGCCAGGTCGTGCAGCAGCGTGGCTTTGGGTTTGGCGCCGACGATCTGCTTCTTCGCCTCGCCGCCCGAGAACAGGATCAGGGTCGGGATCGACATGATTTTGTAGTCCCTGGCGGTCGTGGGGCTATGGTCGATGTCCACCTTCGCGATGGTGATCTTTCCGGCGTACTCCGCAGCGATCTCCTCGAGTATCGGCGCCACCTGCTTGCAGGGGCCGCACCAGGTCGCCCAGAAGTCCACCAGCACCGGGATGTCACTGCCGAGCACCTCCTCGGCGAAAGACTCATCAGTCACGGTCACGGTCAATTTGTCTGCCATCTCATCTCCTGTGCGCGGGAACTGGTGTGTGATCAGGGCGTCGGGCCGTAGCCGCCGCCGACGAACTCGTGGGCTCGCTGCGCCCGGGGATCCTCGGCGTGCTCGGCGAGCCAGCGCTCGGCGTCGATGGCGGCTGCGCACCCGGTGCCGGCGGCGGTGATGGCTTGCCGGTAGGTGCGGTCCACCAGGTCACCCGCGGCGAAGACACCGTCGACGCTGGTGGCGGTGGTGGGCGGAGTCACCAGTACGTAGCCATCGGTGTCGGTGTCGATTTGGCTGCGGACCAGGTCGCTGCGCGGGTCGT
The DNA here is from genome assembly GCA_039924425.1 of Pseudonocardiaceae bacterium. Classification (GTDB taxonomy): domain Bacteria; phylum Actinomycetota; class Actinomycetes; order Mycobacteriales; family Pseudonocardiaceae. The sequence continues at coordinate 26,014 of JBDTAX010000073.1, forward strand.
GCCCGACCGCCACGAACATCCCGGTGACGTCCAGCGTCGAGCCGTCGGACAGACCCAGGCCGGTGACGCCGCCGTCACCCAGCACCTGATCGATGGTCACCCCGGTGCGCCAGTGGATCTTCTCGTTGTTCCGGGCCCGCTCGAGCATGATTTTCGAGGCGCGGAATTCGGCGCGCCGATGCACCACGGTGACCGACCGCGCGAACCGAGTGAGGAAGGTGGCCTCCTCCATCGCGGAGTCTCCACCGCCGATGACGGCGATGTCCTGGTCTCGGAAGAAGAACCCGTCGCAGGTGGCGCACGAGCTGACGCCGCGGCCGAGCAGCTCCTGCTCGCCGGGAACGTTCAGGTAGCGGGGTGCCGCACCCATCGCGAGTATCACCGACCGGGCCAGGTGGGTCGTGCCATCGACGATGACCCGCTTGAGGTCACCGACCAACTCGACCGACGTGACGTCGTGGGGCCGCAGTTCGGCGCCGAAACGCTCGGCTTGGGTGCGGAACTGCTCCATCAGGTCCGGCCCCATGATCCCGTCACGGAACCCGGGGTAGTTCTCCACCTCGGTCGTGGTCATCAGGGCGCCGCCGTACTGACTGCCCTCGAAGACGAGCGGTGCCAGCTGGGCCCGCGCGGTGTAGATCGCGGCTGTGTAGCCAGCTGGACCCGAACCGATGATGATGACGTCTCGCACTTGCTCGCTCACGCCTGCCATAACGCGATCCCAGGGAACCGTGTTCCCATGGGACCGCGTTCCTGGGGAAACTGTTCTCGCGCCCCGGCGTCAGACCGAGACCCGGATTTGCCGCAGGATCGCCGCCGCGCCTTGCTCCAGCATCTCGGTGGCCAGCGTTTCCCCCAGCAGCTGGGGGTTGGCGCCGGTGGCGGAGGAGAACACCCGCTGTGTCCCATCCAGCGACGTCACCTGCGCGGTGAGGGTCAGCCCGGCGCCCGAGGGCACCGCGTACGCGCCGACCGGCACCGAGCAGCCGCCGTGCAAC
>JBDTAX010000074.1:0-15238 GCA_039924425.1 Pseudonocardiaceae bacterium
AGCCCGCCGACCCCGACCTGCTGCCACCGGCGCTCAAGCCCTTCGGCGCTGTCCCACCGCTGATCACCGACATCAATCTGTCGGTCGACGACCAGCAACTGTACGTCTCATGCTTCGGCACTGGTGAACTCAAACAATACGACGTGTCCGACCCCGCGAACCCCCGCGAGACCGGCTCCGTGCGGTTGGGCGGCATCGTCAGCCGCGCGGCCCATCCAGCCGAACCCGACCAGCCACTGGCCGGCGGCCCACAGATGGTCGAGATCAGCCGCGACGGCCGACGGGTCTACCTCACCAACTCGCTCTACGGCGCCTGGGACGACCAGTTCTACCCCGATGGTGTCGGCGCCTGGATGGCCAAGATCGACACAGCCGCCGCGGGAGGGCTGAGCGTCGACGAGACGTTCTTTCCGCACGCCCAGGACTTCCGGGGTTTGCGAGTACACCAAGTCCGGCTCCAAGGTGGCGACGCCTCCTCGGACTCCTACTGCTACCGCTGAGCCGGCTAGCGCTCCGGCGCAACTGGCGGAAAGCGCGTCGGTTCCCATGGCGCGCGTCGACGTCCTGTGCGATGATGTTGACGCCCCCACCAGCGGTTCTGTCCGCATGAACCGATACCGGTCACTTCTCGGTTTCGATCTGAAGTGGGAGACGTAGCCGCCGCGAACGGCTGCGAGGCGGTCCGCTACGCCAGCACGGGGGAAGGACGCCATGCTCACTGACCGTTCGACGCTCACCCAGTTCCTGATCGAGGAGCGGCGCCGTTATCCGGGCGCGAGTGGGGACCTGAACGCGCTCATCCTCGATGTCGCGCTCGCGTGCAAGGCGATCGCCAAGCGGGTGGCGTATGGCGCGCTCGGCGATGTGCTCGGGGCTGCGGCGACGACCAACGTCCAGGGGGAGACGCAGCAGAAACTCGACCTGGTCGCGAACGACCTGTTCCTGCGCGCCAATGAATGGGGCGGCCTAGTCGCCGGGATGGTGTCCGAGGAGCTGGAGGCGCCGTATCCCATCCCGGAGCGCTACCCGCGGGGCAAGTATCTCCTGATGTTCGACCCACTCGACGGTTCGTCGAACATCGACGTGAACCTCTCGGTCGGCAGCATCTTCTCGATCCTGCGGGCCGCGAATCCGGGTTCGAAAGCCACCGAGGAAGACTTCCTGCGCCCTGGGTCGGAGCAGGTCTGCGCCGGATACGCGATCTACGGCCCATCGACGATGATCATCTTGACCGTCGGCACGGGGGTGCACGGCTTCACGCTCGAGCCGCAACTCGGCGAGTTCATCCTGACCCATCCGGCGATCCAGATTCCCGCCGCCGCGCGCGAGTTCGCGATCAACGCCTCGAACAGCCGCTTCTGGGAGCCGGCGGTGACGCGCTACGTCGACGAGTGCCTCGCCGGCAGCACCGGCCCACGCGGCAAGGACTTCAACATGCGATGGGTCGCCTCACTCGTCGCGGAGACACACCGCATCCTCGCTCGCGGCGGTGTGTTCCTCTATCCGCGCGACACGAAGGAGCCGGTGAAGCGGGGGCGGCTGCGCTTGCTCTACGAGGCCAATCCGGTGGCCTTCCTCATTGAGCAGGCAGGCGGCCTCGCGAGCACCGGGCGCGCGCGAGTTCTCGACATCGAGCCGGAGGATCTGCACCAGCGCATCGCGTTCATCTTCGGCGCGCGCGAGGAGGTCGAGCGCATCGAGCGGTACCACCGCGACCACAACATGATCGACGACAACGTACCGCTCTACGGCACGCGCGGCCTGTTCCGCGCCAGCGGTTGAGCAAAAGGGGAGGAAGCAGCCATGTCAACTAAGTATCCGATCATCGCCATCACCGGCTCCTCGGGCGCTGGGACGACATCGGTGATGCGTACCTTCGAGGAAATCTTCCTACGTGAGCAGGTGAACGCGGTGCTCATCGAGGGGGACAGCTTCCACCGATACGACCGCACGGAGATGAAGGCCAGAATGGCCGAAATGTCCGGGCGCGGCGACCACTCGCTCAGCCACTTCGGCCCGGAGGCGAACCTGTTCGAGGAGCTTGAGCAGCTGTTTCGGCAGTACGGCGAGAACGGCTGCGGCCAGGTGCGCAAGTACCTGCACGACGACGAGGAGGCGCTGCCCTACGGGCAGCCCCCCGGCACGTTCACACCCTGGGAAGACCTGCCCGCCGACACGGATCTGCTGTTTTACGAAGGACTGCACGGAGCGGTCGCGACCGACAAGGTGGACGTCGCCCAGCACGTGGACCTGCGGATCGGCGTCGTTCCGGTGATCAACTTGGAGTGGATCCAGAAGCTGCAACGCGACAAGGTGACGCGGGGCTACTCCGCCGAGGCGGTGACCGACACGATTCTGCGCCGCATGCCCGACTACGTGAACCATCTCTGCCCGCAGTTCTCCCGCACGCACGTCAATTTCCAGCGCGTGCCGATCGTCGACACTTCCAACCCGTTCATTTCTCGGACCATCCCGACGCTGGACGAGTCGATGCTCATCATCCGCTTCGCCGATCCGCACGGCATCGACTTCTCGTACCTCGTCTCGATGCTGCACGATTCGTTCATGTCGCGCGCGAACACCATCGTCTGCCCCGGCGGCAAGATGGATCTCGCGATGCAACTCATCTTCACACCGATGATCTGGCGACTGATCGAGCGGCGCAAACAGGCACTCGGGCACTAGCCAGTCAGGCCCCCGTGGCTGTGACCGGCCTCCCAGGAGTGCTCCGGATGCATGGGGCGGCGTGACTTGGCACGCCGCAGGCAGCTCCCGGCATCCGGGAATTCCGGTCGACGTGCACGTCAAGCAGGACGGGCACCCGACCTGGCACGCACCGTAGGTGGATGCTGGACCGTATGGTCTGGCAGGACTACCTCGTCGAGTTCCACCGCGACATTCTCGCAGCCGGTGGCACACCGCTTGGGTTGTACTAGGGGGCGACGAACACGGATCATCGGAGGCGGTTGGCGTGCTGCGCGCGGTGTGGAACGGGGTCGTGCTCGCTGAAACCGAGCGCACCGTGCGGGTGGAAGGAAATCACTACTTCCCGCCGGAGTCACTGCGCCGGGAGTACCTCACCGACAGTAAGACGACGTCGCTGTGCCCGTGGAAGGGGCTTGCGAGCTACCACACGGTGACCGTGCGCGGCGAGGTGAACCGCGACGCGGGCTGGTATTACCCGCATCCCAGCCCGTTGGCTCGACGGATCCGCAACCACGTCGCGTTCGGGAACGGGGTACGCATCGAGGGCCACCTGGAACCACGCACCCAGGGTGCGGGCGGCCGAGCCAGCTGGTGGCGCACCGTGCTGGGGCGCAAGGGATGAGCGAGACAGCACGGCAGGACACCACTACCGCCGTGCTCTACGGTGTGACGACCTGGCTGGGAACCCTGGCATGAGCGGGCAGGTGCAGTTCTACTGGCGGCCCGGCTGCCCGTTCTGTTCCCGCCTGCGCGGCGATCTGCAGCGCGTGGGGCTACCCGTGCGGGAGATCAACATCTGGGAGGACTCCTCGGCGGCGGCGGCGGTGGCCGGGTGTTGGGTGCCACCATCGTGGCTCCGCGGGCCGGGGAGATGCTCGCCGAGCTGGCCGGCGTGGCCGCCAGGGGTGGCCGGCTCCGGGAGGTGGCTTCCGTGGTGCATGCCTACCCGACCTGGGCTGACGGGGTGTGGAACGCGGCGCTGGCCGAGGTGCGCGACGCGCTCGGCACCCCGACCGTGATCTTGAGCTGTTCGCCCTGGTAAGCAATGAGCGTCGGCCCGGGGGTGGACCCGTTGTAGCCCCACACGGTGGCGGTCCTGAGGGGGAAGTTCGCGATCTGCTGGCTGAACTGCGACGCGGTCAGCGTGAACGTGCGAGTGTTGCCCCGCTTGGCGCCCCTGTCGGTGGGCACCTCGGAGTCTCGGGAATGGTCGGAGCGATCATCGGTCCGGCGCCAGTGTTCTCGTACTCCGTACCGTACTGGCTCGTGGCGTCTGACGATTGCGTCGAGGGGCTGGCGGCGGAGGAACCGCCGCAGCCAGCGACGAGTACCACTGCCGCCAGCATCATCCCGGCCGTACGGGCATAAGCCAGCCGACCACGCCGATAACGGGCCGCCGGGCGACAAACACCTCGCATGACCACACGCATCCCCCAGGACCTATCGGGCGCTATCGCCTGGCTACCCGCTTCGCGGCGGTTCGCCGCCAATGGTAACCCGCCAGAGCCTACTGGTTGTAGGAGACCACGGTCATCATTCCGGCCTCGCCGTGGTAGATGTTGTGGCAGCGGGTGAGCCATTGGCCTGGGTTGTTCGCGTCGAAGTCGACGTTGAGGGTGTGACCGGGTAACACGGTAGCGGTGTCCTTGCGCAGCCCGGTCCCGTGTGGTGCGTGGATCTGGAAGGTGTGCCCGTGCAGGTGCATCGGGTGGAACATCATGGTGGTGTTGATGTAGCGCAGCCGCACTCGTTGACCTTCGTGGACCGGGACGCCGCGGTGAGGGTCGTAGATCTGCCCGTTGATCGTCCACGTGTAGCCGTTGCCCGGGCCGGCGGGAAGGCAGTGACCAGCGTGACGGGCCGGGCCATCAGCGCGGTGGCGGCGGCCCCGGCGGCGGGTACTGCTCCAGTGCCGGGTTGCAGCAGCAGGGCAGCTATGCCGCCCTTGCCCTCGCCCAGCCCGAGCAGCGGCACCGCCGTGAACGAGCGCGGCGCGTCCACTGTGCGCCCGTTCGCGAGGTAATAGGGGGTAGGTGACGGTGCCCAAAGTCAGGCGCGGCCGCGCAACCCGCATCAGGCGTCCTCTCGCTTTGTTCGGTTGGTGGTCATCGGGGTGGCGCCGGACGACGTTGTGGTGTGGCGCTGCGGGGCGGTGGTGAAACGCTGTTGGCAGTGCTCAGAGCAGAAGTAGTAGCGCTGCCCGCCGTGGATGGCGGTGGCCGGCGCCACGGTCTTCTCGACCTGCATGCCGCAGACGGGGTCCTTGGCGTAGCCGGCGCCGCCACCGAAGCGCTCCCGGTTGCGGTAGAGCCAGTAAAGCCCGGCGAAGGCGACCAGGGCGATGATGTTGAGGATGCTGGTGTAGTTCCAGCTCACTCCCTCCATCGCCACCAGCCGCGGGTGGGTGGTGGGTACCAGGCCGAGCGGGGTGAACAGGTACTCCACCGCGAGCCCGGCGACCGACATCACCGTCCAGAACACCCCGAGCAGCCGCAGGGTCAGTCGGGTCCCATAGTACTTCCGGTAGATCAACAACAGTGGCAGGGTGATCAGGTCGGCGAACACGAAGGAGATCACCCCACCGAAGCTGATCCCCCCGACCCACAACGCCGCGGCCAGCGGCACGTTCCCGATCGAGCACACGAACGCCAAGATCGCCAGCAGCGGGCCCAGCACCGCGTTCTCCAGGCTGGAGGCGAAGCCGTGGCCGGTGAGGAACAGTGACCGCCACACCCAGATGGGCACCAGCACGGTAGCGAACCCGGCGACCAGGAACCCGATCACCAGCTCCTTGCGCAGCATGGTCAGGTCACTGACCGTGTAGCCGGCGGCGTCCGACCAGCCGGCCCGGCTGCGGATCCGCTCGCGCAGCGAACGACGGCCCAGACCGTCGAGCTCGTCATCCCCGTCGTGGGTGCCCGCGCCGAGGGTGCCAGCGCCGTGGTGGGCGTGCTCGTCCGCCTTGCCCGCGCCGGTGGTGAGCCGGGTACGGGCGTCCTCGATCCACCGGCGCGGGATCACCCGGGGCAACACCACCGCCAGCGCCACGATCATGATCACACCACCGACGAACTCGGCCAGCGCGAACTGCCACCCGATCAGCAGCCACAACACGATGCCCAGCTCCACCACCAGGTTGGTGGACGCGAACATGAACACCATCGCGGAGGTGAAATCCGCGCCACGGGCGAACAGCGACTTACCCAGCGCGGCGGCGGCATACGAGCACGACGAGGACGCCATCCCCAGCAACCCCGCCTTGCCCACCGTCGCCGCTCGGTGATCACCCAGAGCGGCCCGCATCTGGTCGCGAGACACGAACGCCTGCACCGCACCGGACAGCCCGAACCCCAGGACCAGGGCCCACAACGTCTCCCAGAACATCGAGAACGCCTCATACAGGCTGTCCCCGACGGCGCTCAGCACACTCATCGCTCACCTCTCGCTCTCACTATACCCACTACCCCCATAGGGTATATGTGCGAGACGGGTCAGCCACCGTGAGCGGCGCGTCAGGGTGCGGTACACCCCAGGCGGGGCAGCAGCGACCCCGAGATGGCGAGATCGGTCACATTCATCGCCGAATCCTGTCGGCTGATCAACTACGCCGGATAGTACATTTCGGTGTAGTTGGAGGTGATGGTGTGGTGGCCGAGAGCGCACGGCGTGCGCGGTGGCGCCGGTACTGGGACAGGCATTCAAAGACCTACGACCGTGAGATGCGGTTTTTCGACCGGGTGCTGTTCCGCGACACTCGAAGTTGGATCTGTGAGCAAGTGAGTGGTGAGGTGCTCGAGGTCGCGGTCGGTACTGGACTGAACCTGGAGCACTACCCGCCCGACGTCCGGTTGACCGGTATCGAGCTCAGCCGAGAGATGCTGGCGATCGCGCGGCGACGTGCCGATGACCTCGACTGTCACGTCGAGCTCCGGGCGGGTGATGCGGAAGCGCTCGACTTCATCAGCGCCACCTTCGACACGGTGGTCTGCACCTTCTCACTGTGCGCCATCCCCGACCACCGAAAGGCCCTGGCTGAGATGACACGCGTGCTACGACCCGGGGGAGTGCTGCTGCTCGCCGACCACGTAGCCAGTCCGGTCCGGGTGCTGCGGGCCAGCCAACGCGTCCTCGAGCTGGTGACGATCCCGCTGGGCGGAGAGCACTTCCTGCGCCGCCCCATCGAGCAGGTCCGCGCCGCGGGGTTCCGGATTGAGCGCCACGACCGGTTCGCGGCCGGGGTTGTCGAACGGCTCGCCGCGCGCAAGCCCGCTGGCTGAACGCACGTTGCGGCGGCCGTGGAGACCTCCGCTGATCAGCTCTCCACGTACCGGGTTCGGAAGCTGCGGCCGCCATCGTCACGCGGTGTCCTGGTCGCCGTCGTAGAGTGACGCTGTGCGACATGGGGGGTGGATCGTCCGTCGGCGGGCGCTTGGTGTTGGCCTTGCCCTCTGGGCACTTCTCTCCTTGGACTCGTAAAACACCGGCCGGGCCACAGCCGTGTGAGACGGACACTCAGCTCGGGCGCTCGGCTCTCCTCTTCCGGCCGGAAGAGGAGAGCCGAGCGGGATAGAACAACTTACAGTGCGTAATAGAAAATCGGGCGGGCCACTACCCGCCCAGGAGGTCCTGCATGCCGGCGATCTCGCGCTGTTGGGTGTCGATAATGCGCTGGGCGAGTTGGCGCGCGTCGGGGTTTTGTCCGTCACTGAGCTCTGTCTTGGCCATCGTGACAGCCCCTTGATGATGAGTAATCATCATCTGCAGGAACATCCGGTCGAACGCGGTGCCGGTGGTTTGTGCGAACTGGTGCATCTGGCCGCCGGACATCATGCCGGGCATCGCGCCGCGGGCGCCGTGATCCATCTGCCCCATGCCGCCCATGGGGTTGTTCGTGGAGGGCACCGGGGCGTGCCAGGCGCGCAGCCATCCGCTCATCTGATCGATTTCAGGTTGCTGAGCGGTCTGGATGCGAGCGGCGAGATCCTTCACCTGAGGTGATGCCGCCCGTTGAGCGGCCATCCTGGACATGGCGATGGCCTGGGCGTGGTGCGGAATCATGTCCTGGGCGAACCTGATATCGGCCTGGTTGTGGGCCTGGGCCACTGACTGCGAGCTTGCCGCGCCACCAGAGGGTGGGGTGGCGGTGGTGCCACAGCCACCGAGCGCGGCACCAACGGTGAGGGCGGCGGTCGCGGCCGCGACCAAGGTCATGATCGTGCGCGTGGTCATGGATGTGTTCCTCTGCCTATGTGGGCTTGGCTGGATCGGTCGCTGACAGGTCAGCGGCGATCAGAGCCTCAGCACGCAGAGCTGGGTAAACCGAACTGAGCCGGTGGGTGGCGACCGCGCCGCGAGCGCGCTGAGCGCCGCCGGCAGGTGCCCCAACTCCCCTGGTCGACGCCACGCCACCGCAAAGACCAACGAGGCCGCAAAGGCGGTGATGGCGGTCAACACGGCCAAACAGCAGTGCCCCACCGTGTCCATCGGATCACAACAGTCGGGCTGCGACGTCACCACCGAGGTCGAGTTCGACCTCGCGCCAACCGTGTTGCCCCCCATCGGGCCGGGGTGAGCGTGCGCGGTGGGCGTCACGCTCATCAGCGACGACTCGGGGCTTGTCGCCATGGTCATCGACATCGTGTGCGCGGTGTGCGGCTGGACCAGGTGGTGCATACCGACCAGACCAGCCGCAATGGCAACAATCAGAAACCACTGATATCGGATCAAGCCGCACCATCCCCCTACCCCGGCGACTATAGCCCACCGCGCCCTCGACTCGCCTGTCGGAAACTCGCTCTGGCGCGCTCCCGACAGCAGGCGGGACTCCATGGTCATGTTGTGACCAACGGCGTGTTCGGGCGATTGCTGAAGTCGCGCATTCCCGGGATGAGCAGGGTGACGAGCGCGGACACCATGACGAGGACACCGCAGGCGGTCAGTACGGGTGCGGCCCCGAGGGCCTGGATAATGCCGGGGAGGACGGCGAGGCCGACGGGGCTCATGCCGTAGGAGACGAGGAAGTCCAGGGACGAGATGCGGGCCTGGAGTTGGGCGGGTATCTCGCGCTGGATGGCGGTGAACCAGGGGATGTTGAACACTTCGATGCCGAATCCACCGATGGCGCAACAGCCGATGATGATCCAACTGTGGGTGGCGTAGGCGAGGGACAGTGGTACCAGGCCGTAGCCGCTGAGCAGGATCATGGCGGGTATGCCGGGGTGGCGGGGTTTCCAGCGGGCCATCAGGAGTGCCCCGGCCAGGGCACCGGCGGAATAGGCGCCGAGCGCGATCCCGATGAGGGCGTTGCCGCCGAAGCGTTCCCGGCTCACCACGGGCAGCATCAGATACTTGGCTGATTCGCCGAGTGCCAGCCAGACGACGAGCGCGGCGAGACCGGCCAGGAACCAGCGATGTCGGCCCGCCTCGACCAAGCCCTCGCGGAAGTCCGCGAAGGGTGTGGCCTTGGCCCGCACCGCGGCGTGGCGTGGCGCGGGTACCCGGAAAGCCAGAGCCGCTGACCCCAACCAGAGGGCGGCGGCGATGAGCAGGCTGAGCACTCGGCCGAATTCGCTGTAGAGGACAACCGCGAGCCCGGGTCCGCCGACGAGCCAGATGCGCAGGCTCAGGGTGGTGGCCGCGTTGGCCGCCTGCCGCTGATCCACCGGGACCAAGTCGGCGACGAGGGCTTGGTAGGAGCCGCGGAACACGCCTTCACCGGCGCCGGCGAGGAACACGCTCGCGCAGAGCACCACGACGGGTAAAGAGACGAAGACCCCGACCGCGAGTGTTCCCAGGGCACGCGCCGCGCTCGCCACCGCGAGGACCACGGTGCGGGGGTAGCGGTCGGCGATGACACCGGCGGGGAGGGCACCGAGGACGAACCCGAGTACCCGCGCACCCAACACCAGACCGAGCGCGGTGAAGCCGTCCGCTCGGTCGAGGATGGCCAGCGTCAAGGCCGTGGGCATGATGCCGGTCGCCGCGGCCGACGCCGAGTAGCTGACCCAGAGCCGCCGGAACGCCCGCTGCCGCAGTACGCCCAACAGGGTCCTCACCTCCACTCGGAGCGGGCCAGCACCACAGAGGGTGAGCCCAGCTGGTAGGCGAGGTCCGGCAGGTAGTTGGCGCAGTCCCGGGCCGGGTTGGTGGAGCGGGGCGCCAGGTCATGGGCCCGTCGGCGTAGTTCGGTGACCGACCGGTCGGTACTCAAGCCGTGAGCGCACAACCAGTCGTGGGAAAATGCGGTCGCCAGATAGCGTTCGCCCCGGTCACAGGCCAGGAACGCGATCTGTTCCTCGGGGCGGCCACGGACGGCTCTGGCCAACGCGACGAGAAGAGCGGCCCCGGTGGAGACCCCGGCGAGTACCCCTTCGGTGCGCGCCAGCGTCCGGCAGGCCAGGTGAGCGTCCTCGTCGGTCACCATGTAGACCGCGTCGACCAGCGAGAGGTCATCGAGGTTGGCGGGGGTCCAGCTCAACCCCACCCCCGGGGTGAGGTAGGAGTGGGCCTCGCCGCCGAACACGGTCGAGCCCTCGACGTCGACGCCGATGATCTCGACCCGGGGGGCACGCTCCTTCACGTATCGGGCGATGCCAGCGAGTTGGCCTCCGGTGCTCACCGTGCAGACGACGGCGGCCAAGTTCCGTCCGACCTGGTCGGTGAGTTCGCGCGCGGTGGAGCGGTAGTGCGCTTCGCTGTTGCTCGGGTTGAAGCACTGGTCGGGCCGGAACGAGCCCGGGATCTCACGGTACAGCCGGTTGGCCAACTCGATCCGGGTCTTGTGGTAGGAACCCGAGTCGTCCTGCTGGTCGACGACAATGATCTCCGCGCCGAACGCTTCCAACAGGTCACGGTTGGTCGCCGTCAACTTCGGGTCAACGATGGCGATGACCCGGTAACCCCGCGAGGCGCCAATCATCGCGAGCGCCAGACCGAAATTACCCGACGACGACTCGATAATCGTGCCCCCCGGAGGGAGCAAGCCATCGAGTTCCGCTTGCCGGATGATGAACCAGGCCGGTCGGTCTTTCAGGCTGCCGCCCGGGTTGGTGTTCTCCAACTTGGCGACCAGCCGCGCCTCACCGGCGCGCGTCAGGTTCCGTAATTGCACTGTCGGTGTGGCACCCACGACATCAAGTAATTCAGGCACGCGTCTTGCGAAGGATTTCACGAGAGGTCTCCCGACCGGGCGCATGGTTCTCAACGGGGGAACAGTGAAAAAAGTTGAGTAAGCGCCTGATCAGATACGGGAAACGCACAGCACGGCCTGGGCGGCGGTGCCGGTGGGCACGGTCGCCTGGGGGCGGGGTCGTCTACAACAGGGCGGGGAGCGGTCCCCCAGTGCGCCCTGACTGTGGCTGACCCAGGTGGACATCAATGGCGCACTCACCAGAGCGCATCGCGGTGAGGTCACGGCCTGTTGGCTCGACAGAGATTCCGCCTGGGGCGGATCCACCTGGCAGCAATTCCCCCCGTCGTTGTGCCCACGTCCGTGCGCGACGTGGGCCTTAGGGGAATCGTGGTTGACGACATGGGTGTACGCGAGATGATGCTCGCCGTCGTGGCTGTGTCCCTCGGGTACACACGGCGATCCGTACGCGGCGAACACCCCGAACAGCAGCACGCAGAGGGCCAGGACACCGGCGCCACCGCCGATTGTCCACGATCTCCGCGAGGGACGCACGGCACGGAACCCTAGCGAAGACAGCGCAAAGCTGGCCCAAGCGACACGCACGCAGATCCATGGCGAGGTGTCGGTCAGGGTGTCGATTCGGTGCGGGTAGCGCGGCGCCAGGCGGCGGGGCGGAGCAGGCGCAGCCCGTTGAGTCCGACGATGACGGTGGAGCCTTCGTGCCCGGCCACGCCGAGGGGTAGTGGGAGGTGCCCGAGGAGGTCCCAGAGGGCCAGACCGGTGATGACGGTGGCGGCGATGATCAGATTGGCGGTCACGACGCGGCGGGCGCGCCGCGACAGAGCGATGACGGCGGGGATGGTGGACAGGTCGTCACGGATCACGACGGCGTCGGCGGTCTGCAAGGTGAGGTCGGAGCCGGCACCGCCCATGGCGATGCCGGTGTGCGCGGCGGCCAGGGCGGGAGCGTCGTTGATGCCGTCGCCCACCACGGCCACCCGCTGCCCGCCGGCTTCGAGTTCGCGCACGGCGCTGACTTTGTCCTCGGGGAGCAACCCGGCGCGCACGTCGGTGATGCCGACCTGCTCGGCGAGACGGATGGCGGTGGTGTGATCGTCGCCGGTGAGCAGGACCGGGGCGCTGCCGGTCAGCCGGGTCACGGCCGCGACGGTGGCGGCGGCTTCGGCGCGGAGCTGATCGGTGATGCCCAGCGCGCCAATCGGGCGGCCATCGCGGAGCACGACGACGGCGGTGTGCCCGCGCTCGTGCAGCGCATCGACGGCTGCCCTGGCCGCCGTGGTCTCGACCGTCCCGTCTGTCGTGGGGAGCAGTGCGGCTGGGGAGCCGACCTGGATGAACAGGTCGTCGATCCACCCGGCGACCCCGCGCCCCGGCGCGGCGGCGAACTCGCCGACCTCGGGCGGGTCAAGGTCGCGCTCGCGGGCGCCGCGCACGATCGCCGCTGCGAGCGGGTGCTCGCTGGCGTATTCAACCGAGGCGGCCAACCGCAGCAACTCGACGTCGGTCACACCAGCGCCGGGCAGCACACAGACGTCGACCAGGACGGGCGTGCCCCGAGTGAGCGTGCCGGTCTTGTCGAACGCGACCTGAGTGGTGGCGCCGAGTCGTTCCATCACCACAGCTGATTTGACCAGCACGCCGTGGCGCCCGGCGTTGGCGATCGCCGCCAGCAACGGTGGCATGGTGGCCAGCACCACCGCGCACGGAGACGCGACGATCATGAACGTCATCGCGCGCAGCAACGACTCCCGTAGCGGTTGTCCCCACAGCAGGGGGATCACGAACACCGCGAGCGTGGCGGCGACCATGCCGATGGAGTAGCGCTGTTCGACCTTCTCGATGAACAACTGGGTCTTCGCTTTGGTCTGGCTGGCCTGCGCGACCAGGGTCGCGATCCGCGCCACCACCGACTCCTCCGCGCGGCGATCCACCCGCACCCGCAGCGACCCCGTGCCATTCAGCGTCCCGGCGAACACCTCGTCACCGGTGGTCTTGTCCACCGGCAACGGCTCGCCGGTGATGGTGGCCTGGTCCACCTCGCTCCCCCCGGCCACCACCGCGCCATCGGCCGCGATCCGCTCTCCCGGCCGGATCAGAATCACCTCCCCGACCTCCAGCTCGGCGGCCCGCACCGTCTCCTCACCACCATCGGGGTTCAGGCGCGTCGCGGTGTCCGGGGCCAAATCCAGCAGCCCCCGCACCGAGTCTTCAGTGCGCGCCGTGGCGAGTGCCTCCAGTGCCCCGGAGGTGGCGAAGATGACGATCAACAGCGCGCCGTCAGTCACCTGCCCGATCGCCGCCGCACCCAGCGCGGCGACCACCATCAGCAGGTCCACATCCAGCGTCTTGTCCCGCAGCGCGCGCAACCCAGCCAGGCCCGGCTCCCAGCCGCCCGCCGCGTAGCAGGCCAGATACAGCGTCCACCACAGCCACACCGGCCCACCCAACACGTGGAAGGCCAACCCGGCCAGAAACAGCGCCACCGCCGCGGCGGCCCACCGCATCTCGGCCAAGGCGAACAACCGCGTCCGCCGCACCGGCACCACAGCCGCCGGCCGGGTGGGATTCGGGCGCGTCGGTGTGGCGGCGGGGAACAAGGCCACGGGTCACCTCCTGGGACAACGAGCGGACCACCCGACCATAACAGAACTCATGAAGATGTCTTCATGAATAAGGGCGCGGCGTATCATCCCGTCATGGGACATGGGGTACAAGGCCGCGACCGACCGGCCGGGCGGCTCGACGCCGAGTCCGCCGCGCACGTGGCGACCACCCTGCAGGCCCTGGCCACCCCCAGCCGGCTGCTGATCCTGACCGAACTGCGCCAAGGCCCCCGACCGGTCACCGAGCTGGCCGACGCCGTGGGAATGGAACAGTCAGCGGTCTCCCACCAGCTGCGTCTGCTTCGCAACCTCAGCCTGGTCACCGGAACCAGACGAGGCCGCAGCATCGTCTACCGCCTCTACGACAACCACGTCGCCCAACTGTTGGACGAGGCCATCTACCACAGCGAACACCTGCGCCTGGGCCTAGCGGACCGACCCGAAACAGCCGGCTGACCCACAGCTCATTGACGTGCGGGACGTGTCAGTCGCCGAACCGCGCTGGCTGACCGGTAGCCTCCAGGACCGACATCCAAAGATCACCGTGCGGGTCCACCTGGTTGCGCGAGCTGGTGGCCAGCGCCATCGGGATGTGCACGAAGCGCCGGCGCCACCGGCCGACGACCATCTCGGTGCGACCAGACATCGCGGCGTGCACAGCGGCCTGCGCGAGCCGTACGCAGTAGACGCTGTCGTAGGGGTTGGCTGGCACACTCCGGATGGCGTAGCTCGGGTCGATGAACCGGATGCAGGCCTGGACACCGGCCCCGGCGAAGTGCTCGGCGAATCGCCGTCGCAGCAATGCGCCGACATCGCGCAACCCGGCGTTGCCTGAGGCATCGCGGGGGATCTCACCGGGGGCCTGTTCGCCGTCGAGCAGCTCCTGCCCAGCTCCCTCGGCGACGACCACGACGGCGTAGCCGCGCTCCCGCACTCGGCGCTGCACATAGGCGAGCAGGCCGCCCTCGCCGTCAAGCTGGAACGGGACCTCCGGGATGAGCACCACGTCGGCGTCGTTGCGGGCCAGCGCGGCATAGCAGGCGATGAACCCCGAGTGCCGGCCCATCAGCTTCACCAGGCCAACGCCGCAGGCAGTGGCCTTGGCCTCGACGGTGACCGCGTGGATCGACTCGGCGGCACGCGCGAAGGCGGTCTGAAACCCGAAGCTCTGGTCCAGGTAGGGAATGTCGTTGTCAATCGTCTTGGGCACCCCGACCACGGCGATTCTCGATCCGTGCTCCTCGATCACATTCGCGATCTGCATCGCGCCGCGCATGCTGCCGTCGCCACCGATCACGAACAGAATGTTGATGCCGAGTCGCTCCAGGCAGTCGACGACCTCGTGCGGATCCTGCGGCCCGCGAGAGGTGCCCAGCACTGTGCCGCCGTCGACGTTGATGTCGCGAACACTCTCCGGTGTCAAGTCCACCACGTCGTACCGGTATGAGGCGACGAAACCCTGGTAGCCGTGGCGGAAACCGACGACTCGCCGCACCCCGTAGTGGTTCGTCAGATTGCGGACCACGCCGCGGATGACATCATTGAGACCGGGGCACAGCCCGCCGCAGGTCACGATGCCAGCACGGGTTTTGGACGGGTCGAAGAAGATTTTGCGCCGGGGGCCGGCCGGCTCGAAGCTGGGCAGCTCGCCGACCGCGCAGCCGCGCGCCCGGATCATGCTGAGGGTGTCGTCGAGGAGCACTCGATCGTCCTCGTCGACATAGTGTTCGGTGGTCCGCCTGGCGTCCAGCAGCGCAGCCAGCGGGGACTCGATCCG
>JBDTAX010000075.1:0-3362 GCA_039924425.1 Pseudonocardiaceae bacterium
CAGCGGCGGCGGGCGGTGCTGGCGAGCACGGTCGGCACGGCGATCGAGTGGTATGACTTCTACCTGTACGGGACAGCGGCGGCGCTGGTGTTCCCTGGGCTGTTCTTTCCTGGGCAGTCGGCGTCGACCGGGGTGCTGGCCGCGTTCGGGACGTATTTCGTCGGTTTCGCCGCCCGCCCGGTCGGGGCGGCGATCTTCGGACACTTCGGGGACCGGCTGGGTCGCAAGTCCACGCTGGTCGCGACGCTGATGCTCGGCGGGATCAGCACGTTCCTGATCGGTTGCCTGCCCGACTACGCGACCATCGGGTTCGCCGCGCCGGTGTTGCTGATCGTGCTGCGGGTGATCCAGGGCATCGGCGTGGGCGGGGAGTGGGGCGGCTCGGTGCTGCTGGCGATGGAGTGGGGGTCGGCGCGCCGCCGCGGGCTGGCGGCCAGCTGGCCGCAGTTGGGTGTGCCGATCGGGCTGCTGCTGTCCACCGGCATGGTCGAGCTGCTCTCCGCCACCACCGGGGCCGACTTCGCCACCTGGGGCTGGCGGGTGCCGTTCCTGGCCAGCGCGATCCTGGTCGGAGTCGGCCTGTACGTGCGGCTGAAGGTGGCGGAGAGCCCGGAGTTCACTCAGCTTGCCCAGCGGCGAGCGGTGGCCCGGCAGCCGGTGCGCCAGGTCATCCGGGAGCAGCCGAGGGAGATCCTCACCGTAGCCGTCCTCCGGCTGTCGGAACAGGCGCCGTTCTACCTGTTCGTCACCTTCGTCCTCAGCTACGGCACCGGGCAGCTGCACTTGGCCCGCACTGGGCTGCTCAACGACACCCTGGTCGCCGCGGCCATCGGCCTGATCAGCGTGCCGTTCTTCGGTTACCTGTCCGACCTGATCGGGCGCCGGCTGATGTACGGGATCGGCATCGCGGCCATGGCCGCGGTCGCGTTCCCCTACTTCGGTCTGCTCAACACCGGGGACGCCGGACTGGTCCTGCTTGCCGTCATCCTGTCGCTGCTCGCCCACGACATGCAGTACGGCCCGCAGGCCGCGCTGGTCGCGGAGAGCTTCGGCACCAGCCTGCGCTGCTCCGGCGCCGGGCTCGGCTACCAGCTCGCCTGTATCATCGCCGGCGGACCGGCCCCGCTGATCGCCGCCGGGATCTTGGCCGCCACCGGGTCGAGCACCGGCATCAGCTGGTACATCGTCGGCTGCGCGGCGCTGTCCATGGCCGCACTGGTGCTGATGCCGCGACCGCGCTCAGGGTGAACCGACAGCTCACCTCGAGATGATTATGATAACGGTTATCAGTAGTCTCGTGGCTTCCCGACTGCTCTGGAGGACGTGTGAAGATCGCAATGGTGGGCAAAGGCGGTAGCGGCAAGACCACGCTGGCCGCGTTGCTGGTGCGCCGCCTGGTGGCCGCCGGGGCCCCGGTGCTGGCGCTGGACGCCGACATCAACCAGCACCTGGCCGTCGCGCTGGGCGCGACCGAGGCCGACGCGGCCGCGCTGCCGACGCTGGCCGCGCACCTGCCGCTGATCAAGGACTACCTGCGGGGCGGCAACCCGCGGATCGCCTCGACCGAGGTGATGGTCAAGACCACCCCGCCGGGCGCGGGTTCCCGGTTGCTCCGCGTCGTCGAGCGCAACCCGATCTACGACGCGTGCGTGCGCGAGGTTGACGGGGCGCGCCTGGCGGTGACCGGGCCGTTCGCCGAGGGTGACCTGGGGGTGGCCTGCTACCACTCCAAAGTCGGGGCGGTGGAGCTGCTGCTCAACCATCTCGTCGACGGCGCGCGGGAGTACGTGGTGGTGGACATGACCGCTGGCGCCGACTCCGTCGCCTCCGGGCTGTTCACCCGCTTCGACGTGACGTTCCTGGTCTGCGAGCCCACCCTGCGCAGCGTCGGGGTGTACCGGCAGTACCGCGGCTACGCGCGCGAGTTCGGGGTGCGGATCGCGGTCGTGGGCAACAAGGTCTCCGACGCTGACGATGCCGCGTTCCTGCGCGCGCAGATCGGCACCGACCTGGTGGGTTGGGTGAGCCGCTCCGATCACGTCCGGGCCGCCGAGCGTGGTGAGATCCGCCCGATCGGCGCGCTGGAGCCGGCCAACGTGGCCACCCTGGACGCGATGCGCGACGTGGTGGACGGCACTGCCAAGGACTGGGCGACTTACCAGCGCCAGGCCGTCGAGTTCCACCTGCGCAACGCGCTCGCCTGGGCCAATGAGCGCACCGGGTGCGAGCTGGCCGACCAGATCGACCCGGACTTCGTGCCCGGTCCCGAGGCGCTCGCGCGGTCCCGGGAGCTGCCGGTCACCATGGCCTGATGCGGTACCACCACGTTGGGTGTATCTGCGTGGGCGCTCCGTTGCTCTGTGATGTATGCGCAGAAAAAGCGTGAGTGGCTCGCAGGGTGACCAGGACATGCCGTTCATCCCGGGTTCGGTGTGGTGGGTCGATGTGTCGAGCACCGATCCGGCGGTGAGCCGGGACTTTTACGCCGGGCTGTTCGGCTGGAGCTACCAGGTCGATCCGGACTCGCGCCGGGCGCGGTACACCACCGCGTTACTCAAGGGCCAACCGGTGGCCGGCCTGGCGGGTGTCCGACTGCCGGCGGGCCGCCCAGCAGCCTGGACGGTGTATCTGGCCAGCGACGACATCGAGCGCACCGCCCAGGCGTGCACGAGCTGGGGCGGGCGGGTGCTGGACGGGCCGCTGGACGTCCCCGGGCGGGGCCGGGTACTCACTGGTGCGGACCCGACCGGTGCGGTGATCGGTTTCTGGCAGCCGGTGGGGCGGTGGATGGTGCACACCACCGGCCCCGGGTCGTTGGCGTGGGCGGAGTTGAATACCTGGCATGGCGCACGGGCTGATGACTTTTTCGCACGGGTGTTCGGCTACCGGCAGCGGCAGATCGGTGATGGCAGGTCGGTGGACTACACCATCTGGTCGCGCGGTGGGCACACGATCCTGGGCCGGCTCCAGATGAACGAGGACTGGGCGTCCCCCGAGATCGGCGCGCACTGGCTGCCGCATTTCGCGGTGGACCCTCGCACCGGCACCGACGCCGCCGTGGAGCGCGTCCTGGAGCTGGGCGGATGGGTGGATTTCGAGCCCTACGACAGCGAGCTGGGCCGGATCGCCCGAGTCGCCGACCCCACCGGAGCCGCCTTCGCGCTGATCGACTCGACCCGGCGGCTCGAATCAGGCACCTCGACTCCAGTGGGCGCAGCCAGGGTGGACGACCCCTACGACGACTGAGCGTGCGCTATTCCTGGCATGGTCTGGTATGTATTGGCGAGCCGGTCTTGGAGCCGGGCGTGCCGGAACTGATATGTCGGGCCGACTGTTCGCAGGATCTGGCGTTCCCGGGCATC
>JBDTAX010000076.1:0-3623 GCA_039924425.1 Pseudonocardiaceae bacterium
TGATCCGCGCGGTGGAGAAGTTCGACTACACCAAGGGCTACAAGTTCTCCACCTACGCCACCTGGTGGATCCGGCAAGCCATCACCCGGGCGATGGCCGACCAGGCCCGCACCATCCGGATCCCGGTGCACATGGTCGAAGTGATCAACAAGCTGGGTCGCATCCAGCGGGAGCTGCTCCAGGACCTGGGCCGCGAGCCCACCCCGGAGGAGCTGGCCAAGGAGATGGACATCACCCCGGAGAAGGTGCTGGAGATCCAGCAATACGCCCGGGAACCCCTCTCGCTGGACCAGACCATCGGCGACGAGGGCGACTCTCAGCTCGGTGACTTCATCGAGGACTCCGAGGCCGTGGTCGCGGTGGACGCGGTGTCCTTCACCCTCCTACAAGATCAGCTACAGTCCGTGCTGGCCACGCTGTCCGATCGGGAAGCCGGTGTGGTGCGGCTGCGATTCGGGCTCACCGACGGTCAACCACGCACGCTCGACGAGATCGGGCAGGTGTACGGGGTGACCCGGGAGCGCATCCGGCAGATCGAGTCCAAGACCATGTCCAAACTGCGCCACCCCTCCCGCTCCCAAGTCCTGCGCGACTACCTGGACTGACCAGTTTGGGGCTCTTCAAGGACCACCAACCCCGGTTACGCAGATCTCCAACGGCCCCCAACCCAACGCGTGCAGGTCCGATTCGAGGTCCTGCCGGGCTACTGACAGGAACTCTGCCGGAGTGAGGTGGCCGGCGCCCTCTCGGAGTGCGCCGAGCAGTGGCAAGCCGGTCACTGCGGGTAGATCGGTGAGGTTGCACCGGGCGGCGATGTCCGGTCTGGTGGGCCATGAACCGATCACGATCCCGACACAGTTCAGGCTGCGGCTGCGCAGCGCCTCGGCGGTCAGCGCGGTGTGGTTGAGGGTGCCCAGCCCGGCGGCGGCCACCACGAGCACCGGAGCGGCCACGGCGGCGGCGACATCGGCGAGCGTTCCTCCGCTGTCGTCCAGGGCTACCAACAATCCCCCAGCGCCCTCGATCAGCACCAGGTCGTGCTCCGCGGCAAGTTCCCGGGCCGTCGCGGCGACGGCGGCCGGCCGCACCGGGGGCAGGCCGACACGGCGGGCCGCCGTCGCCGGTGCCAACGGGTCCGGGTAGCGGGCCAGCTCCCGGCAGGTGACCGCGGGGCCCACCAGACGCCGCACCTCTTCGACGTCACCTGGCTGGCCCACCTCGACACCGGTCTGCGCGGCTTTGAGCACCGCCACTCGAAGCCCGGCGGCGATGGCGAGCGCGGCGATGGCCGAGGTCACCACCGTCTTGCCGACCCCGGTACCCGTCCCGGTCACCACCAGCAGGGTCATCTGGCCACGTCGGCCAGGACGGCATCGAGCACCCGCGTCACTGTCACCAGGTCCGGATCGGTCAGCGCGGCATGGGCACTCAGCCGCAACCTGCTGGTCCCGGCGGGCACCGCCGGGGGACGCAGGCAACCCACCCGCACCCCGTGGCGCAGGCACGCCGCAGCCGCATCGACCGCTCGCCGCGGCGGGCCGAGGATGATCGAGACCACCGCAGAGCGCGGCGCAGGTGCGCCAGCCGCGGCGGCGATGGCTGCGGCGGCGGCGAGCACTCGGCCGGGCAGCGCCGGCTCGGCCCGCAGCACCCGCAGCGCGGCCAACGCCCCGCCCGCCGCCGGCGGTGCCAGGCCGGTGTCGAAGACGAAACTGCGCGCCGTGTTCACGAGATGCTCGACCACCGCGAGCGAGCCCAGCACGGCGCCGCCCTGGCTGCCCAGCGCCTTCGACAGCGAGACCGTGGCCACTACGTCAGGTTCGCCAGCTAGGCCGCATTCCGCGAACAGCCCCCGCCCGCCGGCCCCGCACACTCCCAGACCGTGCGCCTCATCAACCAGCAGGACCGCCCCGCGCCGCCGGCACACCGCATGCAGCTCGGGCAGCGGCGCGAGCTCACCGCTCACGCTGAGTACCGAATCGGTGACGACCAGTGCGCGGCGCTCAGGCCGGGCACTCAGCGCGGCATCCACCGCCGAGACATCGGCGTGCGGGACGACCACGACCCGGGCCCGGGACAGCCGGCACGCGTCCACCAGCGAGGCGTGGCTGGCAGCGTCGGACACCAGCAGAGTGCCCCGACCGGACAGCGCCGTCACCGCACCGAGGTTGGCGGTGTAGCCCGAAGAGAACACCAGGGCCGCCGCCGCGCCACAGAACGCGGCCAGCTCCTCCTCCAACTGGGCATGCAGCTCGGTGGAGCCGGTAACCAGGCGGGATCCCGTCGACCCGATGCCCCAGGCACGCGCCGCCCGTACCGCCGCTCGCACGATCCGGGGGTCTCTCGCCAGACCCAGGTAATCATTGGACGCCAGGTCGATCACCAGCTCAACCGGGGGCCGCGGCCGAAGCACCCGCCGCAACCCGGCGGCCCGACGGACGGCCGCCGCATCGTCCAACCAGTCCAGGGGCCCAGTCACGACCCGCGAGCCTACGGTGTTCCAGCCGATGCGCACCGGGTTGGCCGGAGCGTGCGCGAACATATACACAGAGTAACAACGGTGACGCTATGTACACGGCGTAACACCTTGAGCCGCAGTAGCGATGACAACCTGTGCAGGGTCCCCCTAGGGGTATCCTGCCGGGAGGTCCTCCGGGACCACCTGGAAGGGGGCAGCAGGGCGCGTTCAACCGTTCGGGACGGATGTGGATCACACATTCTTCCCGGGCACCTGGGGAGGGGACAGCCCAATGGAAACACATTGGAGACCATGCGCGTTTCGCGACCGAGTCGATCTCGTTCGCGTCTCATGATTTCACGACACCGAGGACCGCGCACTCTCGCGGCAGGCGCTGTTGCCGCGGATGATGAGTACACCGATATCCCCGATTCTCTGACCACTCAGCCTTCGGCGGTGGTCCGCTGTTCAACCCAGAGCCCTACTCTGGACCCGAAACCGATTCGGGTACTCCTGGTCATCGACATGAGTCTGCTTCGAGGCGCCCTCGCCGCCCTGCTGTCCGGCGAAGGTGACATCGAAGTGGTAGCCGGATTGGCAACGGGCGACCGCGTGATCCCCACCGCGATCCGGTACCAACCCGACATCGCTGTGCTGGACGTCGACCAAGGCGGATCGGACGTACTCGCGACCGCGCAGGCGCTGCATGAGCGGCTGCCCGAATGCCGAGTGGTCGTACTCGCCACGGCACAACGACCGGGCTTGGTCCGCCGGGCACTGGATGTTCCGGTGGCCGGCGCGGTGGACAAGGACGCGCAGCCCCGGCGGCTACTGGCCACCATCCGTCAGGTCGCCAAGGGGAAACGGGCCATCGACCCCGCCCTCGCGGTTGCCGCGATCGGTGTGGCGGGCAGCCCGTTGACGCCGCGCGAACTCACGGTGCTCGACCTCGCATCGGGCGGGGCGTCACCGACCGAGATCGCCCAGCGGCTCTTTCTCAGCCGCGGGACGGTGTGCAACTACCTTTCACGCGTCATGACCAAGTTGGAAGCCCGGACTCGAATCGATGCTATTCGCATCGCGGCCGAGGCGGGCTGGATCTGACAATCTCGCCCAGCGTGAAAACCAGCGTGAAAAGGGGGTGGAGCTGGCCAAGGCCAGCTCC
>JBDTAX010000077.1:0-12299 GCA_039924425.1 Pseudonocardiaceae bacterium
GCCCCAGGCCACAAGCATGATCGAAAATCGGGCTCAAGATAACACCGCAGGCGCGCCAGCGCCGAGGAGCGGAAGCGGCGCGGCAGCACTGCCCTGCCGTGGCACCAACAACCGGTGAATCCAGAACACCCTTGACATTCAAACTCCTGGGATGTCTGTCAACGCGACGGGGTTATCCACAAGGCGGCACACCGCTGCTGGGCGAGCGCCGGACGATCGACAACGACGATTGCGCATGTGTCGTCGGCGAAACGGTACTCAGGCGGCACTCGCTCCGCCGCGCCACCTGGCAGCCGCGAGTGTTGCGACCACGGCGCGCCACCATGTGATCAACTTCGCGATGGGCGCGGACCTCACTGGCGGACGGGCGAGCCTCACAACCGTGAACTCGACGCCACCGACCTCAACCGGCCTTGCAATGTCGGTGGCGTCGAGTTCACGGGCAGCGCCGAGTCGCGCATCCTCCGACTACCGTCGGCGCGGCTGTAGTACTGGGATGTCCTGTCGATCCCGTCGTTGGTGATTGACTCCACTGTTGCCGAGTTCGACGGGAGAGCTTTTGGGAGCCGCTTGAGAAGCCCTCCTGCCGAACTCGGCGCACTGAGCGCATTCAAGACCAGGTCAGCGAGTCGGGATTACGGCTGGTAGCCGCCATCGATCCACGCCTGGAAGAGCGCGACCATGTCGGATGACCAGCGGTTCTCACCGCTACCGGGCGGAGGCATCAACCCCTGCGACACCTGCTGGTAAACCTCGGCCGCGTTGGCGGGATTGCTCATGTACGAGTAATCGTTGAGGGCGACTCCTTGCTCGGCCATATGTTCGATGTCTATCTGCGTGAACAGTGGGAGAATGTCGCGCTGGAAGCTGGCAGTGCTGGTAGTCATGGCTGCCCCTCTGAGCCTGTGAAGTATCGCTGACCGAACACTCGCACGAAGCCTCTCCCCCGCGCGGTGCCCATCAAACAGGTGCAACGCTATCGGGTTGCCGAACGTAGGTCGACAGGGCGCGAGCGCCTCAGGGGCGGACGGTCAGGCCGACTTGCTGGAACCCAGCACTCTTCCGTACCACGCAGGGGTACAATCTTCTGGGTGCAGATCGATCGCGTGCTGTGGAGCTCGCGCAGCGTTGCCCACATCGCACGGCACGAGATTACTCCCGAGGAGGTCGAGGATGTGCTGTTCAGCCCACCCCTGGACGCCCGACATGGCAAGCACGAGGGTACCTACCTGGTTTTCGGGCGCAGTCGAGGCGGACGCCGGCTCGTGGTCGTCATCGCACCGCGCCCACGAGGCAGCTGGTACGTCGTCACTGCCCGCGACGTCGACAGAGCCGAAAGGAGGCGGATGAGACGATGACGAACTATCCATCCGAAGGCGAGATCGAGAGTCTCGCGGAACATTACGAACAGCTCGGTGATGACGACGTCCTCATTGAGTGGGAGCGCGGCGAGCCCGTGACGATCGACGTTGGCGAGCCGATGGTGTCCCGCTCGGTGCGCTTTCCCCGGAACACCATGGATCGGCTGCGTGAAGCGGCCCGCGTGCGGGGTGTCGGGGTGACCCAGCTCATCCGTGAGTGGACCGAGGAACGACTTGCGGCAGGCGGCGACCTCAGCGATCGGGCGCTCCTCGCCGACGAGCTGGAACGAGCGGCGCGACTCCTGCGGGATAGTGCCTGATCGAGCTTCAGGGGCGGACGGTGAGGCCGACTTTCTGGAATTCCTTGAGCTCGGAGTATCCGGTTTTGGCCAGCGCGCGGCGCAGCGCGCCGAACAGGTTCACCGTGCCGCTGGCGTCATGAGAGGGGCCGAACAGCAGCGTGTCAAGGTCAATCAAGCCCCGGGGCACGGCGGTGATGTGGCTGCGCGGCAGCGATGGGTGCGCCGCGGCGGACGTCCAGTACAAGCCGTTGCCGGGTGCTTCGGTCGCGGCGGCCAGCGGCTCGCCGAGCATCACCGCGTCCGCCCCGCAGGCGATCGCCTTGGCGATGTCACCGCTGGTGCGCATCCCGCCGTCGGCGATCACGTGCACGTAGCGCCCGCCGGTCTCATCAAGGTAGTCCCGCCGGGCGGCCGCGGCGTCGGCGACCGCGGTGGCCATCGGGACCCTGATGCCGAGCACATCGCCGGTGGACGTACCCGCGCCCGCCCCGTGGCCGACGATGACGCCGGCCGCCCCGGTGCGCATCAAGTGCATCGCGGTGCGGTAGTCGCCCACCCCACCGGCGATGACCGGGACTTCCATCGACGCGATGAACTCCACCAGGTTGAGCGGCTCCGCGGCGGAAGAAACATGCTCAGCCGAGACGATGGTGCCCTGCACGATGAGGATCTCCACGCCGGCGGCGAGCAGGTCGGGGGCGAGGTCCCGGGCGTGCTGCGGGCTGACCCGAGCGGCCACCGTCACGCCGGCCTGGGTCACAGCCTTGATCGCCTCGGTGAGCAGCTCGGGGCGGATCGGGGCCGCGTGCCACCGCTGCAGCAGTGCCACCGCAGCCGCCTCGTCAGCGTCACCCAGGGCGGAGGTGAGCTGGGGCAGCAGCTCGTCGACCCGCGCGTGGCGGGCCCACAGTCCCTCGGCGTTGAGCACCCCCAGCCCGCCCAGCTGGCCGATCCGGACCGCCATCGCCGGCGAGACGATCGCGTCGGTGGGGTGGGTCACCAGCGGGATCTCGAACCGGTAGGCGTCGATCTGCCAGGCGGTGGACACGTCCCGGGAGGAGCGGGTGCGCCGCGAGGGCACGATCTGGACGTCATCGAAGCCGTAGGAGCGCCGCGCGGTGCGGCCCATGCCGATCTCCACCAGATCGCGCATCTCAGCGCACCGCGTAATTCGGGGCCTCCACCGTCATGGTGATGTCATGCGGGTGACCCTCTCGCAGACCCGCCGAGGTGATCCGCACCAGCTGCGCGTCCTGCAACGCCGGGATCGTCGCGGCGCCGGCATAACCCATCGCGGCCCGCAAACCTCCGATCAGCTGGTGGGCCACCAGCGACAGCGGCCCCCGGAACGGGACCCGCCCCTCGATGCCCTCAGGCACCAGCTTGTCGTCGGAAAGCACGTCGTCAGCGAAGTAGCGGTCCCGGGAGTACGAGCGAGTGCTGCCGCGCCGCGCCATCGCACCCACCGAGCCCATCCCGCGATAGGTCTTGTACTGCTTGCCATCGACCAGGATCAGCTCCCCGGGCGCCTCGGCGGTGCCGCCCAGCAGGCTGCCCAGCATCACGGTGCTGGCGCCGGCGACGATGGCCTTGGCGATGTCCCCGGAGAACTGGATGCCGCCGTCGCCGATCACCGGGACGCCCGCCGGACGGCACGCCTGGTCCGCCTCGAAGATGGCGCTGATCTGCGGCACGCCCACCCCGGCCACCACCCGGGTGGTGCAGATCGATCCGGGCCCCACGCCGACCTTGACCGCGTCCGCGCCCGCGTCGACCAGCGCCTGCGCCCCGGCCCGGGTGGCCACGTTGCCGCCGATGACATCGACGGCATCGCCCAGCTCGGCCTTGAGCATGCGGATCATCTCCAGCACGCCGCGAGAGTGCCCATGCGCGGTGTCCACCACCAGCACGTCGACGCCGGCCTCGGCCAGCAGCGCGGCCCGCTGCTTGGCGTCCTCACCAACCCCGATCGCCGCGCCCACCAGCAGCCGCCCGTCCGGGTCCTTGGTGGCCAGCGGGTAGCGCTCGGTCTTCACGAAGTCCTTGACGGTGATCAGGCCGCGCAGCGTGCCACGCCCGTCGACGATCGGCAGTTTCTCGATCTTGTGCCGGCGCAGCAGGCCCAGCGCCGCGTCCGCGGTGACTCCCACCTGCGCGGTGACCAGCGGCGGCTTGGTCATCACCTCGGCGACCCGCTTGCCGTGGTCGACCTCGAAGCGCATGTCCCGGTTGGTGATGATGCCGACCAGTACGCCGTCGGAATCGGTGACGGGCACCCCGGAGATCCGATAGCGGGCGCACAGCGCGTCGACATCGGCCAGGGTGTCCTCCGGCAGGCAGGTCACCGGGTCGGTCACCATGCCGGCCTCGGACCGCTTGACCACCTCGACCTGCGCGGCCTGTTCAGCCGCCGGCAGGTTGCGGTGCAGCACGCCCATCCCGCCGTGGCGGGCCATCGCGATGGCCATCCGCGCCTCGGTCACCGTGTCCATCGCCGAGGAGATCAGCGGCACCCGCAGCGTGATGTTGCGGGACAATCTGGTTGACGTGTCAACCTCCGCCGGCACCACGTCAGACTCGGCGGGCAGCAGCAGCACATCATCGAAGGTCAGACCGAGCAGCGCGAACTTCGACGGGAAGCTGGGCGCGGTGAGCTCGCTGGTCATGCGACGATCGTATCCGCCCAGCCATCCAACCGGGGCCACCCAACCTGAGCCGTCCAACCCGGCCGTCCAACCGGGGCCGTCTGGCCGAGTCACTCCGCCGGGCGAGTACGGTGCCAGCCGTGGCGCATGACTCGCTTCCTCCCGACCCGTTCGCCGGTGACCCCGACGACCCGGCGCTGGCATTGGAAGCCCTGGATGACCCCGCAGCTGCCGTCGAGGAGCCGCTGGACGACGAGGAACGGGCCGGCCTGCTCGCCGACCTGAGCGATCTGTCGATCTACCAGGCTCTGCTGGCGCCACGCGGACTGCGCGGGATCGTGGTGGACTGCCCCGATTGCGCTGATCAGCACTACCACGACTGGAACTTGCTGCGGGCCAGCCTGCGGCAGCTACTCGAAGTCGGCCGGATGCGCCAGCACGAGCCTGCCTACGATCCCGACCCAGCTAGCTACGTGAGCTGGGAATACTGCCGTGGCTACACCGACGCCGCACTCGCCGAGAACCCTCACTGAGCTCACCTCGGCGATATCCGGGGGGCGACATCCGAGCTGAGCTCAGCCTCAGGAGCCAGCCCCGCTGGGGGCGGGAACGTTAGGGGCGGGCACGGTCGGGGCGGCCATGCTTGGGGACACGATGCCCGGCTGGTTACGGTGCGGTGCGGGGCCACTGGAAGGACCGCTTTTCGGCCCTTCGTCGTCGTCGCCCCCAGCGCCTGACCCACCGCCGTTCGGGGCGCCCGGGCTGCCGGTGGTACCTGGCGCACCAGAGATACCGCCACTACCACCCGAGCTGCTCGGATACCCCGGGGCACTGCTGCCCGGAATACCGTGAGTACTGCTGCCCGAGCTGGTTGAGTTGCCCGAGGGGCCGATTGGTCCTTCTGGGCCGATCGGGCCACGAGGACCAATGCCTGACGAACTGCCGCGCGGGCCGGGGTAAGCATGGCCCGGGCCGATCTGAATCGGGTTGGGTTGTGACCCTGACGCGCCGGACCCTGCCGTGCCGCTAGAGGGCTGGGTGGGCGAGCTCGGCGCTGTGCTCCCATCACCGGATGTGGCTGGCTCACCCGAGTTCGGTGACAGGCCAGGCGCACGCCTGGTGCTGCTGGGCTCCGAGGGTGGTGGCACCGGTGCACTGGGCACAGTCACCGGGGGGACATTGGGCGACTCGTTCAGCATCTGCTCGAGCTTGTGGTGGACCGACGCGAGATCAGCGTGCCCTTCGGACTCGCCGACCGCCGGGAGCTGACTCTGGACTTGCTGCAGCTTCGCCCTGGCTTGCTCGGGCTTGCCCTGTGCCAAATCCACCTTGGCGGCGCTGAGCTCGCTCTGCACGTCAGCCGCTGTCTGCACCGAGTGGGCGTAGTCGCCGTAGAGCACCCGGGTAACCCCCCACAGCGGGTCGCCGGGATGCGCGGACTTGGCGACCAGGCCCACCGAGGAAAAGGCGATCACCAGCACCGCCGCGGCCGCGGCGACCGGGCTGAACACGCGATGGCGCTGACGAGCCGGCCGATGGGCGGCGTGGATCACAGCCAGGGCGGTGTCGGTGTCCACCAGCTCGCTGAACGGCTCAGCGTGCACCTCACGACGCCATGCGGCCAGGACTCGCGCCAAGTCGTCGTCCGCGCCGCTCGGCGCGCGCCCAGTTCGGCCGATCAGGTCCAGCAGCGCGTCGTCGGCCTGCACAGCGGCCAGATCAACAGGCATGTCATAGGGATCCTCGCCCGCGTAGCGGGCATGGGGGACGTCGTCTCGACTCGTCACTCAGACCACCCCCTCGGTTGCCAGCACTCCGCGCAACCGACCCAGAGCTCGGTGCTGCGCCACCCGAACCGCGCCCGGAGTCGAGCCCACCGCCTCGGCCGTCTCCTCCGCCGACAGGCCCACCACGACCCGCAAGCGGAGAATCTCGCGTTGCTTTTCCGGCAGGGTGGCCAGCAGTCTGGCCATCCTGCCGGCGAACTCGCCCTGCAGCACCTGCGCCTCAGGGCCGTCGGCCTGATCCTGACGATCGGGAACGTCCGGGACCGGCTCGTCGCGATTGCGCGCCGAGGAGCGGAAGGAGTCAGCAACTTTGTGCGCGGCGATGCCGTACACGAAGGCGACGAAGGGGCGGCCTTGATCGCGGTAACTGGGCAGGGCCGTGAGCACCGCGAGACACACCTCCTGCGCTACGTCGTCCGCCGAAGCGAACGTCTTTTCCTGGCCACCGACCTTGGAGCGGCAGTACCGCACCACGAGAGGACGGAGCCGGCGCAGCAACCCCTCAACGGCAAATTGCTCACCGTTGACGGCAGCAGCGACCAGTACATCGAGGTCGTCCTCCACAGCGGTCATCGCGGATTGCAGCCCTGCCGTTACGAACCGGGGGGACCGACCGGGCTGAATGCCGGCCGGCGGTGGCCACTGTGCTGTCCCGAGCATCCATCACCATCCCGAGACACCGCTACCTCACGGGGAACCGTAGCGGCAGAGCGCGCAGATATCGAACATGATAGCGCCGCGCATCGCACGAGGTCACGGAAAAACCAGCGCACCAGGCTGATGACGCTGCCTGTCGCCGTGGGAGTGCTCACGCGGGAGCAACCTGCGGTCACCACCCGCGCTCCCCCAGTACTCAGGCCACCAGACCGCGCCGGAAACCGTGCGCGACGGCCTGCGCGCGATCCCGCACCCCGAGCTTGCGGAACAGCCTGCGGGCATGGGTTTTGACGGTGTCCTCAGACAGGTACAGTTCACGCCCGATCTGCCCGTTGCTCTTGCCCTGGCTCATCCCGCGCAGCACCTGCAACTCTCGCTCAGTGAGCTGGACACCAGGGTCGGACGGGGGGCGGGGAGCCGGCACCGACGTGCTGGCCAGTGTGTGCGCGAGCGCGGCGACGAGCTCGGGACGCGAGGCGTCCCACCGCAGATAGCCCCGCGCGCCGCCAGCGATCGCGGCGGCGATGCTGCCCGCATCGTCCGGCGCGCCGAACACGATGACGTTGGCCTGCGGGTGAGCCGAGACCAGCCGACGGGTGGCCTCCACACCGGCCGGCACCGCGCGCTGGGTGCCGACCAGCACGACGTCCACAGGCTGGCGGGAATACCGAGCCAACAGCTCGTCACCGTGTGCCACACAGTCGATCCGAGCCACGCCGGGGACCGCAGACATCACCCGGGTGAGCCCCTCTCGGACGCTTCGCCGGTCATCGCAGATAAGAACCGCGGTCACGGAAGGACTCCTCTCCTGCAGCCAACTGATGTGCCCACCTCCATATCGGTCATGCGGAGCCCGAACTTGACACGATCTGATGGATTTTCATCAAGAACCGGCAGCCGCACCGCTCCGGACAGTGGGTATCACCGATGGGGAGCAACCGTCACTCTACCGAGTGTGAGCGGATCACGGCAGTACCGTGAATGCGGATGATTCGGGCATTGCGGCTACCGTTGCACGCCACGACGGCCCCGCACCCCTCTTCTGTGGGGTTATCGGGCCATCGTGGCGTGCATCTGCGTGTGCGCCGTGTCTCTTACTAACCGTGCCCGTGGCCGTGGGCCTGGCTCTGACCCGCCGAGGACGCCACCGGCTTGTCGACCACCGCGCTCTCCGTGGAGATCACCATCCGGGCGATGGAGGCGGCGTTGACGATCGCCGAGCGAGTCACCTTCACCGGGTCCACGATGCCTCCGGCAACCAGGTCACCGTAAGTGCCCGCCTCGGCGTCGAAGCCGTGACCCCACTGCATCTCACGCACCTTGACGACCACCACATTGCCTTCGAAACCCGCGTTGGCCGCGATCCAGCGCACCGGTGCGGCACACGCGGCCCGCACGATGGCCACACCGGTGGCCTCATCGCCGTGCAGGCCGAGATCCCCGATCTTCTCAGCGGCATGCACCAGCGCCACGCCACCGCCGGGCACGATGCCCTCCTCAGCGGCCGCCTTCGCGGCCGCCACGGCGTCCTCGATCCGAGCTTTGCGCTCCTTGAGCGCGGTCTCGGTGGCCGCCCCAACCTTGATGACCGCAATCGCACCGGCGAGCTTGGCCAGCCGCTCCTGCAGCTTCTCGCGGTCCCAGTCCGAGTCGCTCTCCGCGATCTCGCGCCGGAGCAGGGCCGCGCGGGCGTCGCGATCCGTCTGGTTGCCCCCGCCCTCGACGATGGTGGTGTCATCCTTGGTCACCACGATGCGCCGGGCCCGACCCAGCATGTCCAGTGTGACCTCGGACAGGGTGAGACCGACCTCAGGATTGATCACCTGGGCACCCGTGACGACGGCGAGATCGTCCATGAACGCCTTGCGGCGATCACCGAAGAACGGCGCCTTGACCGCCACCACCGAGAAGGTCTTGCGGATCGCGTTGACCACCAGGGTGGACAGCGCCTCACCTTCGACGTCCTCAGCCACAATGAGCAGCGGCTTGCCGGACTGGCTGACCTGCTCCAGCAGCGGCAGCAGATCCATCAGCGAGGAGATCTTGTCGCGGTGCAGCAGGATGTGGGCATCCTGGAGCACCACCTCCATCCGCTCGGGGTCGCTGACGAAGTAGGGCGAAATGTAGCCCTTGTCGAACGCGATGCCCTCGGTGATCTCCAGCTCGGTGGCCATCGTGGACGATTCCTCCACGGTGACCACGCCGTCGTCGCCAACCTTGGTCATCGCCTCGCCGACCAGGGCGCCGATCTCCGGATCGCGCGAGGACACCGTGGCCACCTGAGCGATCGCCTGCTCGCCGGACACCGGTGTCGCCTTGGCCGCCAACGCACTCGCCAGTGCCTGCGCGGCCGCCGCGATGCCGTTGCCAAGCGAGATGGGGTTGGCGCCGGCGGCTACGTTGCGCAGGCCCCCCCGAACGATCGCTTGGGCCAGCACGGTGGCGGTGGTGGTGCCATCACCCGCGACATCGTTAGTCTTGGTCGCCACGCTCTTGGCGAGCTGGGCGCCGAGGTTCTCATAGGGGTCGGTCAGCTCGATCTCACGCGCGATCGTCACCCCGTCATTGGTGATCACGGGGGCGCCGTATTTCTTCTCCAGCACCACGTGCCGGCCGCGCGGGCCGAGAGTGATCTTGACCGCGTCAGCGAGCTGGTCGACTCCGCGCTCCAGCGCGCGCCGCGCGGTCTCGTCGAACGTGATTTGCTTGGGCATTGTCTGCCTTCCTCACGGGCGAACTCTTCAATGGGCCGCCGGCCCCGCACCGAATAAGCCGGGGCCGATGCGCGCAACCGCCCCGCCAACCCCCGGAGGGGCCGCGGGGCGGTTGACTAGGACCGCTAGTTGACTACAGCAAGCACGTCACGCGCGGTGAGAATGATGTACTCCTCGCCGTTGTGCTTGACTTCCGTTCCGCCGTACTTGGTGTAGAGGACGACGTCTCCGACACTCACATCCACCGGGATGCGGTTGCCGCTGTCATTGACTCGACCCGGGCCAACGGCGAGTACTTTGCCCTCTTGGGGCTTCTCCTTGGCGGTGTCCGGGATGACGATGCCCGACGCGGTCATCGTCTCGGCCTCACTGGCCTGGACGACGATCTTGTCTTCGAGCGGCTTGATATTCACGCTCGCCACGGTGTGACCTCCACTTTTTTCTGGGGTCTTCGAAGAGCTGGCAGGTTGTGTGTACTGGCTCCTACCACCCCGCCGTCGCGGGTGTCGAGGCGGCTCGGGCCCTTGCTGGCACTGTGTTGATGAAACTCTGTGTTGATGAAACTCTGTGTTGCTGGCACTCCGAAGACCGGAGTGCCAATTAGCAGACTACTGTGCCGAGTGCCAGCGCTCAACTGGGGTGGCCAGTGCCCGACGTCAGTGCGCGACCGGGACGCCACCCACCAGCGAGGTGGTGATCGGCAAACCTGGGTCGGCGGGGATGTCGAGCGGCGAGGCGGGCGCGCCGGCGGCGAGCAGGTGCGCCCCGAGCGCGGCCACCATGGCCCCGTTGTCCGTGCACAGCCGCAGCCGGGGGACCCGCAGCGTCAACCCGGCCGCGGCGCAACGCTGCCCCGCCAGGGCGCGCAACCGGGAGTTCGCCGCCACCCCACCCCCGATGAGCAGGATGTCGATGCCCCGGTCGGTGGCGGCCCTGATCGCCTTGGCGGTGAGCACATCGGCCACGGCTTCCTGGAAGGCCGCCGCCACGTCGGCCACTGGCACGGTGATCCCCCGAGCCGCCAGTGCCTCGAGATGCCGCGCGACCGCCGTCTTGAGCCCAGAGAACGAGAAGTCGTAGGGCGCGTCCTTCGGACCGGTCAGGCCGCGGGGGAAGCGGACGCTGCTCGGATCCCCGTCCCGGGCGGCCCGGTCGATGAACGGCCCGCCGGGGAAACCCAACCCCAGCAGCCGCGCCACCTTGTCGAACGCTTCCCCGGCGGCGTCGTCGACGGTCGCGCCGAGCGGGCACAACGGCTCCACCAGCGAGGAGACCTGCAGCAGGCTGGAATGCCCGCCGGAGACCAGCAAGGCCAGCGCGGGGGGCAGCGGACCGTGCTCCAGGGTGTCCACCGCGATGTGCGCGGTGAGGTGGTTGACCCCGTACAGCGGCACACCCCAAGCCGCCGCGTACGCCTTGGCCGCAGCCACCCCGACCAGCAGCGCACCGGCCAGCCCCGGCCCCGCGGTCACCGCCACCGCGTCCACATCGGCGGGCGTGACACCGGCGACCCGCAGCGCGCGGCGTACCGTCGGCACCATCGCCTGCAGGTGGGCCCGGGCGGCCACCTCGGGCACCACGCCGCCGAACCGGGCGTGGGACTCCACGCTGGATGCGATCTCGTCGGCGAGCAGCGTGACGGTGCCCTCGCCCGAGCACCGCACGACACCCACCCCGGTCTCGTCGCAGGAGGACTCGATGCCCAGGACGATGCCTGTACTCCCGGCCATACTCACAGTCATGAATTCGACCGCTGGCGGGCCGCCCGGCGCATGGTGAACGCGTCCGCTCCGCTGGCCTGGTAGTAACCGCGGCGGATACCGATCACCTCAAACCCCTCGCTGCGGTACAGCTGGATCGCCGACTCGTTGTCGGTGCGCACTTCGAGGAAGACCGTGGCCTCCCCGGCGTGGTCGAGGGCCGCCCGCAACAACGCCCGGCCGATCCCGCGGCGCTGATGCGCCGGGTCCACCGCGAGGGTGTGCACCTCCGCCTCCCGGCCGGTGCGGGCCAGGCCCACGTAGCCGACCAGCGCGTCACCCTCCCGCGCGGAGAGGTAGTAATGCCCCGCGGCCAGCGCCTCGACGAACACCGCATGACTCCACGGGTCGTCGATGTCGAACAGCAGGTGCTCCAGCTCCGCGCAACGGTGCACGTCTTCGGGTGACATCGGCTTGATCAGCACACTCATGCCGACGTCACCCGCTTGCGCGGCCCGGGTTCCACCGCGTCGGGGCGGCGCAGGTACAGCGGGGTGAACGGCCCCGGCGCGGCGTGCGCGCGAACCGCCGGGGCCACCACGGCGACCAGTCCGGCCGGGTCGGGGTACGGCGGCGGCACCACCACCCGCATTCCCAGCGCGCCCAGCTCCCCTAGCGCATCGACGGCACCGGCCACCCGGGACACTCCGGCGAGCGGCAGCTCCGTGGGCCGGCTCACGTGGGGACCTTCGACGCGGGTACCGCAGGCATCGTAGCGCGCCCAGTAAACCTCTCGACGCCGCGCGTCACTCACCACCACCAGCGGGCTGCCCACACCCGCCCGGTGGGCGATCGCGTCCAGGCTGCACACCGGGTACACCGGGACGCTGAGCGCATCGCCCAGCGCAGCGGCGGTGACCATCCCGACCCGCAGCCCGGTGAACGGGCCCGGACCCGCCCCGCACACCACCGCCTCAAGCTCACTCATGCACACCTGCGCGCTCGCCAGCACCGCGCACACCGAGGGCATGAGCAGCTCACCGTGCGCCCGGGCGCCCACGGTGACGCGCTCGGCGAGCACCTCCGGTGCGCCCACCGGGTGCAATCGCAGCACCCCGGCGATGACCGCGGCG
>JBDTAX010000078.1:0-9607 GCA_039924425.1 Pseudonocardiaceae bacterium
GTTTGCGGTCACCGATCACCCGCCCCAGGCGAAACAACACCCCGTCCTCGTACTGCTTGATGACCCTGACCGACATCGACATCGCCAACAGGAACAGCAGCACGACGGCGATCAGGACGATGACGACATTCATGATGTGACTTCCGTTCGGGTGAGTGCTGGGGTGGGTGGCGGTGTGGTTCCGTGCAGCACCAGCACCGGACAGGTGGCGTGCGCGATGCACGCGGCGCTGACCGAACCGAGCAGCAAACCGCTGAACCCGCCGTGGCCGCGGTTGCCCACGAGCAGCATTCGCGCACCCTCGCTCTGCTTCAGCAGGGTCTGTGCGGGGTTGCCCTCCCGCACCATGATCTCGAGCCCGGGCGGACGGTGCCCGCCGAACACGTCATCGACAGTCGCGACGAGGGCTTTCTCCGCGTCGTCGGCCGGGTTCCAGTCGGCCGGCATCGGGGCCAACCCCACACCCATCCAGCCATAACCGGTGAACGCTTGCCACGCGGCGACGACCACGATCCCGCTCCCGGTGGCCTGGGCCAGGAACCGCGCCCAGGCCAGCGCGTGCTTACTCGGTTCGGATCCATCCACCCCGACGACGATGCGGGCGCGCGCCGAGGTGGTCGAGTCGATGCTCAATTCCTTTGCTCCTGACGGATTCGATCTACGAGACTTGCGGCGCCGAGCTGTGGTGGTCGATGCGGTCGTGGTTGGTGTGCGCCAGCAGCTCACGAGCCCGATCAACCTCGTTGGGTGTGCCGTGGGCAATGACGAGGAACCGGTTGGCGCG
The DNA here is from genome assembly GCA_039924425.1 of Pseudonocardiaceae bacterium. Taxonomy (GTDB): domain Bacteria; phylum Actinomycetota; class Actinomycetes; order Mycobacteriales; family Pseudonocardiaceae. The sequence continues at coordinate 785 of JBDTAX010000078.1, forward strand.
CAGGTCCGCCGCATATTTCGGAATCCCGTCCTTGGGGATCCCGACGCTGGTGAGCACACCACCGGCCGCACCGCCGACAGCGCCTACCCCGGCGGATGCCAGGAGAAAGAGCAGATAACCGCCGACGGCGATGTGCCCGAGACCGGGGATGAAGATGAAAGCACCGAACAACCACCCCCACAGTCCGCCCCACTTCGCCCAATGCGCGGTGTGCTTAGCAGGTGTTTCAAACCCGACGATGTGCCGTTCCTCGGTCAGCCCCTTGCCTACGACCGAGATATGGGACATGTCGAATTTTTCGTGCTCCAGGTACTTGATGGCGGCGGTGAGCTCGACTTCCGTGCCATAAACGGCGACGACGGCGTCGGGAATCTGGTCATGGTCAGCGTGATCCGTATCGGTACTCACAGCAGTCTCCTCTGTGGACGGTCGTGACGAGCGGGAGTTGCCCAGGCAGCGGCCAAGTGGCCCAGCGGGAGGTTGCGGTACCTGGGTAGCTGAGGAAAGATGATGGCCCTGCCTTGGGGTCTGCGGGGCACAGAGTGCCCGCCGGACCCTCGCTGTAGAAGGCAAGACCACGCTACCATTCTCGGTGGGGAAACCAACCTCCACGGCTCAGCGGCCAATCAGGTGAGAGGTGAAGGTTGCGAAGTGGAGCTATGACTGATAATGATCAGCCCTACGGCGAGCTGGCTGTTGCCTTCGCCGAGATCGCGCGTACACTGTTTTCCGACCCGACGGTCCTGGGCACGTTGCAACAAATCGTCGACTTTGCCGTCGCCACGGTCGAGGGATGTGACGCGGCCGGCATCACTGTCCTGACCGGGACCGAGGTCACCACGCCGGTGTACTCCGACCCCGTCGCCCTCACGATCGACACCGTGCAGTACCAGACGGGTGAGGGTCCCTGCCTCGATGCCATCAACCACGAAGCGACCGTCTACGCCGAGGACCTGGCTGAGGACCCGCGCTGGCCCACCTTCGGTCCCCGGGCCGTCACGCTCGGCATGCGCAGCCTGCTGTCGTGCCGGCTGTCAGCCAACGGGACCCTCGGGGCACTCAATCTCTACGCCCGGTTGCCTCGGGCCTACGGCGCCACCGACCGGACCAAGGCATTGATCTTCGCCGCTCACGCCGGCATCGCCCTCGGCGCGGCTGAGGTGCTCGAGGATGCGACCATCTCCCTCAGCAATGAGCTCCGTCGGGTCGAGAATCTGCGCGGGGCGCTCACCTCCCGAGAGATCATCGGCCAGGCCGAAGGCATCCTCATCGAGCGCGAGCGCATCACCCCCGATCAGGCCTTCGCGGTGCTGCGCCGAGCCTCCCAGCATGTGAACATCAAGCTGCGGGAGGTGGCCCAGTACGTGGTGGACACCGGCGAAGTTCCCCCACACTGTGCGCCAGGATGAGCTCCTGGTGGGTCCCGCCGACGTTGCGCGGGTACCGGGCATCGTGGTTGGGAGCCGATGCGCTGGCCGGTCTGACACTGGTCGCGGTCGCGGTGCCGTCGCAGATGGCCACCGCGCTGCTGGCGAACCTGCCCGCGGTCGCCGGGCTCTATACCTTCGTCGCCGGTTCACTGCTCTACGCCCTGCTCGGCACGAACCGTCACCTCTCGGTCGGGGCGGACTCCACGATCGCACCGGTGCTCGCCACCGGCGTCGCGGCCGTCGCGGCGGTGGGTACCGCCGGCTACAGCACGGTGATGGCCTTCGCCACGCTGCTCGTGGGCGCGTTGCTCATCGCCGTCGGCCTGCTGCGCCTGGGGTGGATCTCGGAGTTCCTGTCCACCCCGGTGCTCACCGGGGTGCTGGCCGGCATCGCCGTCGAGATCGTGGTCCGCCAGCTCCCACTCATCCTCGGCCTGCGCGGTGGGGGCGGCACCACCCTCGACCGGATCGCCGCGCTGCTCGGCCAGCTGCGCCACACGAACGGCTGGACGGTGGGCATCGCCGTCGGGGTCCTTGCCGTGATCGTCACCGCCCAGCGCATCGATCGGAGGTTCCCGGGGGCGCTGGTCGGCCTGATCCTGTCCATCGTCGCCATCCGCGTCTTCGGTCTCGGCGCACACCACGGTGTGGCAATCCTCGGCTCGGTCCAGGGTGGACTGCCGCGCCTGCGCCTGCCCACCGCGCCCTGGCCGCGGCTGGGGCAGCTGTCCGGACCGGTGCTCACCGTGGCTTTCGTGTGCATCGCGCAGACCGCGGCCACCGTGCGGGCCTCGGGCACCGGGGCCGCGGCAACCGAGGACTTCAACCGGAATCTGATCAGCGTGGGCGCCGGCGGCATCGCCGCCGGGCTGATCGGAGGATTCGCGGTGGACGCGAGCCCACCCAACACGGCGATCACCACGGCGTCCGGCGCCCGCTCCCAGCTCACCAATCTCGTGGCCGTCGTTGTCGTCGGGGCGGTTGTCCTGGTGGCCACCGCACCACTCGCGGACCTGCCACAGGCGACTTTGGGCGCCACTCTGGTATACATCGCGATCACCTTGTTCCGGGTCGGCGAGCTGCGGACCGTGCTGCGTTTCGATCGGATCGAGTTCGCGCTGGCCGCCGCCACCCTGCTGGCCGTGGCCCTGGTCGGCATCGAACAGGGCGTAGCCCTGGCCATGATCCTCTCGCTGGCCGACCGGACCCGGCGCGCGGCCCGGCCACGCGACACCATCCTCGGACGTGAGCCGGGCACCGACCACTGGATCCCCGTGGACCTCGGCAACCCCACCGAACAGGTCCCCGGAATTCTGGTATATCTGATCTACGCCCCCCTCTGGTACGGCAACGCCAACTACTTCCGCTCGCGACTGCGCACCCTCGTCGACACCGCGCCCACTCCGCCGCACACGGTGGTCCTCGACGCCGACGCCATACCCGACATCGACTACACCGGGCTGCAAGCGTTACGCGATCTTGCCGCCGAACTCGGGCAGCGCGGAGTGACCATCGGGATCGCCCGCGTGTCGCACCTCGTCCACCACAATCTCAAGCACGGTGCGTTGCTCACGCAGTTCGGCCCCGGCCGTCTGTTCGCCTCGGTCGAGGAGGCCGTCGCCGCACTCGAGCGCCACACCTGATAGCAGCGAGGGAAAGGGGCAGGCCATGGCGGGCAAGCATGAGGTGCGGGTGCGCCGCGCCTACGACGAACCGGTGCCCGAAGATGGCACCCGAGTACTGGTCGACCGCCTCTGGCCCCGGGGACTGAGCAAGGAGAAGGCCGCTCTCGACGAGTGGTGCAAGCCGATCGCGCCCTCGACGGCGCTCCGCACGTGGTACGGCCACGATCCGGAGCGTTTCGCGGAGTTCGGCCGCCGCTACCGGGTCGAGCTCGACGAGCCCGAGCGCGCCGAGGCCCTTGCGCACCTGCGTGAGCTGGCCTGGCGCGGCACCCTCACGCTGCTCACCGCCACCAAGCACGCCGACATCAGCGAGGCCGCGTTGCTGGCCGAGCTGCTCCGGGATTGACAGTGCGAAACCCACAGAGGAGACACCAGCATGACAACCGCACCCAACAACGCCGTCCTCAACAAGCTGAGCGACAGTGGGCAAACAGTGTCCAGCGCTGATGAGGACATTCGCGGCCGCAAGGTCAAGGACAAGGACGGCCAGGCCCTCGGTAAAGTGGAGGATCTGCTCATCGACGATCAGGACCATAGAGTTCGATTCCTGCTGGTCGAACATGGGGGATTTCTCGGCATCGGTGAGACGAAGTCCTTCATTCCCGTCGACGCCATTACCCACATCACCGACGATGAGGTCCACATCAACCACTCCCGGGACCACGTCGCCAGCGCGCCCCGCTACGACCCGGACCTCGTCGATGACGTCTTCTACCACAATATGTACGGTTACTACGGTTACACACCGTTCTGGGGCCTCGACTACGCCTACCCCAGTTACCCCTACTACCCCGCCGCTGAGCACACACCGTAGCAAGCCTGCCGCTGGTAAGTCAGCGGAGACGCACCGGCAAGGTCAGGAATCCATTGCTCGGGTAGGCATCTCTTCTCGGCGGACCGCTGGCACCGAGCTCGATTGTGGTTGTGCACCGCAGGAGCTCTTCCAGGGCGACCCGCAGCTGGAGGCGGGCGAATGGCGCGCCCTGGCAATAGTGGATTCCCGCCCCGAACAAGAGGTTGTCCCCCTGGTCACGGTCAAGGCGTACGGCGTCAGGATCGTCAATGACGCCTCCATCACGGTTGGCGGCAATCCAATTGAGCGAGAGCTTCTCGCTAGCGCCGATCTTCCGGTCCGCGATCTCCACCGCGCGGGTAGCGGTCCGGTGATTGGCGACCAGCGGGCCGTCGGTACGCAGAATCTCCTCGATCGCCGCAGCCAGCAGGGGCGGTTCGCGGCGCAGCCGCTCCTGCATGTCAGCGTGCGTGGCGAGGTAGCACACGAGGATTCCGAGTGCGGCCGCCATGGTGGAGCAACTGGCTGTCCAGTTGCGCAGGATGCTGACGATGTCCTCGTCGCTCAACGCTGCACCCTCGACTGCGGTCCCCATCAAGCTGGTGATGACATCATCACTGGCAGCTAGCTCGGTTTTCCGACGCGCCCGTAGCGCCTCCGAGACGTACCCAGCGAACTCGCGAGCCAGCGCCGCCCCCGTCTCCTTGTCCGGCGACAACGCCGCCGCCTGATTTCGGCGTACCCAGTCGCGCAGATCTTTCCACGTCTCAGACGACCAACCCGAGAACGCGCAGTGCGTCTTGACGGGGAAGGGTTGGGCGAACTCAGCGACGAACTCCACTTCATCGCGCCCCAGACATGCCTGCACCAGGTCGACCGCGATGCGCCGGCAGCGTGGCTCCAGCGCTTTCATCCGTTCAGGCCGGAAATATGGCTCCAGAGCGTGGCGGTACCGAGTGTGATCAGGCGGGTCCATGCCATTGGGAACGGAGCGATACTCCGAGGCATTACTAAAGGTCTCCGGATCGGCGAGGACGCTGACAATGTCGTGATGCCGGGACAGTGACCAGCCCAGGAAACTGTCGTAGGCAACGGGGCAACGCTCGCGCAGCTCGTCGTACGCACGCCGCTGATCGCGCAGGACGGAGACATCTCGCGGATCCCAGTCAGGGACCGGATGATCACTCATGTTCGCTCCTCGTTAGCCACGTACCGAGAACGCTCGTCAGGCCCCGACCAGCCGGCGGGCGGCATCGACGACGTGCCGCGACCGCCGAGGGCGAGGTTACGAACACAGCCGGGCCTCCTGGACATCCCTGGACGGGATACGCGGTGTCGGCCCTCGCTGTAGAAGGTGTCATCGACGCTAGTTCCACCGGAAGGAAAGAGCAACCGCAACACAACTGTCGGATCGGTTACCATCCAGCTAGTGGAACCTATAGCCCACCGCGATCCTGAACTTCACCCTGGGCCAGTACCCGGTCCCGGGCTCGTTCATCGGTATCACCAACTCCGTCGAGCCCGACGACGTGATCGTGCCGTAACCCCGCCCGCCACCGTCACCCGGTCGCGTCTGGCGGCAATCCTGCTCACGATGCAGGTCTGCGTGCTCGGGCTCATCGCCGGTTGCGGGGGCGGCGGTTCGGTCGCCGCTCCCGCCACGCCCAACGCCATGGGGTTCGCGGCGGTGGATCAGGGCTATCTGTTGCAGGCGCGTCAGATGCAGGCGCTGTCGTTCGCGGTGCACATCCCGCTGGTGTGTTTCGGGATCGCCTTCCCCGTGATCATCCTGTTCGTCGAGTGGCGGTACCTGCGTACCGGCGACGAGCTGTATCGGACCCTGGCGCGGCGCTGGACGAGGGTGATGGTCGCCCTGTTCGCGGTCGGGGTCATCACCGGCACGATCCTGAGCTTCGAGATGGGGCTGCTGTGGCCGGCCTTCACCGCAACCTTCGGTGGGGTGTTCGGCCTCGGCTTCGCCGTCGAGGGCTTCTCGTTCTTCCTGGAAGCCATCTTCGCTGGCATCTATGTTTACGGCTGGGACCGGCTGTCGCCGAAGATGCATTTCGCCAGCGGCGTCCCGATGGCGATTGCGGGTTTCACCGGTTCGTTGACCGTGATCGCGGTCAACGGGTGGATGAACCATCCGACAGGGTTCACGCTGCGCGACGGGAAGGTCACCGACGTGCACCCGTTCGAGGCGCTGTTTGAGAACTCGTACTTCTGGCACGAGCTCATTCACATGTACCTGGCCGGGTACATGGTGACGGGCTTCGTGCTGGCTGGCGCCTACTCGGTGGGCCGGCTGCGGGGGCGGTGGGGGCGCTACGAACGCACGGCACTGGCGATCCCGTTGACGATCGCCGCGCTGGCCTCACCGGCCCAAATCGTGGTCGGTGACTGGGCCGCCCGGACGGTGGCCGAGGATCAGCCGATCAAACTCGGCGCGCTGGAGGGCCTGGGTCAGACCACGAGGGGGGCGCCTGAACACCTGCTGGGCTGGTACAGCGCGGGAGAGGTGCACTACGGCATCGCTATCCCCAAGCTGCTCTCGCTGCTGGCCTACCACAACCTGAACGCGACCGTGCTCGGGCTCAACGCCTTCCCTCCCGACCAGATCCCGCCGGTCAACGTGGTGCGCATCGCGTTCCAGCTGATGGTCGGTATCGGGACGGCGCTCGCGCTGCTCGGCGTGATCTACTTCGTGGCGCGGGCGCGGGGTAAGCATTTGCCGGACTCGGCGTGGTTCTACCGGGCACTGGTGGTGGCCGGTCCGGCGTCGGTCGTGGCCCTGATCAGCGGCTGGGTCACCACCGAGGTCGGCCGCCAGCCATGGGTGGTCTACGGGGTGATGCGGACCAGCGAAGCGGTGACCGGCGCGGCGGGGATCCCGATCGGCTACGGCACGCTCGCAGCGGTGTACCTGGGGCTGGTGGTCGCGGTGGTCTGGATCCTGCGCCGGCTAGCCGCGGCGCCGTTGCCGCCACGCAATCCGCCCGCGCCGCGGTACGCGACGACGGTGGGGCGCTGACCTGTGCTGTCTTACCTTCCACTGATCTTCGTGCTGGTCGGGCTGGTGCTCTACACCGTGCTTGCCGGGGCCGATATGGGTGCCGGGCTGTGGCAGCTGATGACCGGGCGCGGACCGCACGCGGTGCGCATCCGGGACCACGCGCACCACACGATCGGCCCGGTGTGGGAGGCCAACCACGTGTGGCTGATATTCGTGCTCACCGTGCTGTGGACGAGCTACCCAACCGTGTTCGGCTCGATCCTGTCCACGTTGAGCGTGCCGTTTTTCCTCGCCGCGATCGGGATCATCTTGCGGGGGGCGGCCTACGCCCTGCAGTCGGGCACGTCGATCCCCCGGGAACGGCGGGTGATCGACACGGTGTTCGCGCTCTCGTCGATCCTCACCCCGTTCGCGCTGGGCGCGGCGGTGGGTGGGGTCGCCTCACGGCGGGTGCCGGTCGGAAACGCCGCCGGAAACCTGATCACAAGCTGGCTCAATCCGACATCGATCCTGGTGGGAGTGCTGGCCGTCATGGTCGCGGCCTTCCTCGCCGCCGTCTACCTGTGCTCCGACGCGGTCCGGCTCGGCGAGCCGGAGCTCGTGCGCAGTTTCCGGGCCCGCGCCATAGGCACCGGAGTGATCACCGGGGTAATCTCGATCGCTGGGCTGGCCGTGCTGCGCTTCGACGCGGCCCCGCTTTTCGATGGCCTAGTCCACGGACCGGGACTGGCCGCGATCATCGTCTCCGGGTTGGCCGGCATCGCCACGTTGCTCCTGGTCGGACGCCGCAACCCGATGCGCGCCCGGGGCACCGCCGCGCTGGCGGTCGCCGCCATCATCGCCGGATGGGCGCTGGCCCAACAGCCCGTGCTGCTTCCCGGGCTGACCGTGGAACAGGCAGCCGCGTCCAACCGCACCATGCTCGCGGTCGTCATCGCAGTGCTTGGTGGCGCGGTAATCCTGTTCCCCTCGCTGGCTCTGCTGTTCCGGCTGGTCCTGCACGGGCGGTTCGACCCCGGAGCCGCCGACGCTCCGGCCACCGAGGTGACACCGGCCCCCCGTCCCGCCCGAGGACACGGCCTACAGGCCTGGTCGGCAGTCGGCTCTCTCGTGGTCGGCGCCGGGCTCCTCGTGCTCGCCGACACGGGATGGGCACAAGCCCTCGGGGTGGTCTTCCTGGCCAACTTCATCGTGCTCGGCTACCTCGCCTGCACACCCGCGGACATCGCCGCCGCCGACCCCCAAAAGACCGGCCGGTCTACCACCATGGAGGTGACCCGTGCCGATCCCACCGTCAGGTGAGCAGTTCGAGATCACGAATGGTGACCAGCGGGCACGGTGGCATCCTTCCTGGTGGCCGTGGCCACCTCAGGTCGGGTGTCCGTGCTACGGGGACAGGCTCAGCCACAACATGATGACCGTCCTCCACGACGCGATCATCGGGCGGCCGTGGATTCCCCCGGACCCCGCCCCCGCCTGACCAGGCATCCCACGACAAACCCACCCGGCCGGCACGAGCCCGCCAGTCATCACACCATGCCACCACACAGAACACCAACGTGTACCGGCTGAATGTTTACGCTGCTCGGGGTCGTTGCCATCATTGACTTAGTGATTGAGGCTTATTCACAGTCATGATCATCCAGTATCCGGATCATCATCACTACTGGTCAAATATTGATCAACTTAGCATTGATAATCTTGTGAATAACCCTCATTATAGTCATTGCGATCAGCCCTGGGCCGGGGTGGGGAAGCGCTCTGGCGTCGGTGCTGGGTCTCGGTGCCGTCGGCGCTGTGGCGGCGGTGCTGCACGGTCATGGGCGCCAAGGTAGTCGGCCCCACTCTTGGTTACGCGCGGCAGCCGCCGATGAGGTGGTCACGACGCCGGGCCGGTGCCCC